>JAYVFP010000337.1:0-23767 GCA_043773025.1 Archangium sp.
TCGCCTTCGGGCGGTAAGTGCCCCCTCGACTGCGCTCGGGGAGACCGGTGATTGGAGTCATTTCTATTTCGGCCAACCCTGTCGATGCGAACGGTGGTGAGGGGCTTTCAAATCCCCCCCGGCAAAATCAGCGGAGGCCCCTGCCTGATCAACGCGACCAGCCGCCCCTGGTGCATCGCTCGAACACCCGCCGTCGCAGCCGGAAAACCCTCAGGCATCACCCACGAGCCCGGAGCGCAAATCACCTGCGGGTTCACCTCGCGTTTGAGCTCGCCCCACTGCGCGTCGTCGAGCTCCATCGAAGACAACCACGGCAAGACGTCACGCCCGGTGTGCTGCACCGGCTCCGTCACGTCCTCATAGCTGCCGATCGCGCTGCGTTGGAGAGCGGCCACGTGTGCGCCCACGCCGAGCGCGCGCCCGAGATCGACGGCCAGGCTGCGCACGTAGAAACCGCCCCGCACCACCACCTCGAGCGAGCTGCTGACGGGCAGTTGGTGCGAGCGCCACCGCGCCGAGTGCAGGTAGACCTGCTGCGGCGGCAACACCACCTCTTCCCCGCGGTGGGCCTTCAGGTACGCACGTTCACCCTCGACGCGTTTGTTGCTGGTGGCAGGGGGCGTCTGCGCGGTCCACCCGCGAAAGCTTTCCAACGCCGCGTCGAGCTGATCTGGCGTGAGCGCGTTCGCATCACCGCGCCGCACTTCGCGCCCGCCGGCGTCTCCCGTGTCCGTCTCGAGGCCCCACTGCACCTGCGCCACGTACGTCTTGGGCACCTCGTGCAGCGCCTCGAACAGGCGATTGGCGGCGCCCACCAGCAGGAGCACCAGGCCCTCCGCGAAGGGGTCGAGCACCCCCCCGTGGGAGACCTTCAAGGTAAAGTTGCCCCCATGCGAGCGGCGGAAATCATCGACCAGCGAAGCGCTGCTGACGCCGGGCGGCTTGTGCACCCGCCAGAGCGCCGAGGGGGGTCGTTTCACGCGCGCCTCGGAAAACTGTCGATCACCGTTTTTTTCATTGGGATGCGACTGTCGCACATCGTGCCAAAGGGTTGGTTTCCGGTGCGATTGGGCCTTGCGTCTTGGCACCGCCGTTGCTCAAGAGAGCTCCCATCATGAAGCTGAGCGCCGCCCTCCTCACCGCCTGCCTCTTCGCCTTCCCGGTGTGGGGCGCGGGATCCCTCGACGCCCTTCGTTCGGGCAGCCGGGGCGCGCGAGACCAGGTGACGGCGCTTCGGGCCGAGCAGCTCAAGCAGCGCAACGAGCTCTCGACGCTCTCTTCACAGATCGAAACCCTGAAGGCTGCCTCCAAAGGCAAGCTGCTCCCCGGTAGTGAACTCGACGCGTCGCTCAAGCGCAGCCAGGAACTCTCGGGCGCCCTCAGTGAGCTGGCCGCGCAGGTCAACGGCCGCGAAGCCGAGCTCGAGACCGCCAACGTGGCGCTGCTCGACGGGCTGTCTTCTGAGCTTTCGCGCGTGCGTGCCGAGTTCGATCGCCAGGGTGACCGCACCGTTCGCAAGAACCTCATCGCCCAGCTCCGCAAGCTGCGCACCGAGCGTGATGCGCTGCGCCAGACGCTGCCTGCTTCGAAGATTCCCACGCTCGACGCCGTGCGCCCCAGCGACGATCCGGAAGAGCTGCTGGAGCAAGCCGACCTGCTGCGCGACAACGAAGAGAAGCTGCGCCGCGAGGTGAAGTCGCTCGAGGCCCGCATCGCCGAGCGCCGTGACGAGGTCGAGCTCGATCGCCGCGTGCAGCGCTTCATGGGTGAAGAGTCGATGTTCGACGATGGTGATCGCCGCCTGCGCGTACAGCGTACGGTCATCACGCCGGCCACCGCGCCGACGGGAACTCAGCAGGAGAGCGCTCCGCCTCCGCAGGCGGCCACCGCGGACACCACGGCAGGCAGCGTCGGCTCCTTCGGCAACGCGAGCCCTCAGGCCGCGGGGCTTCCCACTGCGCCCAGCCGCAACAGCGAGGGCACCTCATTCAACACTGGCCTCGACTCGTCGAGCATCCGGGTGACCAGCGCGTCTGATGCGCGGGTGCAGATCGGTGGAGCGCGGGCGATTTCAGGTGGTGATGACGACCTGGAGGACCTCGAGGTCGAGCGTGTTCGCCTGCAGGGGCTCGCGGGGCAGCTCAAGAAGAGGGCTGACGAGCTGCAGAAGCGCGCTTCGCAGTTGAAGTGATCCTGCACCACCGTTCGCATCGAGCGCAGTCGAAGGATTGCCTCTGCGTCGCACTGCAAGTGCCCCCTCGACTGGGCTCGGGGAGACCGGTGATGGAACCCGAATCCTCTTTCCGCCGACCCTCGCGGGAGGAACGGTGTGGCCTCCTCGTCGGGGTTCGCTAAGTTCCGCGTCCTCGTGGTGCGACGCTCGTTCACCTTGCTGGCGCTGCTGACGACGACCTCCGCGTCGGCGGCCGACTTCCAGGGGCGCGCGCGGTTGTGGGTGGGCCCGGCGATCGATTCGAATGCCCGGCGTGACTTCGTCTCGACCGAACGCGGCACGCAGCCCGATCTCTTCTTCTTCGGCCTGGGCCAGCTCGAAGGCATCCTGCGCATCGGCGAGCACGTGCGGATGGCCGGCAGCTACGACGTGAGCGGCCGCAAGTTCGTGCTGCTCCCCACGGAAGACACGGTGGTGCAGGCGGCGCAACTGGAGGCCACCGTCTCCTTCCTGAAGTACTTCGCCTTCGGCATCTCGGGGCGGGCGCGCGATCGGCGCGGCGCTGAGCGCGACTACACCGATCTCATCGGCGGCGCGGTGCTCGACTTCTTCCCCGATGCCGCGGTCGACCTGCGAGCACAGCTCAACGCGCACCGCTTTCTCTTCTACAACCGCTTCGAGTACAGCTTCTGGGGGCCCGACGGCACCGTCTCAGCGCGCTACCGCATCAACCGGCGCCACTCGGTCTCGCTCTTCGGCTCGTACAACCCGCGAACCTACAACGGCATGGCGCGCGATCGCCCGTTGCCTGAGGGCACCGAGCCGCCGCCGCCGCGCGTGCGTGCGGACAACGTGTTCGGCGGGGGCGCGAGCTACTCCTTTCGCGGGCCGTTTCATTTCACGTTCAGCTATTCGTACTTCGATCAAGCCTCGAACTCGTTCGGTGAGAGCGTGCAGCGGCACCGGCTCAACGCGACCGCGGGTTTCCGCCTGCCCTGGGAGTTGACCCTGCTCACCAGCATCACCTGGCAGCCTGCGGTGTTTCCCGAAGGGGTCTACCTGTCACCGGATCTCACCGTGCTCGAAGAGGACGAGAACGTGTCGTCGATCACGGTGAAGTTGGTGAAGCCGCTGAGCAAACACTTCGATCTCGACGTTCGCTACGCGGGCTTTCTGGGGTTCCTGCCCCAGAACGAGTTCCTCTACCTGCGGCACGTGTTCAGCGTCGGCGTCGCAGTGAACTTCTGAGTCCTCCCTCTGGGTGGGTGCCGACATGTTCTCACCCTCTTACGGTAGTTCTGGCGCGCAGAGCCGGTTACGACTCGGGCCCCATGTCTGAACGTTCCGGACTCCAGTTCTCGCTGCTCGGTATCCCGGTGCGGATCGAGCCGTGGTTCTTCATCATTCCGCTCTTCGCGCTGCAGACGCGCGACCTGCGCGGCGCCGTCATCTGGAGCGTGCTCGTCTTCATCGGCGTGATGCTGCACGAGTTCGGGCACGCCCTGGCGATGCGCGCGTACGGGTTCCCTCCGTCGATCACGCTGCACGGCCTGGGTGGCCACACCAGCTATCCCGAGAGCGCCCGGCCCACGCCGCGGCAGAGCTTCTTCATCACGCTCGCAGGTCCCGGCGCAGGGCTGACGCTGGGCCTCATCGCGTTCGCCGCTCGGCGCATCATCACCTCGCCGAACGCCGATCTCGCGATGGCGCTGACTGACGCGGTGCGGATCAACATCGGCTGGTCGATCATCAACCTGCTGCCGATTCTCCCGTGGGATGGCGGGCACGTGCTCGACTCGGGCCTGCATTGGGCCACCGGCAAACGGCGCGACCGCGTGGTGGCGCTCTTCAGCATCGTGGGCGGCGGGTTGATCGTCGCCCTCGCCGTCTCGCAGAGGTCGATCCTCCTCGGGTACTTCGGCGCGATGGGGCTCTTTCAGGGCTACGGCCGGTGGAACCTCTCCGGCAAGGGCCCGCCGCAGGTCACCGCGGTGCAGACTGAAGACGAAGAGAAGAAGCTGCAGTTCGCGTTGATGAGCGTGGTGGATCCTCAGCAGCGCGCGAAGCTGACCGAGGAGCTGGCCTGGGTTCGTCTCCGCAAGGGCGACTTCGCGGGAGCACGCCGCGCGGTGAACACCATGACGGGCACCGCGCCTTCGATTTCGCTGCAGGCCCGGCTCGCTGCGACCGAGAACGACGTCGACAAGGTGATTCAGTTGCTCGAGCCCGCGGGCGCGGGAACGGAGAATGAGCGGCCGTTGCTGCTGGCAGCGTTGATCGCCCGGGAGCGCTTCGACGACGCACTGGCGCTTGCTCGGAAGCACGTCGAGTTGGCAGGCAGTGGATCCACGCGGCTCTTCGAGGCAGGCGCGTATGCGCAGGCACTCGAGCTGTGCACCAGTGAGCGCATTCGCACCGGTGATGGCGTGCACGCGTACAACGAGGCGTGCTGTCTGTGTCACCTGGGCCGGCTGGAAGACGCGGTCACCGCGCTGCAGAAAGCGAAGACGCTCGGCTACGGAGGGCTCGCTGCGGTTCGCACCGACGTCGATTTGGCGCAGGTGAGGAACCGGCCCGAGGTGCAGGCGCTTCTGTAGCCCCTGTGCGACGCCACCGCCGAGCGGCATCGCAGAGCCGAAACCCAGGCGCAGATGCCTCACTGATGGAAGTGGCGTCCCGAGTAACTCACCGCCAGCGTTTGTCGGCGTACGTGGGGCCGTGAGACGACAGCTTGACCGGGGCGCTGAGCGTGCGCTCGACCCAGTCTGCAAAATCTTCGTCAGGAATCGGGGCCAGCGTCGGCACCGCGAGCAAGAGCGAACGAGTCAACGCGGTCTGTTGAGCCAGCCGCCCGGGCGAACCTTCAGGCGCGGTCAACGCCGCCAACTCGAAGTCGTAGCTCTCGACGAAGCGAGCTTGCCGTCGATCGACGTGCGTGAGCGCGAGCCAATCGACACCGCCATTCGCGGCCATCGCATAGCGAAAGAGAATCGGATCGAACCAACCCACGCGGAATGCACCCTGCCACCCCGCACTTGAATTGTGCGGCTCGGGCAACTGGGCCGACAGGTCCGCAGACTCCGACGGGAGCGGCCCCGCACCGTGCCGCGTCAACGTGCTGCGCAACACGCCGACCTTCTCTACTTGATGCGGCGAATCGCGCAGCCAGTGCAACGCGTTGCGCGCGGTGCAGGTGCTCCACGTGGTGTGGGGATGAAACCCGTGATGCTCGTCGAGCAGAATTCCCTGTGCGCCTTCGAACACGATGGTGTGGTTCCGATGCGCGTGCGCGACTTCGTCATCCATCACCAGGCGCAGCGGCAACGCGCGCACCACCTCTAACCAGCGCTGTGACAACGAAGGGTCCTGAAGCATCGACCAGTCACTGTCGCGCGCGACGTCGGGAGGAAGTGTCTCGAGCAGCCGTAGCCGAATGCGTTCGAGCTGTTCGCCCGCGTCGCTGAGCCCGCCGAGCCGAAGCGCGTCGTCCTCATGAGCCAACGCATCACGCACCGTCTCGCCGACCCCCACGCCGCAGGTGCCGTGTCCCGAAAGGCGTTCCCTCAACCGCCCTGCTGCCTGATGAAACGGCGTCGTCACCAGACACCGTGGGTCGACCGTCAGTCGACTCAGCGCATCGGGCACACCCGCGCGCGCGAGGTACTCCGCCTCGACGGCGAGCGCAGTCGGGTGCACCACCACCTCGGCCGCCAGATGCGTGCGCACGCCTTCGACGAACGTGCCCGCGCCGAACTGCGCGAAGGTGTGGTGGCGCCCATCAGGCAGCACCACGTTGTGACCTGCCTGCGCGCCTCCGTTGAAGCGCACCACGAGCCGGGCATCGAAGCGCCGCGTCAGCGCGTCGGTCACCGTGCCTTTGCCGCAATCGCCGAAGCCCAGGCCGGTGACGACGAACGCCCGCGGGTTCATGTTCCGAGATCGCCAGACCTGCCATTCGGAAGCAAGCGTGCATCGTCTGGTCGGCGTCGCCTCAGGTACGGGAGTCCCCCAGGGGAGAGGGAGCTCAGGCGCGCTTCAGCCTGCTCGGCCCGTCTGACACGTCGAGGACCTCGGCAGTCGACTCGAGCTTCAACTTCGGAGCATCGTCTTTCCCCAGGCTCGCCGCGTAAGGCATCAACGCGCGCGCCACCCGACCCACGCGCCTTCCGTCGAAGCCACCGTCACGCAACTGCTTCGCCACGGAATCCAGCGTGTGCAGTCCCTGCCCCAGGGCCAGCAAGCCCGCGACCACCACGCTGGTGTCTTCGGGGCTCTCCAGACACACCACGCGATCGCCGAGCAGATCGCGCCACGCGCGCTCGCACTCCGCCCGGCGCTCGAGATCAGGAATGAGGAAGAACGGCTCGAAGGCGTGCTGCACTTCTTCCACCACCGACGCCAGCGGCAGATCGACCTCGAGCTCTTCGCCCAGCCACTGTTTCACCGCCTTGCGCGACACGTGGCTGTACGGCTTCTCGTCGCCGGTGAGGAACAGGTAGCCGCGCTGGCCGCGCTTGCGATGGCAATCGAGATCGAGGTGGCGCGCCGCGAAGTAGAGCGCGAGATCGTACGACTCGCGGTCACCGCCACCACCACCGCCTTCGAGCCAGGTCCACGTGAGCCATTGATCCATCAGCTCTGCTGTCGACTCGAACTGACCGACCTGGAGCGGCGCGCGATCATCGAAGGCGTCGCCCACCGCCATGAACAACACCTGGGGATCCGGAATGCCGAACTCCCCCAGGCGCTTCATCAGACCCGGAAGGTCGTGCCGCGCGAGCCGTTCAGGGACCGCGCCCATCGAGCCCGTGACGTCGAGCGCGAAGGCGATGGCCAACGACTCGGGGTGTTGCGCGCTGTCACGACTCTCGCGCAGCCCCACCCCGCGCGGATCCATCAACGGCTGGCACGCGCGCTGAGCAAAGAGCTGCTGCGTCGGGCGCGTCGCTCGCTGCGAGGTGAGCGCCGCGTGGGCTTCGTAGCTGTACGCGCCGTACCCCACGTCACGCCTTCCCGTTGGTCGTGGCCCACGGCCGCAGCGCCTCGGTCACCTGCTTCGCGCGCGTGTTGCCTGACTTCGTGAGGCTGGCCTCGAGCTGCGCGAGACCCGACACCGCGCCTTCTCCGAGCGCGACCAACCCGGCGGCGGCCGCGCACGTGTCGGCGGGATCATCGAGCACGATGAACGACTCAGCCAGGTACGGCGTCCAGAACGCAGAGACCCCGGCGCCGCGCTGGCGATCCGGCGCGATGAAGAAGGGGTGAAACGTGCGTCGCACGTCGGCGATGACCTCAGCCAGAGGCATGTCCTGCACGTCGGTGTCGAACCACTTCTTCACCAGCGCGCCGGAGAGCGTGGTGTTGGAAGGCTCGTCGCCCGTCATGAAGAGGTAGCCCTTGCGCTGGCGCTTTTCCCAGCAGTCCATGGCGACGTGGCGCGCGAAGAAGTGAAACGCGAGCTCATAGAGTTCATCGCCGCCGCCGTTGAGCGAACACTTGGTGAGCCAGCGATCCATCAACTCGGCGGTGGTCTCGAACTGGCCGACCTGCAACGGCCGTCCGTCACCCGTCACGTCCGTCAACGCAGCGAAGAGCACCTGCGGGCTCGCCACCTTCGCGTCGGTGAGCAGCTTCATGAAGCCGGGCAGTTGCTTGGTCGCGATGTCGACGGGAATGCTCGCCATCGAGCCGCTGATGTCGAGCGCGAAGACGATGCCCAGTGAGTCGGGGTTGTCCTTGCTGTCGCGCGACTCGCGGTACTTCACGCCCCTGGGATCCATCTTCGGGTCGACCACCGTGCCCGTGAAGACCGCCGCGGCCGACTGGCCCGCGCGGCTGGTGGTGATCGCCTGATGCGCTTCGTAGCTGTACGATCCGTAGCCCATTTTCAGAACTCCTTGCGGTGCTGCGTGTGAGTGCGGCGTCAGCTCCAACCAGGCATGGCGAACGGCACGTACTGCGGCGGGCCGAACACTTCGCGGGCCACCCGATCGACTTCGGCGATGAGAGCCCAACCATCCGCGAAACTGGCAGCGTCATTGACCGCGCGATCCAGCAGGCGCGCAAGCGGCTCTGGCGAAGGTGCGCTCAGGAGCGACTGCACGGCGCGCGCGCTCATCGCGTAGTCGATCGCAGGCTGCGCCGTGACGCCCGGCGAAAGCCCACCCGCGGTCACCTTCACCGCATCACCGAGGTGCGTCGCGCAGGAGAACCCGACCAAACGAACCCCGTGATCGCGCGCGTGCACCAGCAGGTGCTCCGGCAACACCGCGGCGTGAACCCAGCCCGTGCCATGCAGCCACGCCAACGATTCCAGCACCCGTTTCCACAACCAGATCGACGCGCCCGCGGGGATGCCCGAGGGGTACGCCGCGCGCACGTCATCGAAGGTGTGCACGAAGCCCGACGCGAGCCCGAGCACCATCACCTGCCGGGTGCCTTCGGTGCCGTGGATGCCGAGACGGGCTTCTCCGAACGCGACCGGCGAAGGCATCAGGCGGGAAAAGTGTGCAGTGCCGTCGCGGGTGGCTCGCTGGAGCGCAGAGAGCACCTCCCACTCGTGGGCAAAGACGTCGAGATCGTCAGCAGCGCGCAGCATCTTCACCACCACGCGCTCCGAGAGCCGGTGATCGAACCGCCCCAGGAACACATCGCTGGAGCTGCCCTTCGCCACCCGCCCCTCGAGGATGTAGCGTCGGCCACCCGCCCACAGCCGCGTACGACCAGGCTCGGGGAGATCGCCCTCGGGCGGTTGCATCAGCCGCACGCCACCAGTCGTGGGCACCAGCGCGACGCCGCAGTAGTCGCAGTGCATCACGCCCGTCGGGGCCAGCTTCGGCAGCGGCGCATTGCACTGCGGACAACTGACGAGCGTGTAGGTGACCATTCGGGTCGCCAGAGTGGCAGGTACCTCTGCCTCTCAGCAGGGAAAACGAAGCGAGAACCGCTCCAAAGGAACAACCCACCGTTCGCATCGAAATAGCGAACGGGCACCGCTCATCCCGAGCGGAGTCGAGGGATTGCCTTTCCTGCGCGATGAAAGTGCCCCCTCGACTGGGCTCGGGGAGACCGGTGGTGGAAGCCGGTTCCCTGCTCAGATCATCTTCACAGCGGCGAGGCTCAGCCGGCCAGCTCGCTCCACATCAGCAGGTCACCACGCGCCAGGTATGTCTTGTCGGCGAAGGCAGAATAGAAGTCCTCGAACACCGCCTCGAAGTCGGGGTAGCGCGAGTCTTTCCGGTCCTGCGTCATCTTGTCGAAGATGGGATCCAGCTTGGCGGGCACATCGGAGTTGATCTCGGAGGGCAGCGGGCTGCGGCGGCCGGGGATCTGACCGGTGAGCATTTCGTAGAGGAGGATGCCCAGGCCGTATACGTCGCTCGACGGGCCGACCTCTTTCGAGCGGCTGATCAGCTCAGGGCTCATGTAGCCCATGCCGCCGGTGCCCACGAAGACCTGCGGCATGCCCTTGCTTTGATCGACCTCGATGACGCGGCCCAGCCCGAAGTCGCCGATCTTCGCGTTGCCCCAGGCGTCGAACAGCACGTTCTCGGGCTTGAGGTTGTGGTGCGTCAGGCCCTGCTGGTGCGCCGCCCGCATCGCATAGGCGATCTGCAGGAAGTAGCGCATCGCGTGCGGCACCGGGATGCCCTTGCCGCCGGCCGCGTCGAGCTTCTCGCGCAGGCTGCCCTTGAGCAGCTCCATCACGAAGTAGGGCCGCGCGACGTCGGTGTTCTGATCGAGCACCTGCACGATGCCGGGGTGACGCACTTGCGCCTGCGCGCAGAGCTCTTTCTTGAGGCGTTTGATCACCTCGCCGCGCTGCAAGAACGAGAAGTAACCGAAGATGTCCTTGAGCTCCTTCACGCACACGTCGAGGCCCAGCGCGTTGTGCTTGCCCTTGTAGACGGTGCCCAGCGGGCCCGAGCCCATCTGATCATTCTTCTGGTAGCGAAGATCGAGGTCCTGCCCCTTGGGGCCGGGCGAGCCCATGCTCGAGGGGCTCGAGACCTGCACGGCCGCGGTCAGCTGCATCGGCGCAGGCGGCGGCGGGGGCGGGTTGCCGTACCCACCGCTGGAGCGCACTTCGGGCGCGGTGACCTGGGGAAAACCGTCGTCCTGCGACTTGCGACCACCACGGTTGGGAGGCTGGGGCATCGGGTTCGACTCCATGATGATGTCGGTGGCAGGCAGCGGGGGAGGCGGCGCGATGGCAGGCGCCGCAGAGCTCGACTGAGAGTCCGGCTCGTCTTCGAGCGGCGGGGGCGGCGGCAGGCCGTCGGTGATCTGCTCGGCGAAGAAGTCGGCGATCTCTGCGCCGAACCGCTCCACTTCGTCACCCGAGGTCACCCGATCGCCCTGATCCGTCAGCTTGAGCTGGGCTTCACGATCCATCGCGATGTAATGAAATTTTCGCAGGAAGAAGAAGTAGCTGTCGAACTCGAGCGAGACCGAGTTCTCCAGGCCCATCTTCACGTCAGCGAGCTTGTTGGAACGCCCGAGCCGCACGTTCTCTTTGAGGCTCTTCAAGATGAAGAGCGCGTCGCCGCTCACTTTGTCGCGCGTCGTCTCTGACATGTCGTCGTGCCCGCCGGGGGAAGCGGGCCTTCCTTTTTACTTGAGGCGCAGGAGCTGCTTCACGGTGTCCATCACTTCAGCAAAACGCACAGGCTTCTTGAGGAAGACGTTCACGCCCAGCTTCATCGCCTTGTCGCGCGCGTCGAGCCCACCCGCGGAGATCGCCACCACGGGAATCTGGGAGAGCGCGGGCGTGGCTCGCATCTTCTCGAGCAACTGAAAGCCGTCCATCACCGGCATGTACAAGTCGGTCATCACCAGTTGGAACGTCGAGTCCATCAACATCGCCATCGCAGCGTGGCCGTCAGCGGCGAAGTGCACCTCGAGCGGCGTGGTGCCCTTGAACTCGTTGGCCGCGAGCTTCTTGAGCACGTAGCTGTACATCTCGATGATGTGAGGGTTGTCCTCGACGATGAGCACCCGGACTCCCAGAGGGGCGGTGGTGCTTGGCCCGTCGGGTTGGGTCTGCTCAGTGCTCATCGAAGTGTCGAGGGTTTATTCGATTGTGACGGGGCAGGGAAAGTTTGATCCACCTTCAGGTGGGTAAGCGACGCCGTGCTACATCACGGGCCCCTGCTGAGGTGCGCATGCGTCAGTCGCTGTTGAGTTCCTTTTTCGTTCTGGCGGCGGCGGGGTGTGGAAGCCCTTCCGTCGGCTCGCCCTGTACCCCGATGGACACTGTCACCTGTAAATCAGGCACGGAGACTTGGGCCTGCATCGCGGGAAAGTGGGCCGCGGCGCCCTGCAATGGGCCCAAGGGCTGCTCCGACGGAGCGGCTTTCAACTGCGATCTGACATTGGGCTCCGCGGGCACGGCCTGCCCTCCCTGGGCGGAAGGCCGCTCGGCCTGTCAGGGGCTGCCCCCCGCGTTGGTGAGCTGTTTGGGCGGCCGCTGGCAGCAGACCACCCCCTGCGCGAGCTGCTCGGTCGCCAGCGGAGCACCTGATTGCCAGCAGACCGGCACGGGCGGTGGGTCGGGTGGCGGCACCGGCGGGGGCTCGGTCGGAGGAGGAACAGGCGGCGGAGCGGCCTCGTGCGGCCCCGGCAACTGTGCGGGCTGCTGCAGCAACGGGCAGTGTTTCACCGCCCCCCTCAACGGCTCGTCGAACTTCTGCGGCAACAACGGCGCGGCCTGCGTCGACTGCGGCGCGACGGGCCGGCGATGTGACAGCAACAGCTTCATCTGCGTGGCCAGCACCTCGTGCAACCCGACCACGTGCGCCACGGGCTGTTGCAGCAACGGGCAGTGCTTCACCGCGCCCCTCAACACGACCGCCGACTTCTGCGGCACCGGCGGCTCGGCGTGCACCGACTGTGGCCGCTTCGGGCTCGTGTGCACGCCCCAGACCTTCACCTGCAATCCTCCCAACACGGGCGGTGGTGGAGGCGCGACGGGCGGCGGCGGCGGAACGGGTGGCGGCTCGACGGATCCCTGCCAGGGCGTTCCGGTCGGTGGCCAGTGTGTCTCGACCTCGCTGGTGCGCTTCTGCGCGGTGCCCACCGGCACGGGCACGCCCACGGTGCAGACCTATCAATGCCCCGGTGGCAGCACCTGTCAGTCCACGGGCGCCGGGGCTTCTTGCGTGCAAACCGGGAGCTGCCGGCAGAACGACAGCCGCTGCGCCAGCCCCACCACCCTTCAGCAGTGCAGCGCGAGCGGCACGTGGAACGCGGCGCAGAACTGCGGTGGCGGCGGGTGCGTGGGCAGCTCCGTCGGCGCCAACTGCGCCATCGCCGTGGCGACCACGCCGATCACCGCGACCTTGCGGTACCAGACGCGAAACCCGCTGGCGAACCTGAGCGATTGGGACGCTCCGACCGCGGTGCCCGCGCGCAACGTGCTGGTGCTCTCGATGCGCGGCCAGAGCTGGATCGACGCGACGGTGACCGATGCCAACGGTCAGTACGTCATCAAGGTGCCCAGCGCGCCGGGCAGCTCTGACGTCGTGCTCTTCGCTGCGTTCGGCGGTGACGGGTTGGGCATGCGCTACGTGGTCGGAGATCCCGGCCTGGGTACCGGCACGTTCTCGACCGGCCAGCAGGGGCAAAGCGCGCGCTACTGGAGCTGGTCGAAGGCCGTCACCGCGCTCAGCAACGGCGGCGTCACCACCATCACCACGGCCGAAGGCTCAGGGGCCCTCAACATCTTCGACCTGCTGCAGAGCATCTACGCCACCTCGGTCGCGAACAATCAGGGCCGGCAGGGGCTGACCATCTCGATCTGGATGGGGATGGGGACCGAGTGGAGCTGCGGCGCCTGCTTCTCAGAGACCGGGGGTGATTTCGACTCGTCGATCTGGATGCCGGGCGGCTCGCAGGATCAAGGCTACTGGAGCGACTACACGATAGGTCACGAGCTGGGTCACTGGCAGATGGGCAGCTACGGCACCTCGCCCAACGAAGGTGGCTCGCACACGCTGACCTGCCCCACCTTCCCCGGGCAGGCGTGGAGCGAAGGCTACGCCACGTGGCACTCGGCGGCCGTGCGCAACGAGCCGTTCCTGGAAGACAAACAGAACAACGTGTTCTTCTGGTTCGACATCGGCTCGCGGCAGTACTTCCCCGGCTCAGGCTCGATGAGCGGCATCACGGGTCCAGGCGGCACCAACCTGCTGGCCGAGGTCGATGAAAACGCCGTGGCAGCGATGCTTTGGTACCTCTCCAACTCGCGGCAAACCGGCTCGAGGGAAATCTTCAACGCGGTCGCCAGCAAGCACATGAACACCACGCCCTGGCCGCGCGGCTACACGCGCCGCACGTGGGACGTGGGGGCCAACTGCTCGAAGGTCAACGTGGTGAACACCAACCAGCCTTCGCTGCACCTGGCCGACGCGCTCGACGCGTTGAGCTGCGGTGGCAGCCCCGCGCAGAGCAACCGCATGCCCGCTGCGACGATTCTGCAGACCTGCAGCGCGCCCACCTCGACGGGCAACGGGGCGTATTACCCGTACCCCAGCACCTCGCCGACCTGCCGTTCAGGGTTCTGTTACGGCTGCTCGAGTGGCAGCACCTGCAGCGCGGGCAACGTGGCCACCGCGTGCGGTACCGGCGGCGTTCAGTGCGTGCAGTGCGGCAGCGGTCAATCGTGCGTCAACGGAGTGTGCCTGTGATGAAGCGTGTTCTGGCAGTGATGGTGTTCGTGTCTGCGTGTGCCAATTCGACGCCAGCGCAGGAATCGCCGAAGCCGCTGAACACGACGGTGCGCCTGCAGTCGCCCATTCGCGTGACGTGGGAAGAGCTCTCGCGCACCGACACCGAGGCGGTGGTGCTGGCGAAGGTGGAGCGGGTCAACAAGCTCGACATTTCGTTCTTGATGTCGGTCGAGCTGCCTTCGGGGGTGAAGCTGGTCGAAGGGCGCACCCAGCTGACGCTGTTGCCGAACACCGAGGCGGTCACGGTGACCGAGCGGTTGACGCTGTCGTTCACGGCGCCGGTCGAGGGTGATGCACAGCTCAAGCTCGACGGTGATTCGGGCGCGATGGGCTTTCACGCCAAGGTCCCGTACCGGTTCGGCCGGCCTGCACCTGATGAGACGGGGCCGAGCGCGACCGGTGTCGAGCCGGGCAAGGGCGACAAGAAGTTCGGCCCGTCAGTGCCGCTGAAGTAGCCCCCTTATTTCCCTCCCCCCCCGCGGGGGAGCCGGAACCTTCACAACCTTTCGGAAATGTCGGCCGCGCTTTCGTTGACCTTCAGCGCCGCGCGTTGTTTCACCCCGACCCATGGCCCAGTCCTTCACCGACTACCCGAACATCAGCAACCCCGAGTGCGTGTGGACGCCCCTGCGCGAGTTCGGAGGGCTGCCCAACGTGAAGTGGTGCGAAGAGACGCTCTGCTCGATCATCGCCGAGCCTGCCAACACCTGGAGCAACCTCGCCTACCTCGTGGTGGCCGGCTGGTTGTGGTGGTTCACCCGGAAAGACGAGAGCCGCACGCTGCGCTTCTGGGCGCCCGTGGCCTTCTGGGTCGGCACGACGTCGTTCATCTACCACGCGACCGTTTCGTTCGTGACGCAGGTGTTCGACTTCTGGGGCATGTACTTTTTCTTCGGCCTCATTCTCCTGCTCAACCTGCTGCGCCTGGGGAAGCTGGCGGCCGAGAAGCTCTTCTCGACGCTGTATCTCTCCATCGCCGGGCTGACAGTCTTCACCGTGGTAGTAGCGAAGCTCCACTTGCCGGTGCAAGGCATCGTGATGGGGCTGATCGTCCTGGTCTTCATCACCGAGGTGCTGGCGAGCCGGGCCTCCAAGACCCCGGTCGCACACGGCTTCTTCGGAGTGGCCATCGTCTTCATCGTCGCCGCGGCCGCCTTCTCCGCGTCGGATGCCTCGGGGCTGCGGTGCGATCCAAAGGACCATTTGTTCCCAGGTCACGCCGTCTGGCACCTGCTCGGATCGGTCAGCATGGCCTTCGCACACCTTCACTACCGGCAGTTCAAGGGGCTTTTCCGCTGATCGAGGGCCCAGCAATCCAAGGATTTCGTTGACGATTCATGGTGATGCTTCTACGTACCGCTCGCCATGTCGGAGCCCCTGTTCACCGCAGACGAGCAGAAGAAGTTCGATGCGGGTATCGCTGAGCTGCTCTCGCATTACCCCCCTGAACGAAAGAGCGCGGCGATGTTGCCGGCGTTGCGCCTCCTTCAGTCACTGAAAACCTGGTTGCCGCCCGAGGGCATGCAGCTGGTCGCTCAGCGTCTGGCGAGCACCGTAGAGGCCGCCTACGAGGTGGCCACCTTCTACGTGATGTTCCACACCAAGAAGCCAGGCACGTACGTCATCGACGTGTGCACCAACCTCGCCTGCGCGCTGCGCGGTGCGGAAGGCATGCTCGCGTACCTCGAGCAGAAGCTCGGCACGAAGGCCGGCGAGAACGGCGAGAAGTACTTCCTGCGTGAGACCGAGTGCCTCGCGTCGTGCGGCACCGCGCCCTGTCTTCAGATCAACGAAGACCACCACGAGAACCTCACCAAGGTGAAGGTCGACGCCCTCCTGGAGAAGCTGTCATGAGCGTGCTCGCTGAGAAGGTCATCACCCGCGACTGGGCCAGGGGCCCCAACCACACGCTGGCCGGGTACAAGAAGAACGGCGGCTACGCGCAGTTGAAGAAGGCGCTCACCATGGCGCCCGCGGCGATCACCGACGAAGTGAAGAAGTCGGGTCTGCGCGGCCGTGGCGGCGCCGGCTTCCCCACGGGGCTCAAGTGGAGCTTCGTGCCTTCGCTCGAAAAGAACACCAAGCCCCGCTACCTCGCGATCAACGCCGACGAGTCTGAGCCCGGCACCGCGAAAGACCGCTTCATCCTCGAGAACGACCCGCACCTGATGCTCGAGGGCATCGGCATCGCCTGCTTCGCGCTGGGCGCGCACACTTGCTACATCTACTCGCGCGGCGAGTTCAAACACCCCTCGGCCGTGCTCGATAAGGCGATCGAAGAAGCGTACGCCGATGGCATCTTCGGCAAGAAGCTGATGGGCACCGACTTCGAGCTGAACGTCTACCAGGTGCGCGGAGCAGGCGCGTACATCTGCGGCGAAGAGACGGCGCTGCTCGAGTCGCTCGAAGGCAAGAAGGGCTGGCCTCGCCTGAAGCCGCCTTTCCCCGCGGTGGTCGGCCTCTTCGGCTGCCCCACCGTGGTGAACAACGTCGAGACGATCGCCTCGTTGCCCCGCATCTTCGAGAAGGGCGCGGACTGGTTCATGAAGCTGGGCACGGGCAAGTCGGGCGGCACGCGACTGGTCACCGTCTCTGGCGCCGTGATTCGGCCCGGCACGTACGAGGTGGGCATGGACACCTCGCTGCGCGAGCTCATCTACGCGAAGGAATACGGCCAGGGTCTGCCCGAAGGCCGCACCGTGAAGGCCTGCATTCCCGGCGGCAGCTCGGCGCCGGTGCTCAACGCCGACGAGCTCGACGTGAAGCTCGAGTTCGACGCGTTCAAGCCGCTGCAGTCGATGGCCGGCTCGGGCGGCGTGATGGTGATGGACGACACGACTTGCATGGTGCGCTGCCTGTGGCGCGTGGCGCGCTTCTACGCAGAAGAGTCGTGCGGCCAGTGCACTCCCTGCCGTGAAGGCCAGCCGTGGATGGCCCGCATCATCCGCAAGATTGAAGAGGGCCGCGGCGAGTCTGCCGACCTCGACACGTTGATCAACGTGGCTCAGGCGATCGCGCCCTGGCCTCCGATTGGTCTGGGCAACACCATCTGCGCGCTCGGTGATGCAGGCGCATTGCCGGTGCAGAGCTTCGTGCAGAAGTTCCGCAAAGAGTTCGAAGACCACATCGCGCAGAAGCGCTGCCCGCACGGTGATCAGCCCTGGGGTGTGTTCGGAGAGTTCAAGTGACCAGCGCGATCGTCGAGCAGGTTCTGTTCTGGGTCTTCGCGATCTCCACCATTGCAGGTGCGTGCGGCGTCATCTTCGCGCGCAACCCCATCGCCTCGGCCATGTCGTTGGTGGCCACATTTTTCTTCCTCGCAGGCATCTACGTGCTGCTCTGGGCGCACACCATCGCAGCCCTGCAGGTGCTGGTTTACGCAGGCGCCATCATGGTGCTCTTCCTGTTCGTGATCATGCTGCTGTCGCTGTCTGATCACGGGCCGGTGATGACGTTCTCACCCACGCGCATCGCGGGTGGCGCCTCGGTGGTCGGGCTCTTCGTGGCGCTGGTCGCCGTGTTCCGCCGCCTGCCGGTGACCGAGCTCGCGTGGACGACCGACGCCGCGAAGATGAAGGACTTCGGGAGCATCAAGCACCTGGGCGAGATCATGTACACCCAGTGGTTGTTCCCGTTCGAGGCAGTGTCTCTGCTGCTGCTGGTGGCCATTCTGGGCGCCGTCGTCGTCGCCAAGCCGCGCATCTAAAGGGCACTTGTGATTCAGACCATCTCGACGTCGCACTACCTGATTCTCGCCGCGGCTCTGTTCTGCCTCGGCATGTTCGGCGTGCTCATTCGCCGCAACGCGCTCGTGGTCTTCATGTGCATCGAGTTGATGCTCAACGCCGCGAACCTCACGTTCGTCGCCTTCGCCCGCGCCCGCGGCGACGACCTGGGGCACCTGAGCGCTTTCTTCATCATCGCCGTGGCCGCGGCTGAAGCCGCAGTGGGCCTGGCAATCGTCATCTCGGTGTTCCGTGCCCGAGGCACGGTCAACATCGAGGAAATCCAGTCGATGAAGCACTGAGGGACTCACGTGGAAAAGCTCCAGCTCTTCTTTCAGACCGCTCCCGTCGACCCCACGCAGGCCGGCCACGCGTTGTGGTTGATCATCGCGCTGCCGTTGCTCGGCGCGTTCATCTGCGGCGTGTTCGGCAAGATCATCGGCCGCGCCAACACCAACCTCATCGCCATCTCGTCGGTGCTGGGCAGCTTCCTGCTCTCGCTGCTGGTGTTCTGGACGATCAACGACTTCCGCGCTTCGTCGCCGACCCCTTTTGGTGGCGTGGCCTACGCGGTGGGCGCCGACTTCGGCACCTGGTTCCACGCGGGCAGCTTCCGGGTGAACTTCGGGCTGATGGCCGACCACCTGTCGGGCACCATGCTGCTCGTCATCACGGGCGTGGGTTTCCTCATCCACGTGTACTCGGCCGAGTACATGAGCCACGACAAGGGCTACTGGCGCTTCTTCGCCTACCTGAACCTGTTCGTCGCAGCGATGCTCACGCTGGTGCTGGCCGACTCGTTGCCCCTGCTGTTCGTCGGCTGGGAAGGCGTCGGTCTGTGCAGCTACCTGCTGATCGGCTTCTGGTACGACGACCCGCAGAAGGCGTTCGCCGGCCGCAAGGCGTTCATCACCAACCGCATCGGTGACTTCGGCTTCCTGCTCGCGAGCTTCTTGCTGGTGGTGATGGTGGAGAGCCTCATCGCCCGCCCCGCGAACGCGCCCGGCAGCCACGTCTCGCCCACCTATTCTTCCGCCGTGGCCGACAAGGGTCCGCTGGCGTTCTCGGTGCTCGAGGAGACCGCGCGCAGCCTGCCCGACCTCATCGACGAGAAGATCCTCACGGGCCCGCTTTCCGGCACGAACTACGGCGTGGCGCTGACCATCGTCATGCTGCTGTTCATGCTCGGCGCTGCCGGCAAGTCGGCGCAGATTCCGCTCTACGTCTGGTTGCCTGACGCCATGGCCGGCCCGACGCCGGTCTCCGCCCTCATCCACGCGGCGACGATGGTGACCTCAGGCATCTACCTGTTCTGCCGCGTCAGCTACCTGCTGGTGCTCTCGCCCACGGCGATGATCGTGATCGCCGTCATCGGCGCGAGCACGGCGCTGGTGGCGGCGCTCATCGCTCTCACGCAGAAGGGCATCAAGAAGATCCTCGCCTACTCGACAGTCAGCCAGCTGGGCCTGATGTTCCTGGGCATCGGCGTGGGCGCCTTCTGGGCGGCCTTCCTGCACGTCATCACCCACGCGTTCTTCAAGGCCTGCCTGTTCCTGGGCGCGGGCTCGGTGATGCACGGCAACGCCGATGAAGAAGACGTCACGAAGCTGGGCGGCCTGCGCAAAGAGATGCCCGTCACCTGGGCCACCTTCCTCGTGAGCACCTTCGCCATCACCGGCGTCATCCCGCTCTCGGGGTTCTTCTCGAAAGACGCGATTCTCCACGCCGCGCACACCCAGCACATCGCCGGGTACCACGGGCTGCAGACCCTCGCGTGGATCATGGGAACGCTGACGGCCGCCTGCACCGCGTTCTACATGTTCCGCGCGTACTTCCTCGCGTTCGAAGGTGAGCGCAGCAAGGAAGCGAAGGTTCCCCACGCGCACGAATCGGCGGCCGCCATGACGGGCCCGCTGGTGGTGCTCGCGGTGCTCGCCGTCGTCGCTCTCGTGCACGGCCTGCCCATCATGCACATGCAGCGGGGTGGCGTGACCATCACGCAGACGCTGATGGAGAACTTCCTCGACCCGGTCTTCCGCACCACCAATGACTTGATTGCCCGCAAACAGTTCCTCGAGATGCCGAAGGAACACGAGTCGATGGTGCTGCCCTGGCTGCAGGCGTGGATCATCGCGCTCGTCTCAGGCGGCGCCGCGTTCTTCATCTACCGCCGTTACCTGCCGGCGAAGGGCTCGCTGCCCGCCTTCCTCGAGCCGCTGCGCAAGTTCTCCTTCAACAAGTTCTACGTCGACGAGGTCTACGACTTCGTCGTCATCAAGCCCTTCACCCTCTTCTCGCGCGCGTTGCACAAGGTGGTCGACTCCATCTTGATCGACGGCGTGGCGGTGCATGGCACTGCCTGGGTGACGGCGAGAACGGGCGCGGTGCTCCGCTACCTCCAGACCGGTGACGCGCAGATGTACGCGGCGGTCATGGCGCTGGCGGCTTCGGGCGGCCTCGTGTGGGCCATCTTCAAGGTGCTGCCGTGATCCGGGTCGCTTCCCCTCGGCCAGACGTCCGCTTCGCTCCCGTCTGTCTCGCGCAGCGTTCCGCTGCTTCCGGGTCCGCTCAATGAACTCCATCTTCGACTCCCGCATTTTGAACCTGGTCATCTTCTTCCCCCTGGCGGTGGCGGCGCTGGTCGCCTTCCTGCCCAAGGACGAGAAGGGCCAGATTCGCGCGGTCACCTTCGCCGGCATGGTCGGCAGCTTCCTCACCACGCTGTGGGCGTGGATGCGGTTCGACACGAAGTCGCCCATCGAGTTTCAGTTGGAGTACCGCCTCGAGTGGCTCTCCGACGTGGGCATCAGCTACCACGTGGGCGTCGACGGCCTCTCGGTGGCGCTGGTGCTGCTGACCGGCGTGCTCGGCCCGATGGTGGTGCTCTCGTCGTGGAACTTCGTGGCTGAACGCGTGAAGGAGTTCCACGTCGCGCTGCTCGTGCTGCAGACCGCGATGTTCGGCGCCTTCACCTCGATCGACACGATGTTGTTCTTCATGTTCTTCGAGGCCGTGCTGGTGCCGATGTACCTGCTCATCGGGGTCTGGGGCTCAGAAGAGCGGCAGAAGGCCGCCGTGAAGTTCTTCCTCTACACGATGGTCGGCTCGGTCTTGATGCTGCTGGCCCTCTTCGCCGTGTACTTCCTCTCGGCACCGTCGGGCGCGCGCAGCTTCGACTACTCCACGATGTACAACGGCATGATGGCCGCGAGCCGCGAGCTGGCGACCTACCTGAAGGCGAACCCCGACGGGAACGGTGTGGGGCTGACCCCGGTGGCGTTCGCGCTCTTCAAGTACGGCCCCTGGCTGTTCCTGGCGTTCGCGCTCGCGTTCGCCATCAAGGTGCCGATGTTCCCGCTGCACACCTGGTTGCCTGACGCGCACGTGCAGGCGCCGGTGGCGGGCTCGATCGTGCTGGCCGGCGTGATGCTGAAGCTGGGCACCTACGGCTTCTGGCGCTTCGCGGTGCCGCTCTTCCCCGTGGCCGCGCGGCAGTACCAGAACTTCTTCGCCGCCTTGTCGGTCATCGGCATCGTCTACGGCGCGTTGATGTGTCTTGCGCAAAGAGACATCAAGAAGCTCATCGCGTACTCGTCGGTCAGCCACCTGGGCTTCTGCATGCTGGGCATCTTCGCCTTCACGGCCGAAGGCGCCACCGGCAGCGCGTACCAGATGCTCAACCACGGCGTGTCGACCGGGGCACTCTTCCTTCTCTTCGGCATGCTCTACGAGCGCCGCCACGCCCGCTTGATGAGCGACTACGGCGGCATCGCGCGCGTGATGCCGGTGTTCGCGGCCTTCTTCCTCATCGTCACCTTCTCGAGCATCGCGGTGCCCGGCACCAACGGCTTCGTCGGTGAGTTCCTGGTGCTGCTGGGGACCTTCAAGTCGAACCTGCCGCTCGCGTTCGGGGTGATCGCCTCGACCGGCGTCATCCTCGGCGCGGCGTACATGTTGTGGATGGTGCAGAAGGTCTTCTTCGGCCAGGTCACGCACCAGGAGAACCTGACGCTCAAAGACATGGACAAGCGCGAGCTCGCCGCCGCCCTGCCCTTCATCATCCTCATCGCGGTGATGGGCCTGCGCCCGCAGCCGTTCCTCGACGTGCTCAACACCAGCACCGAGCGCTACATCGCCCGCGCGAAGTTCGCGGCGGGCGACGGGACCTCTGACGAGCGCCTGGTGCGCGTGAACGTGCGTCAACTGCCGAAGGTCGCGGTGGCCCAGGCCGCTGCGCCGATCCCTGAAGGCATGGTGCGACCCGTTCGGCCGATGCTGCTTCAGCCACTGCAACCGGTGAAGCCCGCGCTTCAGCCCGGAGACGCGAAGGTGCTGCCGTGATTGTGACCCCTGTCTTTACCCTCAACGACTTCCTGCCCGTGATGCCCGCGGGTGTGCTGGTCGTCGCGGCCATCGTGCTCATGCTGTCCGAGGTGTTCCTCGTCTCGGCCACCCGCACCTACCAGGCGATGCTGGCCACCCTCGCGTCGGTGGTCGCTGGCGGCGTCGCGGTGCACAACGCCTTCGAGCCCGCACGTGCGGCGCTGCAGGGCTATGCAGTGCTCGACCCGTTCTCGAGTTGGATGACGGCGATGGTGTGCCTCGCCACGGGCCTTGCCGTGTTGCTCTCGTCGGGGTTCTTGAAGCACCGCAACGCCGAGCGCGGTGAGTTCTACGCGCTGATGCTCTTCGCGGCCGCGGGCATGAGCCTGCTGGCGCTGTCGGCCGAGTTTATCACCCTGTTCATCAACCTCGAGGTGATGTCGATCGCCACCTACGCGCTCACGGCGTTCCTGCGCCGCGGCCCGCGGCCTTCAGAGGCCGGTTTCAAGTACTTCATCCTCGGCGCGTTCTCGGCGGCGTTGCTGCTCTACGGCGCGGCGCTGCTCTACGGCGCGACCGGTGCGACCAAGCTCATCGAAGTCAGCGCGGCGTTGCCGGCGGCCTTCATCGCTTCGCCCGGCCTCGTGTACGCGGGCCTGGGCCTCGTGCTGGCGGGCTTCGCCTTCAAGGTGGCGGCGGTGCCGTTCCACATGTGGACGCCCGACGTCTACGAAGGTGCGCCCACCCCGGTCACCGCGCTGATGAGCGCAGGCGTGAAGGCAGCGGCGTTCATCGCGCTCGTGCGCACCTCGCTGTTCCTGGTGAAGGGCATTCCCCCTGAGATGCCGTTCTATCTTTTCAGCGGCATGGCCCTGCTCACCATGCTCGGCGGCAACCTGCTCGCCCTGCCCCAGCGCAACGTCAAGCGCATGCTGGCCTACTCCTCCATCGCGCACGCGGGCTACCTGCTGCTGGGCGTGGCGGCGCTGTTCGCGCCTCAGGGCCCGGCGACGTCCACCGACGTGGGTCTCTTCAGCGCCACGCCGCTGATGGGCCTCGTGCCCAACGTGTCGTCAGCGGTCTACAAGGGCATCCTCTTCTACCTGCTGGGCTACACCGTCACCTCGCTGGGCGCCTTCGGCACCATCTCTGCGCTCGAGCGCCGCGAAGACGAGACCCGCGGCAACACCTGGGACCTCGAGCGTTTCGCGGGCCTGGCTCAGCGCCGGCCGGGTTGGGCGCTGGCGATGGCCGCGTTCATGTTGTCGCTGGGCGGCGTGCCCCCCACGGTGGGCTTCCTGGGCAAGCTGTTCCTCTTCAGCGCGGCGGTCGATGCGGGCCTGCTCGGGTTGGCGGCGGTCGGCATTCTCTCCAGCGTGGTGGGCGTGTACTTCTACCTGCGCGTGGTCGTGTACATGTTCATGCGCCCGGCCGCGGCAGACGCCACCACCCCGGTTCGCCACTGGACCACGGAGCTCGCGTTGATCACCTCAGCCGTCGCCGTGGTGGGTCTGGGCATCGTGCCGGGGCCGATCACCGAGTGGTTCGGCCGCCTGGGGATGATCTTCGGCCACTGAGTTCTTCGAGTTCTTGAAGTGCTCCGGCCTCTCCCTGCGTACGCGGTGGAGAGGCCGAGTCATGTGAGGGCCTCACCCCGACCCTCTCGCGCAGACTGATGAAATAGGTGCCTCGACTCCGCTCGCAGGGTTTTTTCGAAACAAGGAGCGCTCACCGTTCATCCCGAGCGGAGTCGAGGGATTACCTCGCCTTCGGGCGGTAAGTGCCCCCTCGACTGCGCTCGGGGAGACCGGTGATTG
>JAYVFP010000338.1:0-7341 GCA_043773025.1 Archangium sp.
AATCCTTCCAGGAAGGCGCAACGCCTGGCCTCACGTGGGCGGGCATTCTCCTCGTCGCCCAGCGGCAGCCGCGTCTGCGCCGAGGCGGCGGCCAGCGCGGCGAAGGCCTTGTCGGCTCCACTGAAGACGCCCTCCGGCACCAGCACGTGGGTATGGGGATGAAGCAGCAAGGCCGCCGTAAACGTCTGGACGAAGGCGATGGCACCCGGCCGCGGCTGCTCGATGCCCAGTCTCCTCGCCTGGCTGCGCTGCAGCGCGAAGATGCCCGCCACGAAGCAGCGCACCGCCGCCGACAGCAGCACCGAGTCTGAAGCCAGCGCCACCTTGAGGCCGCGCGGAAACGCGAGCGTCCACTGGCGATATGCGCAGTGAGGGAGCACTTCATCGACGAGATGCACGGCCGTGCTGGCGGCCCTCCGAGCGGTGCACGCAGGACACACCGTGCGCCCGTGGCAGGTGAAGCCGAGGCGCAGCTCCTCGCTGCACTGGTTGCACCGCACCGTCACGAAGCCGCACCACGCGCTCTTCATTCCCAAGCGGCACATCGCCACCGTCAACGACGCGACCCCGAAGATCGCGAGCTGCTCGGGCACCTCGTCATCACCGCGGGGAAGTACGCGCGCGAGCAGGGCTTCTCAGACACGGGCTATCGGCTGGTGATGAACACCAACTCCGCCGCGGGCCAGACCGTCTTCCACGTGCACCTGCACCTGCTGGGTGGACGTCAGCTGACCTGGCCGCCGGGGTAATCCTGAAATTGGTCGAACCCGGGCGGAGAGCCTGCGACGCGGTCTGAGGCCATGGCCCACCTCCAGCTGATCCCGAAGAAAGAAGTCTCCAGCTTCCGGAAGATGGCGATCGGGACCTGGCAGACCGCCTACGACCCGACCGTCTACGGAACGATGCGCATTCGCATGGACAAGGCGCTCGCGTACATCGAGCGCTTCCGCGAAGTGCACTGCGTGCGGCTCACCGTCACGCACCTGGTGGCCAAGGCCGTGGCCGAGGGGCTCAAGCGCTGCCCTGACGCGAACGCGATCCTCCGCTTCAACAAGATCTACCTGCGCAAGCAGATCACCCTCTCGGTGCTGGTGGTGCAGGCAGACCAGGGCGACGGCAAGGTCGACCTCACCGCGGCGCGCATCGAAGACGCTGATCAAAAGACGCTCAAGACGCTCGCCGCCGAGATGCAGGAAACCATCGACAAGGTGCTTTCCCAGCGCCTCCTTGATGCGCATCTCCCAAATACTGGCTGCGCTCACGAAGACGAGGTTCTCCGGCGAGCTGCGCTCTGACGGGCGCCTTGAGCGAAGGGTCGTCGCCAAGCCACCAGAGCAGAACGTAGACCAGACCTGGTCTGACCAGCACCGCCCCGACCGCAGCCAGCAGTCGACTGCGCTCGGACAAATATGTTAGCTATAACTATGTCTGTGCCAGTTAAGAGTAGTCAAAGTGCAGTCCTGCTTCCCTTCGCCGTAGCGGAAGTGTGCCGAGGTCTGGGTCAGCGCCTCGCTGTTGCGAGGAAGAGACGGCACCTGACCCAAAAGGATCTGGCAACGAGGGCAGGCCTCTCCACGTTCACGGTGATCCGCATCGAGAAGGGCGTCGCCAGCACGGAGCTCGGTTCAGTGGCCCGGGTGCTGTGGGCGCTGGGACTGGAGCAGAGCCTGGGGCTCGTCGCAGACACTGCCAGTGATGACGTCGGGCAGGCCCTCGAGCGAGCGCGGCTCCCCAAGCGCGTCACGCATCGCAAGGAGAAGCTCGATGACGACTTCTGAACCCAGGTCCTGTTTCGTGTTCATTCAGCTACCCAGCGGCGAGGACGTCGTCTGCGGGCGCTTCACGCAGGAGCCGATCCCGGCCGGCGGATGGCGTGGCCGCTTCGTCTACGCCCGGTCGTACCGAGAGCGCAGGCAGGCCGTTGCAATCGACCCTTTCGAGCTTCCGATCAGCACAGCGACCCAGGAGATCGTCGATGAGTCGGGAATCTTCGGCTCCCTGCGCGACGCGGCCCCCGACGCGTGGGGACGACGGGTCATCGACTCGCGCCTGGGCAGGCTGGGGTCCGAGGTTGACTACCTCTTGAACTCGCCAGAGGACCGCGCAGGCGCATTGTCCTTCTCCCGAAAGAACGAGCCGCCGCCGGCGGTCCAACGCTTCAACAAAGTGCTCGACCTCGAGCGCCTGCTCTCGATTGCCGCGGAGATCGACGCTGGCCGCTTCGAGTCGAGCGAAGCTACACCCGAGCGGCAGGTCTCCCAGCTCCTCGATCCCGGGACCTCGATGGGCGGAGCACGACCGAAGAACGTCGTGCAAGACGGCGAAGACCTCTGGCTGGCCAAGTTTCCCATGGCGGGCGATCGATGGAACGTGTCAGCCGTGGAGGGGGCCATGCTGGAGCTCGCCCGCGAATGCGACATCAGGGCAGCCGAGCATCGACTGATGCCCATCGCTGGGCAGACGGTGCTGCTGGTCAAGCGCTTCGATCGGGAAGGCCTGTTCCGAAGGTTTCGCATGGTGAGCGCCAAGACGGTCCTGCGGGCCAAAGACGGAGTCACGCAGCGGGAACGTTGGTCATACTTGCGCCTCGCCGACGAGCTGCAGCGCTGGGTGGGAGACCCGCGCGCCGATCGAAAGGAACTCTTCCGCCGGATGGTGTTCAACGCGCTCATCAGCAACCTCGACGATCACCCTCGCAACCACGCGCTGATCGCCCCCGGCAACGACTGGCAGCTCTCGCCTGCGTACGACTTGACGCCTTCGCCAGTTCGCTCCCTCGACCGTCGCGATCTCGCCCTGGAGGTCGGGCGAAACGGACGTTGGGCCAACCGGGCCAACCTCCTCTCCGAGTGCCTCCGATTCGGATTCAACGAGCCCGAGGCTGGAGCACTGATCGATCAGATGAAGCTCGTGGTGAAGACCCGCTGGCAATCCATCGTTCGCGCGCAGGGGGGCACCGAAGCCGACCTCTCCGCAATCGCGCCGGCCTTCGACTACCCCGGCTTCGAGTACCCCTGATTGGAAGCGATCTCTCGAAAGCGCGTGCTCTCGATCGCGCCGCCGCCTGCAGCAGCTGCCCAGTCAGTGTGCGTCAAGCGGCCCTGAATCTCCCTCTCCTCCGCGGGGGACCCTTCGACTGGCTCAGGGAGCGCGGTCAAATGCGCCTCCAGAAATCTCCGAATCACCGGGTACAAACCGCTGAACGACCGGTTCCATGTTGCGCAGATTCGCAGTCCCCCGAACGAACGACGGCGGCGGTGTCCACCCCACCAGGCTGAGCGGGGCAAGGCGCTTGCGCGGGGTGCGCGAGCCTGCGCGCGACTACCGCAACCGCTCGTAAGCCGCCCGCGCGCCGGGCTCGGTCGCGTACACGCCCCACGCGATGTTCTTCACATCACTGCTGACGGGCTCACCACCATCGGGCCTGGTGAGGCACCAACCGGTCGGCGTGTGAAACAGCGCAGCCGTCTGCATGTACCGCACGACCGCGAACCGCTCCTCGGTCGAGTCCCGCAGCGCAGCGGGCTGGAAGGAGCAGGCGTGCTGCCCCACGAAGAGATCGCGCGTCGAGCCCACCTCCGTGCCAATCAACCACTCGCCGCCCGCACCGCTGCACTCACCCGTCGCGCGGAACCGCACCAACGCAATCCCATCGAACCCAAGCGGAGTGAGGTCCTGCTCCGTGCCGGCATCCGGGCAGTTCGAACCGGTGAACACGAAGAGGGGCGCTTCTTTCACGCCCGCGTCTGCAATCGGATCCGGGTCGAAGGGCGTGCGGCCACATGCCGACCCAAACAGCACGAGAAAGATGAGCTTCTTCATTGAGCCAGTCCGCGCAGCGCGACTGAGATCGACGGCTGGCCAGCGAGTTCCGTACGCGCAGTCAGTTGAGCAGCGCACGGGCCACCCTGGTCGGGTGTGAACGAGACCTCGACAGAGGCCATGCCACTGATGACCGTTCCGTCGACGCCTCGGGTCGCAGCAGGAACAGAAAGCTCCGACGGCATCACGCTGAAGACCCCGCTGAGCGATGCGCCTTCTTGAACCGCGAACTGGGACAACCGCACAGGGCGAAACAGCAGGTTCGTGAAAACGACGGTCATCCGTGCCGTCGTGCCGACCGCGACCGTTCCGAAACTTGCAGTTGCAGGAGTCCACGACAGAACGGAGGCCACGCCCGTGCCCATCAGCCGCAACGGCTGCTCTGCGCAGAGGTGATGACGGCGCAGCCGCACCGTAGCGGCGTACTCACGCGATTCCAGCGGCTGAAAAGTGAACGCTGCCGTGTGCTCATTCATCGCATTCAAAGGGAAGGATCCGCTTGTCGTCGAGAATGCGGGCGGCTCGACACCCTCCACAGGCCCCACGAATGCGATGCCTTCGAGTGCGGTGCTGTTCTGCAGAACCACCTCGAGCGACAACGAGTCGCCATTCGAAACCAGACCAAAGTCCAACGTTCCTGGCAGCGCGCAGTCAGGAGTGGTCGGCGTGCCGATGGCCTTCAACGCCGCGGTCACGTTTCCCAAGCGGGTCGTTACCTCGAGCGTGGCCGCATCGGGCTCCGTGCCACTGGGCAGGTACCGCACCTCGAGTTCGCGCGTCTCTCCAGGTGAGAAGGTCATGCTCGGGGGAAAAGAAAGAGAGAACGCCGGATGAGTCGACGAGGCGCCCGTCAGCACGAGAGTCGCGCCGGTCTGGTTGAGCAACTCGATGCGCTCGCGACGCTCGACACCGGGGACGGCGGCCCCGAAATCGACCAACTGGCGTGAGAACACGAGCTCGCCTTGTTGGGCGCAGCTCGAGAGCGCCAGGAGCAACGTTGCAAAGGGGTAACGCATGAAGACCTCACTCCGGCCAGCGACGACCCTACCGCAGCCCGGCCACAAATGAGCGAGACTCCACGCGCGCAAGCCATCGCTCCGGGGGCTCCGGTGCCGGCGGATCCTCAATTGGCCAGCTTCGATGGTGGCGCGGTGCCAATCAGCTGGGCGGCGGCGAGCGAGGTTGCTGTTGGTTCTTTCTTTGTTTCTGGTTCGGCCTTCACCCCGACCCTTTCCCAGAGGGAGATAAGGTGTGGTGATGCGCGCTTTGACGGTGGTGATCTCGTGTGTGGTGTTCTTCGCCTGCGGCAAGAGCGAGGTCCCTGACGCGGGTGTGGTGGAAGACGCCGGCGTGCTCGCGCCCGTCTGTCTGGTCGACGTGGAAGACGCGCGCCCCGCAAGCGACGCAGGTCTCGACTTCTCTTGCCGCGGCCAGCCGCTTCCCTCAGGTGGGCAGGCCGAGCTGGCGATCACCGGCAAGACCACGCGCGCGGGTTTCATGCGCACGCCGATGCGCGACATCCGGGTCGACCTGCTGCGCATCGACGGCACCGTGCTTTCGAGCGCGACCTCCGACGACGCCGGGGTCTACCGGCTCACCTTCGACGCCGGCTGCTTTCCGCTTCAGGGTGAAGTGCGCGCGACGCACCCGTCTCCTGATGCGGGCTTCGCGCTCTCCTACTCTTCGCCGGGCACGCCCTGGCGTCACGACCGGAGCAACCTCGAGCTGGTGCTCTTTGACGAATCGACCCGCGGGCTCGCGGCCGGCATCGCCAACGTCACCCTCGTCGACGGCGGCGCGGTGCTCGCGATGACGGTGGAGGACTGCGCCGGAAATCCCGTCGAAGGCGCTGTGGTCACCACCGCCAGCGGAGCGGGTGAAGTTCGGTACGTCGGCGCCAGCGGGTTGCCCTCCAGCACCCAGGCCAGCACGGGCGCCAAAGGTGACGTGGTCATCTTCAATCTGCCCGGAGAGAGCGTCGAGGTGAGCGCGTCACTCGATGGGGGCGTTTTTGCTCAGCGCGTGGTGAAGATTCACGGCGACGCGGCGACCGGCACGTTCCTCTCGCCCTGAAGAGCTGCGATCTCTCCACACACGTAGGCAGAGATCTCACTCACGAATTGACTGCAACGCGACCCCGGCTTCATCACAATGTCACTCCGGGCCCGGTAAACCGGCCCCAGATTGAACTTGTTGCCCAACGAAGCGCGGAGGCCACATGTCGCAAGCTGATTCTGTTCGTTCCATCGCCAGCCGTCTCGAGACCTACTTCGACTGGTACGTCCGGGTGGATCCCGAAGTCCCCTCTGCGGTCTGGTCACTGCTCTCGCGTTTCAGCGCGCTGGTGAACGGCCCCGAGAACGTCGACGCGGCCAGACAACTGCTCGATGAAACCAAAGGCTTCTCGCTGGGCAGCCCGTGGGAAGAGCTGCGCCTCGCCCTCGCGCAACTGGCGCACCAGCCCGCCTGACGCTCCGCCACAGTGAAGAGCGGTCCCCCCGAGCAAGGGACCGTCTTTGCCGGCGATTTCTTTCCGAAGAACAACCGGTCCTCCCGAGCGAAGTCGAAGGAGCACTTCCGCCTCGCGCAGCAAGTGGCATCTCGACTTCGCTCGCAGGTTTTTTTCGAAATAACGAGCGCCCACCGTTCATCCCGAGCGCAGTCGAGGGATTACCTCGCCTTCGGGCGGTAAAGTGCCCCCTCGACTGCGCTCGGGGAGACCGGTGATTGGAGTCATTTCTATTTCGGCCAACCCTGTCGAGCAGTCGACGGTTCGGTGTTGCTCGGCGGCTCCAGCCGGTAACGTCGAAACCGTCGGCTCCCAGCCTTTCGAGGGCCACGCTAAGCTGAGTGTCGATGTCGACTCTGCACACCGCCGCCGCCTTCATGCTCTCGCTGCTGGGCCGCCAGCATCAGCTGCTGGGGGCGAGGTTCTTCGAGCGCTACGCCTCTGATTGGTTGGTCTGGGAGCCTGGCCCCTGGCGTCCGGCCCGCTCGATTCTCACCAGCAACACGGAAGCGACGCAGCTTCCCGCCGCCGCGCAGCCGGCCCGGCCCGTGGGCGAAGACGCGCTGTGTTTCGAGCTCAAGCAAGTCGACAACGCGCTGATGACCGTCGGCCGCGGCAGCGAGAATCACATCGTCCTCAATGATCTCACCGTCTCGCGCGAGCAGTTCGCCCTGCAGTTCTCACACAAGGCGTGGCGGGTGCGCAGCCGCGGCACGCCGCTGACCGTCGATGGTACGCCGGTGCCTGAAGCAGGCGCCGTGCTGAAGAACGCCTCGTCGATCCTCGTGGGCGACGTGCGAATCACCTTCTACACACCCGAAGGTTTTCCCCGAAGGCTCGAGCAAGAAGGCCAGAAGTAAGTCCCCTCTCCCGCTGGGAGACTGTTGAAATAGATGCCTCGACTCCGTTCAGCCCGACAGGGTTGGCCGAAATAGAAATGACTCCAATCACCGGTCTCCCCGAGCGCAGTCGAGGGGGCACTTACCGCCCGAAGGCGAGGTAATCCCTCG
>JAYVFP010000339.1:0-23659 GCA_043773025.1 Archangium sp.
GCCGTCAGCGTCGAGCTGGCTGAAGTTCGAGGCCGAAGCGCAGTTGTCGCACGAGTTGCCCACGCCATCGCCGTCACCGTCGAGCTGGTCGCGGTTCGAGGCGAAGGCGCAGTTGTCCTTGTCGTCGGCCTTGCCATCGCCGTCGGCGTCGTCGGTGTAGGCCAGCGTGATGCCGTCGTCGGTGTACGCCACCCAGACCGAGCAGCCGCAGCCGCACCCGCCACCGCCGACTTCACCGGGCTTGCCACAGGAATCGCCGAGGCATTCCGGGTTGTCAGCGCCTTGCGCGAAGACGGGGGCAGAGACCAACGAGAGGGCAGCGAGCAGAGTCAGGTGGAGCTTCATGCGGAGCCCTCTTTACAAGGCACGGGCCAGCGCCCCTTTGCTCGGAGATCAAGCCCTTCCACGACCCTGCTCGGGCAGGAGTGTTGAGTGCAGCCCCCACTGTGCAGGTGTGATCCACCCACGAGGTGCGCTAACGCTCGGTTCGTGTTTCTGGCCCCAACACAGCGAACACCCCGCAGGCGAGGGGTGCTGCTTGCCCTGCCGCTGTCCCTGTTGGGTCACGCGGTGCTGGTGCTCTTGTTCCTCGGGTACTCGAAGCTGACGGCCTCGCCGCCGCCGCCGACGAAGCCTGTGAACCGGCCGGTGAGCATGCGGCGCATCGACTCGAAGGCGTGGGCGAACAATCGGGGGCGCGCTGTGAGCACGCCAGTCGAGCGCGCTGCGCCGCTGCACCCCAAGGGGCAAATCGTCGACGTCGCGCCGGGCAACGACCAGGTCTCTCCCGACGCGAAGTATCTGGCGATGACGGACAACAAGGTGACGAAAGAGACCCGCGCGAAGGAGCAGACCAATCGCTACAGCCGCGCCACCGCGACCACGCAGGCCAGGCCCGAGCAGCAGCCGTCGGCGAAGGGCAAGGCCGCCCCGATGGCGCCGCCGCCTTCGGGCATCAATTTGAGCGAGAGCATTCTGGGGCGGCAGGCGTCGAGGGATCCGTTGCTGTTGCCGCAGAAGGTCAGCGGTGCGTCGGAAGACGTCGAGGCCGCGCCCGCGGTGGTCGGCACCGAGTCGGGTACGCAGGGCACGCCGGGCATGGCGACGAGTGAAGGGGGGGGGGCCCCGAATGATGATCTCGAGAACGTCGAGGCGGGGGCGGGCACGTTCCTCAACACGCGCGAGTGGAAGTACGCCGCGTTCTTCAACCGGGTGAAGCAGGCGGTGTCGGCAAGGTGGGATCCCAACGCGCGGCTGCGCACCAAGAGCCGCGGGCTGGGCGCGGCGGATCGACTGACGGTGCTCCACGTGGCGTTGCGGCCCGATGGTTCACTCGCCGATGTTCAGGTCGCGCAGAGCTGCGGGCTCGATGAGCTCGATGTCGAGGCGATGAACGCGTTCACCAAGGCGCAGCCGTTCACCAATCCACCGGCGGCGTTGGTCGAGGACGGGTTCATTCGGTTTGGCTTCAGCTTCCGGGTGTCGAACGAGGGCATGGCGATGCCGCTGCCGTTTCGCTTCAGATGAAGGTCAGCCCTCTCCCCAACCCTCTCCCCCGCAGGGGGCAGGGAGCTCATTGGAAATCTACCGACTGACACCCTTCCGCAACAACGGAGCGATCGCCTTCAACGCCCCGTGCGCGGTCGTGCTCTTCCTCCACACCAGCGCCAACGTGCGGCCCGGCGCCTTCGCGGTGAAGGGCCGCAGATGCAACGTGCCCCGCCGGTTCTCCACCTCCAACGCCAACGCCGGCAGCAGTGTCACGCCCGCACCACCCACCACCATCTGCGACAACGTGGCCAGGCTCGTCGCGCACACGTCGAGGTCCGAAGTGCGCGCGCGCTGGCACACCTCGGCCACCTGCTCACCCAGGCAATGGCCCTCCTCCAGCACCAGCACGCGCTCATTCTCGAGCACCTGCGTCGACACCGGCGACGTCCCCTTCGCGAGCGCGTGATCATTCGGAGTCGCGAGGAAAAACTGATCTCTCCCCAGCACCAACGACTGCACCTCGCCGAGATCCTCCGTCTCGAGCGCGACGATCGCTCCGTCGAGCTCGCCCTCTTTCAGCAGCGTCATCAACACCGCGGTGCGATCTTCGACCCAGGTGAAGCGCAGCCGCGGGAACTTCGTGCGCAGCGGTTGCGCGACCTCAGGCAGCAGGTACGGGCCGACGGTCGGAATGATGCCCAGCCGCAACGGCCCCGCCAGTGGATCCGCCTCGCGTCGTGTCTCCTCGACCAGCGCGTCGGTGCGCGTCAGCAGCTCCCGCGCGCGCTCGACGAACGCCCGGCCAGCCGAGCTCACCAGCACCCGCTGCGTGTCGCGATCGAACAGCTTGCACGTCAGGGCCGCTTCCACCTGCGCGACCTGCGCTGACAACGCGGGCTGGCTCACGTGACATGCGAGGGCCGCCTTCCGGAAACTCTTCTGATCCGCGACGGCGACCACGTACTGCAGTTGCCGCAAGGTGATGGGGTGGGGAACGAGGCGCATGCGGTGGACACGTACCGCGTGTTGGGAGTTCGCGTGCTGTTCATGATGAGGGAATGGCGGGCCCACTTCCCGCGGTTATCAGAAGCACCATGTGGTCCTGGCGCTTCGCCCGAGTCGCGGGAATCGAACTTCGAGTTCACCTGAGCTTCCTGCTCGTCATCCTGCTTGGCGCCTACCAGTGGGGGGGCCTGGGCCTGCGCGGCGCCGTCTTCGGCATCGTGCTGACGTTGCTCACCTTCGCCTCCGTCACCTTGCACGAACTCGGTCATTCACTGGTGGCTCAGGCGTTCGGCATTCCGGTCAAAGACATCACGCTGTACCCCATCGGTGGCGTGGCGCGCCTGGGCCGCCGCCCGAAGACGCCCGGCCAGGAGTTCCTCATCGCCATCGCCGGCCCCGCGGTCAACGTGGTGCTCGCGCTGGGCCTGGGCGCGCTGGGCGTCGCGCTCTACGGCAAGCCCGTGCTCATCGAGGCGCTCACGAACGCGCGCGCAGAGCAGCCCACGATGATGACTTTGATCGCGATCATGGTGCTCTCGAACGTGGTCCTCGCGGTCTTCAACATGGTGCCCGCGCTCCCGATGGATGGTGGCCGCGTGTTGCGCGCGGTGCTCTCGTGGTTCGTCGGCGCACAGAAGGCCACCACCGTGTCGGCGCTCATCGCGCGCGTGCTGGCGGTGGGGCTCATGTCGGTCGGCGTGTTCATGTCGCCGTCGAACCCCATGCTGGTGATCATCGCGCTGTTCGTCTTCGTCGGCGCAGGCCAGGAAGTGAACGAGCAGCGCCTGGGCCGCATGCTCGAAGGCGTGCAGGTGGCCGACGTGGTGAGCCCGTACGCTCCGAGGTTCTCACCTTCCACCACGCTGGGTGAGGCCGTGAAGATGCTCACCATGACGCACTCCGAAGCCATCGCCGTGGAGCACTTCGGCAAGCTGATGGGCGTGGTGACCTCGAAGGACATCTTGCGCGCAGCGGGAGAGCAGGGTGCCTGGGGCTACGTCGCAGGCCTGGTCAAGCGCGAGGTGCCCACCGTCGAGGCGCACGATTCACTCGAGGTGGCGCGCTTCAAGATGAACGAAGCGGGCGTGCCGTTCGTGGCCGTGCTGCGCGGGGGCCACTTCCTGGGGTTGGTCACCGAGCTCGAGCTGGCCGTGGTCGTCGACCGGCTCTCGTCGGCTGCCTTCCGGCGCGATGGGGCCGCTCGAGTGGGGCAACCCAACCGCATCGCGTAACCCTAAGGTGCTCCCTCGACTCCGCCCCTCAGGAACAGCCCACACCGTTCGCATCGAGAGGGTTGGCAGAAATAGAAATGACTCGAATCACCGGTCTCCCCGAACGCAGTCGAGGGGGCACTCGCCGCTCGAAGGCGAGGTAATCCCTCGACTCCGCTCGGGATGAACGGTGAGCGTTCCTTATTTCGATCAACCCTGGGAGAGCAGTCGAGGGGGCACCGCTTACTTGCGGATCTGGAACTTGATCTTCTCGGTGCCGAGCGTGAACTCGTCGCCGTCTTTTATCTTCCGCTTGCCGATCTTCTCTTTCGTCGGCCCGAAGAACGTGCCGTTCGAAGAGCCGAGATCCTCGAGCACGAAGTCGGGGCCCTCTCGCAAGATGCGCACGTGCTCGCGGCTGACCCTGTTCGAGTCGATCACGTACTCGCACGACTTACCGCGGCCGATGGTGAACACGTCACCGGTCATCTTGAAGGGATCGCGCCCTGCCACGAAGAGCGTGAGGCCGGCCTTGCCACCACCGCGCACAGGCGGGGGCGGGGGCTCGGGCTCTTCATACGGCTCTTCGGCCGCCGGCTCTTCTTCGGCCGGCGGGTCGTAGTTCTCTTCAGAAGGTGCGGGCTCGTCGAACGGGTTCCCCTCGTCCTCGACGGGATCCGGCTCAGGCTCGGGCTCAGGCTCTGGAGGGGGCGGCGCCGCGCGGGGCTTGATGCCCGGGGGCGCAGACGCAGCGCGCGGTGAAACGACGGACGCGGAGGGAGAAACAGCGGCACGCGGAGGAGGCGCGCTGACGGCTGCCCCTCCAGCGACCTTCCCTGGCACCACGAACCCGTTGAGACGTGCGAGCGTGAAGACGGACTGAGCGACGAGCGCATCAGTTCCAACCCCCATCTCAGCGGACATCAGCTCAAGCGCCTCCCACAGGTGGGCAGGCATCGACACCGGCTTGGAATCGGACATTGCCGGGGCACCATAGCGCCCGCTCGCGCCCTGTCGAACTTGTGTTTGTACCCGCCGCTTGAGTTTTGAAGGCCGGGGGTGCAGTGAAGAGCCATGTCTCTCTTCGATACCGCGGCCCAGAACCCCGCTGGCTACCGCGACGTGACGGTCGCTGACGTCGCCCTGCCTGCGAAGGGTTTCCGTATGGTCGATGTGCGCGAGCCCGAGGAGTTCAAAGGTGAACTCGGCCACATTCCCGGCGCTGAGCTGGTGCCGCTGGGCACGGTGATGGCCCACGCCCCGGGCTGGAGCAGGGATGAGCCGTTGTTGATGGTGTGCAAGGTGGGTGGGCGCTCGGGTCACGCTGCGCAGGCGCTCCACCGCATGGGGTTTTCGAAGGTGATGAACCTGGTGGGCGGAATGCTGGCCTGGAACGCCGCAGGGAAAATCACCGAGAAGTGAAGCCGCGTTTCAAGGCCGCATTCAAGAACAACGAATACGTCAACTCCCGAACGGGGCACCCATCACGCCGGGCCTGCTTCCTCAACGCCCCGGGCAACGAGCACACCGACTCATCCTGGGGGTCCACCAACTTCACGTACCCGCGCTGTGAGTACTCACGCACCTTCCATCCGCGTGCAGCCAGCGCCGCCGACAGATCCGCCGTGAGCTGATGATGCAGCGCCCGCGCGAGGGGAAAGGCCTCGTCCTCGGGCCAAGGGCCGCGCCACGAGCCGTCTTCTTCTGTCCAACCCGATTCGCGCAGGTACTTGCCCTTGCGCTCGGCAGACAGCCCACCCACGTGCCGTTCGAGCCTCATGAAGCCGCGCATGGTAACGCGCCCCCTCGTGAGTGGAGCGAGGGAAGAGACCAAACGCGCGGGCGAGGCCCTGATGGTGGGGTTGGTGGTGGGCGTCTTTCACCTGGGCTGGGTGAGCGGGCGCTTCTCCACCGAGCAGGGCACGGGCGGGCTGCAGTTTCTGTTCGCCTGCACGTTCACCACGGGAATTCTGTGGGCGATGCTGGCGCTGCGTTCGCTGGCCGCTGACAAACCAGTGGGGCCTGAAATCGACGACGGCCTCACCTCGATGGCGGTGACGGCCTGGGCGATCGCCCTGATTCCCCCGCGCGCGGCGAACTACCTGAACGAAGGCGGCGTGGATGACTTCTCCCGCGTCTACGTGCCGGTGTGCCTGCTGGTGGTCTTCGTGGTGCTGGGCGCGCAGGCGCTCTGGCCGAAACGGGAAGTGGGCCTGGTGTGGCTGCGGCTGTTCGCGTCGCTCGCGGTGACGTTTTTCCTGCTGGCGGGGTTCCTGGTCTTCCTCTCGGGCGGGGAAGACGCGGTGCCCGTGGCGATGCGCGCAGCCGGTTTCGGAGCTGTCACGCTGCTCGCCGCGGCCGTGCAGTGGTGGCGCTGCAGGGTCAACGCGCGGGCTGGGTGACGCGAAAAGCGAGCGCTTCTTTGATGCGCGCGAGCACCTTGGTCGGCTGCTCAGTCACGTGCTTCCATGTGATGGGCATGACTCGCCAGCCGAGGGCGACGAGGCGAGACATGCGCAGCCGGTCATCGTCGAAGGCCTCGCGTACGCCGTGATGCTCGTAGCCGTCGCACTCGATGGCGAGTGACTGCTCTGGGAAGGCGAAGTCGATGCGGCCTGGTTGGGCCCAGGCATCTGTGAATTCGTAGTTGGGGATGGGCCGAGGTGAACCGAGCTCGAGCATGAGCCGCCACACGCGCACCTCGAGGGCGCTCTCGAGCGGTTTCTTTCGAGTCGCGCAGTCGGCCAGAATCCCTGAGAGAGCGCGGGCGCCCTGAGGCCGGGTCTTGAACTCATTGAGCCGGCGAGCGACAGCATCGGGTGTGGCGATGCGCTTTCGCCACGCCTCTTCGACCACGATGGCGAGCGTCTCTTCGTCCAGGCCGCCAGCGAGATCGATGATGGTTCGTGCGCCCTTGGTGACGGAGAGTCCGCGGATCTCTTTGAGATCATCGGGATCCAGAGTGCTGCGCCGGTGAAAGATGACGTCTGGAAGCTTGATGCCGGACTTCAGGGGGACCGAGAGCTCGGGATCGCCCCGGTCGAGGTTCAGGCCAAGAAGCCTTGCTGCGGAGCGGTGGCTGACGACGGCGCCATCTCCATGCCAGAGACACACGGCCTTGAGCGCCTGTTCGTCAGTCTGGGTCGCCGCGGCTCGGCGGAAGACGCGCGGGCGCACCTGCTGCCAGACGCCGCTGCGCACGAGCCGGGAGAGCTTCGTCCGACTGAGCCCGTGGGTGGTGGCCTGTTCGTGGGTCATCAGCCCGTGCTGCTTCGAGGCGAGTGCGGCCAGGGCGGAGAAGGACATCGGATGATGGAAGCACGGATGTTGCGGAATGATCAATCGATGGTGCGCTGGGCCGGTCGGTCCTTCGCGGGTCCGTGCGGATTGATGCCGATTGTACGCTCTGCAACAGCGGCCTTGAGAGCGGGTGGGTTCACGGTCTCGATCGGGGTCCCGTCGTGCAGGCCTCTGGGCCACGGGCGAGGACCCTCGATTGTTGCAGAAGATACAATCGTGCAACGTTTGTGGCGTTGCCACGAAGCCGATCGTGTTTTGAGCGTGCAATTGAGTAATCCGCAACAACGGAACGGCTGAGCGTCTCTGGCCGAGGTCGAGAGGCCTGCTCGAGAAGAGCACCGAAGAGACCCCACCCTCGACTGCCTTCCCCAGGGCCTCTGTTACCACCCCGCTTCCAGCTACGACGTGGTGGAGCACCCGCCCGTGAGCCGCGCTACCCTTGCGTCATGAATCGCCCGTCGCCCGACAAAGAGATCAACTCCGAGACGCTCAAGCTGCTGCTCCAGGCCGCGTGGGCCGATGACACGCTCGATCCGAAAGAGCGCGAAGCCATCGCGAAGATTGGGCCGGAGTGGGACGTGCCCGAAGAGACGATGACCCTGCTCCTCAGTCACCTCGACAGCGGCAAACCGTTGCCTCAGCCGAACATGAACCTGCTGCGGCAACACCGCGGCATCGTGCTCGCGGCGGCAGAGTGGTTCGTCAACGTGGACGGCGCCGTCGACGACTCCGAGAAGGAGTTCCTCAACACGGTCTCCGAGATGCTCGGCAAGTAGAGTCGGCGCATGCGCTTGCTCCTGCACATGATCGAGTCGGCGCTGCCGGGGTGGGTTCGAGCAAACGTGCTGTTGCTCATCGTGCTGACCGGCTGTCCAAAACCGAACCTCCCAGAAGACGCCGGAGGAGGAGGAGGAGGAGCCATCGTCGCCACCGGAGGAGCAGGAGGAGGAGTCGCCGCCGCTGCCGGAGGAGGAGGAGGAGGAGGAGGAACCACGACACCCTTCGACGCCGGTACCACCATCGACCTCACGCAATTCTGTGACGTCTGGGCCACTGCCTCCTGCGCCCGCGAAAGCGCCTGCCGTTTCCTCGACGCAGCCCAGGGCACGACCTGCGTCGCGCGCTTCAAAGATCTCTGCACGACCTGGCAGCGGCAAGTCGCCGCAGGTGTCCATCGCTACGAGCCCACGCAAGGAGCGGCCTGCGTGAACGCGACCGGCAACGCCACCTGCACCCTCGGGCGCGGCATCTCCGGAGCACAGCTCAACTTCGGCCTGGGTTCCGGACCTGCCGCCTGCGCTTTGCTCGTCACGGGCGTGGGCCTCGCGGGCACGCCCTGCACCGCGACCGACGACTGCGCTGCGGGGTTCAACTGCGAGGGCAGCGGCACCGCTTGCCGGGTCTGCACCGCGATCGCCACCGTGGGCCAGACGTGCACCGGAACCTGTTTCAACGCCGCCTGCCGACCTGAGACCGATGGCGGCAACACCTGCATCGCCTGGCCTCAGCCTGGTGAACCCTGCACAAGCATCGGTCCTTGCGACCCCGAGACGACGCGCGGCTGCGCTCCGATGCCGACGGATGGTGGTGCCCGGCTTTGCCTCGCGAAAGCAGCCGACGGCACGCCGTGCGGCATGAACCAGCACTGCCAGGGCAACTACTGCAACGACGGCAACCGCACCGACGCAGGCGCCCGCACGTGTGGCCTCATCGCCACCGGGCGCCCTTGCGGAAGTCAGACCGACTGCGAGCCCACCGCGTATTGCTCCGGCAGCCCAGGGCTCTGCACCGCCCGCATCACGCTGGGCAGCGCCTGCACCATTGAACGCCTCGCTGATTTGAACGACGGCTGCGCCGACGGTGGCCAGTGTTTCGACGGCACCTGCAAGCCCCGCCAGAACCAGCAGCAGGTCTTCCAGCACTGCCGCTCGTCCGTGGCCGACTGCGCGCCGGGTGGCTGGTGCCCAAACCTGCCCACCGACGGCGGCTATCCACGGTGTCTCGCGCAGAGCCCTGCGGGCGCGCCCTGCGCAGCCACCATTTCGTGTCTCACCGGCATGCGGTGTTTCAACAACGTCTGCACGGAGCTGGTGGGGGCGGGCCAGCCGTGTTTCTCAGCGCAGCAATGCAAGGACCTGCTGACCTGCCCGCTGGTCGATGCGGGCATGGGCTTCTTCGCGTGCACGCCGTTGGTGGGCGTGGGTGGCAACTGCGCGACCACCGGATTGGTCTGCGCCTCGGGCGTCGACCATGGGCAAGGCGGTTTCTGTGAGCGTGGCACGTGCGCCGAGCTGCTCGCGCTCGGCGCTGATTGTGGCGCGAACCTTCAGTGCTCATCGGGCCGTTGCCTGCGTGAAGACGGCGGCGTGGTGGCGGCCCATGCGCGAGGGTTCTGCCAGGCGCCCTGCGTGCCTTGAACCAGAGATCCACGGGGCGGCCGTCGATCTCTCAAAGATTTGAGGGCGTGACCCACCCGCAACCCATCGAAACCAATGCCGAACCCGGCTGGCCCACCGCTCGCACAGAGCCCCCCTGCGACTTGCCTTTCGGCCGGACCACACAGTCTTTGAGAGGAAACACCATGAAGCAGAACTGGATCAATCGATGGCGAACCATGGCCGCCGCAGCAGGGCTGGCTGGTTTCTTCGCAGGCTGTGAAGCGCAGTCGAACATCCCCGCGCCTCCGGCCGTGGTGAACCGCGTTTCGCTGCAGGCGTTCACGGGCGGCTCTGCGTGCCAGGACCTCGAGACCTATCTCGAAGAGACCGCCGTGCTGCAGATGCGCACGCAGCTCGAGGCCGCGCGTGATGGCGTGCCGGGTTGGGGCTGGTGGGGTGGTTGGGGTGGCCGTGGCGGGCTCGAGTTCGACGCCGCCGGTGGTCTCGCACCCGCGTCGGCGAACTCGGGGCAGGCCGCACCGACGAACGTGACGACCACCAACAACCAGGTCGCCGGCGTCGATGAAGCCGACTTCGTGAAGAACGACGGCACGCGCATCTTCGCGTTGTCCGGCAACACGCTTCACGCCGTGCGCTCGTGGCCGGCTGATCAGACGGCCCTGCAGGGCACCTTGCGAATCGAAGGCTACCCGCGCGAGATGTTCCTGGATGGCACCGACAAAGCGGTCGTCTTCTCCAGCATCTACACTTGGTACCCGCTCTCGAACGCCGGCGGCGTGTCGTGCCTGGGCCTCAACTGCGGCTATTCCTATGCGAACACGGTGAAGGTGACCGAGGTCGACGTGTCAGACCTCACCAACCTGCGCGTGACGCGCGAGTCGTTCTTGCCCGGCAATTATGAGTCAGCCCGGAAGATCGGCGCCTCGGTGCGGCTGGTGCTCTCCGACTCGTTCAACTTCCCGCCCGGCTTCAAGTGGAGCCCCGACTGGGAAGAGAATCTCTGGAACGACAAGCCCCGCCTGCGCGCCGCGTACAACCGCATCATCGCGCAGAACGAGACGCTCATTCGCAGCCAGACGTTGGCCGAGTGGGTGCCCGCCGCGAAGATCAAGACCGCCACCGGCACCACGCTCGTGCCGCACGCGTGCGACGCCTTCGCGCGGGTCAACGCGCCCACCCGCCTGGGCCAGGTCTCGGTCGTCACCCTCGACCTCGACGCTGATTCGCTCCACCGCACCTCGATTCTCGCGGAGCCCGGCGAAATCTACTCGTCGGCCAACAACCTCTACGTGGCCACGCGTCACTGGTGGTGGTGGCCTGCGCCCGGTCAGACCGACACGACCTACGTGCACAAGTTCGACATCACGCAGCCGGGCAACGCGGTCTACGCCGCGTCGGGCACGGTCGATGGCCACATCGTCGATCAGTTCTCGATGGACGAGGCGGCCTCGGGCCACCTCCGCGTGGTGACCACCATTCAGACGCGCGTGCCTGACACCACCAACCCCGACAACTGGTGGGGCACGATGCAGACCACCAACCGGCTCTCCGTGCTCGGTGAGAACGCGGGGTACCTCGACGTGGTGGGCCAGTCGCCTGACCTCGCTGAAGGTGAACGCGTGATGTCCAGCCGCATGGTCGGTGACCGCGGCTTCGTGGTGACCTTCCGCCAGGTCGACCCGCTCTTCACCTTCGACCTGAGCGACCCCACCAACCCGCGCAAAATCGCCGAGCTGAAGATCCCCGGGTTCTCGACCTACATCCACCCGATGGACGCGACGCACCTGCTCACCATCGGCACCTATGTGCCTGAGCCGGTCAACGGCCAGCAGCCTGATTGGTCGGCCCGCGCGCTCCAGTTGTCCATCTTCGATGTGACTGACCTTTCGAACCCGATTCAGACGCACACGCAGCTGGTGGGCACCGCGTACGGCTGGTCGGAAGCGGCCCACGAGCACAAGGCGTTCAACTACTTCGCGGCCAAGAAGCTGCTCGCCATTCCCTTCGCTGATTGGAGCAACACCGGCAGCGGCGATTATTGGAACTCGTTCCGCTCCGACCTCAAGGTCTACTCGGTCGATCCGTTGCTCGGCTTCACGGCGCGCGGTTCGGTCTCGATGGCCGACCTGTACCAGGTGCAGCAGTACGCGGGCTGGACCTACTACTGGCAGCCGTACGTGCGCCGGAGCGTGATGGCCGACGACTTCGTCTACGCCATCAGCGACTCGGGCATTCGCGTGGCGAACATCGCCAACCTCTCGACCCCCATCGCGACCACTCGTTTCAATCGCTACGAAGAGTAAGCCGACCGGGCGCGACTCTTCACGAAGGCTCGCGGGGAAAACCTCGCGGGCCCGTCTTATTTTGAAGGCAGCAGCAAGGTGACCGAGGCGGCGATGCAGCTGCCCGCGGGACAACTCGGTGCGCTCCTGGTGCACCATTCCATCAGGTTCTGTTCCGTGCGCCGAAAGCCCGCGCCGCTCGACAGCACGCACGATGACGGCAGGCAGCCCTTGCCCTTGAGCACGAAGCGGCCCTGGTCGTCGGTCTGCACCGAGTTGGGCACCGCGAGCTGAGCGCCGCCCGTGCAGGTGAGCTCGACCTTGGTGGCCCCTGGAACGCCGCCGTCGCTGGCCACCACCTTGCCGACAATCTCCACCTCGGGGTCGCAGCCACACAACACCGCCAGCAACAGCACCACGCGTTTCATGCGCCGGTTCGTAGCACCATGCGGTCGGGCTTCGCCCCGGTGTCGAGGTGCGCGATTCAGGGGTGCAGCTCTTTGTTCTTTGCGCTGATCGCCTCGGGGGTGGCCTTGGCCTTGTTGAGCTCTTCGACGTAGATGAGCTCGGCCGCGGCCGCCTCGGTCGAAGGGCTGCTCTTGTACACGGTCGACGACGCGCCGAACCTGCACCCCCCCGCCGCACCGCTGTCGGCGAAGGCCTGCGCGCTCATGGGTTTGCCGGTCGAGGTGTCGAGCTCTGCCTGGGGCCGATGGGGTGAGAGCGAGTGCATCGCCACGAAGCCCTTCTTCCCGTCGACCGTGACCTCGTGCCAGACCTTGTCCTTCTCGCTGGCGCCATTCCAGATGACCTCGGTACCGGGCTGCAGCTTGACGAGCGCCACCGACTTCGCGCTCGGCTGCTTCATCAGCGGCGTGTCCTTCGACTTGATGTACAGCTTGCCGCCCTTGGCGATGGCGAGGGCACTGGTCGCTGCGCAGAGAATCAAGGCCAGGAAGATTCGCATCGCGACTTTCTACCAGACTCTGGCTTCGTGCTACGCGCGCGGCCCATGAAGCGCCTGCTCCTTCTCACGGTGTGTTCGTTGTGTGCGTGTGGCCCCGACCTGACCGGCTGGCAGGGAACATGGCTGGGCAGCGGCAGCGTGAACACGGGCCGGCAGCCGCTCGCGTTCACCGGCACGCTCACCATCTCCGAGGGGGCCCGGTTCGTGGCCACCACCAACGCGCAGGGTTCGCCTGCGGTGGCCTTCACCGCGACGCTCACCGCGGCGACCGTCGACGCCAACGCCGTCACCTTCAAGGGGCCCACCACGCTCGAGCTCAGCGCTGCACCCGCAGATGGGTGCACCCGGCAGGTCACGCTCGACGACGGCTCGGCCACCCGCAGCGGTGATTCACTCGAGGCCACCGCGCGGGGCAAGGTGAAGACCGAATGCACCGGCGGCAGCAGCACGGTGGAGAACTTCCTGCTCACCCTGGCCGCGACCCGGCGCTGACTTCTAGAGTTTGACGCGCACGAGGGTGAGCGGTTCGGTGACGCCCTTCACCCGCGCCTGGAATGGCTCGGACACCTTCAAGCCCACCTTCAGTTCAGGAGCGAGCCGCGAGAGCGCTTCAGCCTCGAGCACCACTTCGCCTGAGTCGGCCAGCCCCTGCAGGCGCGCAGCGACGTTGACGGTCTGACCGAAGTAGTCGAGCAGGCCGTTCGCGGTGACCACGTAACAAGGGCCTCCGTGGATCCCCAATTTGATCTGGGTCACCCCGGCGTGGGTGGTCTTCTTCCGGAACTCATCGAAGGCGGTCAGGCACGCGAAGGCGGCGCGCGCGCAGGTGGCGTCGTCGACGAACGCGGCCATCACCGCGTCGCCCATCGTCTTGACCACGGTGCCGCCGGCCGCCGTCACCGCGCTCCGGAGCACGTCGAAGTGATCATCGACGAAGCGGAAGGCAGCGGCGTCACCCGCGCTGGCGTAGAGCGCGGTCGAGCCGGTGAGGTCGGTGAAGAGCAACGAGACGCGGGAGACCTTGAGCGGCGTGCCGCGCTTGAGCAGGTCTTTCGAGAACAGCGCGCGGAACTCGGCGACGGTGGTGAGGTAGTGCGCGGTCACCGCGCGCGAGGCGTACTCCTGACGTTCCACCTTGAGGTGGCGCGGCTCGCCGGACTGGTTGATGACGTGCAGCGTGCCCCACGGCGCGAGCGCGACGCTGGTGGGCGTGAAGCCGTCTTTCCCAATCGCGATGGTGGCTTGGGTGGGGCCGTTCATCTCTACGTCGAGACGCGCGCGGGCACCGCCGCGGGCGAACAGGCTGTACTGCCCGGGCTGGGGCGGTGCGAGCACCACCTTCGGCTCGTTCACCGGGAGATTGACCTGCACCAACACGTGCGGTGTGCGCGCGGGCCCCGCGGTACAGAACATGAGCGGTGGCACTTCGCGCACGCCCGTCGCCGGCCGGAAACCCGCTTCGACGGCGCGATCGAGCTCGGCCTCGAAGCTGATGTCGCACTGGTTGCAGTGACCTTCGGCCGAGATGTCCTGCAGGGTGGGCACTTCGGCGGCCGAGGTGCGGCAGCTCGGGCAAACGAGCGACCAGCGCATCTCCATCAGGCCCGCGGGCACCGACTTCAGAAAGGCGATCAACACCTCGCGGCGATCTTCACCCCACAGCTCGGCCAGCTCGAAGGGCCTGAACTTCACGCAGTCGGCGTCTGAAGAGTCTTCGACCAGCGTGCGCAGGCGCTCGAGCAAGGCCGCGCGTACGCCCAGGCGCCCCAGCTCGGCGAGCGCAGCCTCGAGCGAGCCTTGGTTCGCGCGGGTGCGAGGGCCGAGAAAAGGGCTCGGTGCGCCGCTGGCGAGGTGTTCATCGATCTCGGTGGCGAGTGCCCCGAAGCCACTCGCGCTCTGCTTCAGGTTGATCCACACCACTGGGCGCATCACCAGCGAGCGGGGTAGGGCCTCGAGGCGCACGTGGAGCAACGAGCCGCCGTTGGAGGGCTCCATGCGCCAGCTCACGGTGAGCCACTCGATGGGGCTGCCCTGAAAATCGCGCCGCACGGAGAGACCGCGCGTCCACGTCCACTCCCAGGGTTGTTCTTCGTAGCGGGTGTTGAAACCGCCGAGCCTGGTCTCGCCCACCACCCGCGCGGCGGTGCGGGTCGACTCGTTGAGGGGGGTGTATTTCACGCCGCTCAGACCCAGGCGCCGGTTCATTCGATCGGTGTCCGCGATAAAGGGCCACACCAACTCGGGCGCGGCCTTCATCGGGAACGTTGCTTCCACTATCACCGGCTGCATTGAGCGCCGAAACGTACCGCGCGAGGTGCGATGTGGCGAAAAACAGGCTCGCGAACCAATCGTTCAGGTTGGGCTTGTCGGAGGCAGGTAAAGGGTGCGAACGGCTTGGCTCGAAGGGGAGACGGGTTGCTGGCCGGCCGTGCGCGCGAACCGGACGTGCTCCTCGCGCCAGAGCACCACGAGTCCACCGAGCCAACCTTCGCTTTGTCATCAAAATCCCTGAGCCCGTGATCCCCCTCGGGGGGGGGCGCGACCTCAGGGATTTTGTTTACAAAGCGCGAGTTGGCTCGCTGTGCAGAGAGCGCACTTGCTCAACGCTTCGCTGCGCGCCTGCAGGGTTCGACGTGCCGCGAGGCCAGCTCGTTTGCGAAGAAGGAGCCATGCGACCCAATGGACCGACTTCGCCGAGAGAAGAGGTTTGCGTTTCACTTTCTCCGCTACACTTTGCCGCGTGCTCGCGCTCGCGTTGATCCTCGCTGCCTCGCCGAACATCGCGCAGCTCGACGCACAGGAAGCACTCAACGACGCGCTCGAAGCGCGCTTCGACGGCCTCTGCAAAGCGCTCAAGGCCTCCGGTGGCCGCGCGCCGAAGACCCACGTCGACCCGCCATCGCTCGTCGAGCCGAAGCTGCTGCGCCTGGTGCGTACCTGCTCCTTCCGCGCGCTCGCGCTCTTGGGCCCCGCAAGACAAAAGACCGCCCGCATTCTCTGGGAATTCGACGGGCTCACCACCGAAGGCGAACGAGTCACCGAGCGCGGAGAAGCCGACGCCACGCTCACCTTGAAGCCCAGCGGCTGGACCTTCACCCGCTTCGACGACGCGCGCCGTGAAGTGGTGCGCCGCCCTGCCGCACGTTTCACCGACGTCGCCGCAGAGAGCGGTCTGCAATTTTCCACCGCGCGCGCAGCGGCTTGAACGATCCAGGCAACGGCATGAGCGCCGACGTGGCCGACTTCGACGGTGATGGCCGCCCTGATATCTACATCTCGAACATGTTCTCGAAGGCGGGCACCCGGGTGATCGCCAGCACGAAGGGGCTCCCCCCTGAGGTGATGGGCACCGTGAAGAAGTTCGCGCGCGGCAACACCCTGTATTTTTCCCGTGATGGCGGTTTCGATGAACAGGCCGAGCCGACCGGCGTGAACCGCGGGCTGTGGGCCTTCGGCAGCGTGATGACCGACTTCGACAACGATGGGCGGCTCGATGTGGCGGTGGCCAATGGCTACTTGAGTCATCCCAATCGAAAAGACAGTTGAAGCGAATTCTGGCGCCAGGTCGTGGCGCAAGCAGACAAGCAGGTGCCCGACGCGAGGTCGGAATACAGCCCGTCCCTGCTCGGAGGGGCCACGCAATCTTTCTCTGGTTGGGAGCCCAAGAAGCTCTGGCGCTCTCGCACCGGCGCCAGTGAAGAGTGCGCGTGGACGGAGGGTTTCGATTCACGCAGCGATGGCCGCAGTCTCATCGCGAGCGATCTCGATGACGACGGTGACATCGACCTGCTGATGCTCAACCGCAACACGCCGCGGCTGCAGCTCTTCCGCAACGACGGCGAGGGGGGCGAAGCGGTGCGGTTGCGCTTCGTTCCCGCGACCGGCGCGCGCGACGCAGCGAACGTGACGGTGCGAATCGATGGCAGAGCAGAAGAAGTGCTGCTCAACCGAGGCTTCGCCTCTTCCGTTCCGCCTGAGCTGGTGCGAGGCGTGGGGGCAGGCAAGACGGCGCAGGTCGACGTCACGTGGCGCAGCGGCAAGCAGCAACGCTTCGTGGTCCCCGCGGGGAGCACCTCGACGTTGAGCGAGGCGACCGGAAATGCGGTCAGTGTTCCTTTCAGCCCGCGCACGCGAGTCGAGCCGCCGCGCTTCCCTTCTTCTCTCGAGTCGCTCGACCTGCCGGTGGGCAAGCCGACGTTGGTGACGCTGTTTCTCGCGGGCTGCGAGCCGTGCAGGAAAGAAGCGCCGGCGCTCAACGCGTTGATGAAGAGCGCGTTCCCGGTGCAGCCGCTGCCGTCGTTCGTGGGTGATTCGCTCTCAGTCAACGGCCAGCTCACCTTTCCCACCACGCTGCTCTACGGCGCTGACGGAAAGCTCGAACGCATTCTCACCGACTCGAGCTCTCTTCCTTTGCCTGCGACGAAGCGGGGTGAGGGGCGTTGAGAGCACGTCACGCAGGGTTGTAAGCCCCGCTCAGTTGGTGCTGGGCCCCTGCGCTGAGGGTCAGCAGAATGAACACCCATGAACGTCCTCGTCATCAACTCGGGCAGCTCGAGCGTGAAGTACCAGGTGATCGACACGGCCAGCTCCACCGTCCTGCACAAGGGGCTGGTCGAGCGGATCGGTCAAGGCACCACCCACGCTGACGCGCTCGCGCAGGTCGTCGCTGCCACGAAGGCGTTCTCCATCGCGGCGGTCGGTCATCGCGTGGTTCACGGCGGTGAGAAGTTCGTCGACGCGGCGCGCATCGATGACGAGGTCGAGAAGCAGATCGAGGCGTGTGTTCCCCTCGCGCCGCTGCACAACCCCGCGAACCTCACGGGCATTCGCGCGCTGCGTGCGGCGTTGCCCGGTGTGCCGCAGGTCGCGGTGTTCGACACCGCCTTCCACGCGCGCATGCCTCGCCGCGCGCGCACCTACGCTATCGATCAAGACGTCGCGCAGAAGCACGGCCTCCGACGGTACGGCTTTCACGGCACCTCGCACGCGTACGTCGCCCACCTCGCGGCGAAGCACCTCAACCGTCCGCTCAACGAGCTTCGGCTGGTCTGCCTGCACCTCGGCAACGGCGCGTCTGCCTGCGCCGTCGAGCTGGGTCACTCGACCGAGACCAGCATGGGGCTCACGCCGCTCGAGGGGTTGGTGATGGGCACACGCTCCGGAGATCTCGACGCGGGTGTGGTGCTCGCGCTGCTCCGCTCGGGTGAGTTCGACGTGAAGAGCATCGACACCCTGCTCAACTCGAAGTCGGGGCTCACGGGTTTGTCAGGCGTGGGGAATGATCTGCGCGACATCGAGCAGCGCGCGAGTGATGGAGACGACCGCTGCCGCCTCGCTGTCGCCGTCTTTGCGCATCGCGTGCGCAAATACATCGGTGCGTACGCGGCCTCGATGGGCGGGCTCGATGCCATCGTGCTCACGGGCGGCATCGGCGAGAACGCGGTGGCCATGCGCCGACGGATTCTGCAGCGGCTCGACTTCCTCGGGCTGGTGCTCGACGAAGACGCGAACTCCGACGCGAAGGTGAGCCGCGAGAAGCCGGTGAGCACCATCTCCGCTGAGTTCTCGCGCGTGGCGGCGCTGGTGGTGAAGACCGACGAGGAGCTGTCCATCGCGAAGCAGACCGCGGCGCTGGTGGCCGATCATTCGGCGGTGAAGAACCCGCGGCCGATTCCGGTGGCGATCTCTGCGCGGCACCTGCACCTCGACGCGGCGACGTTTGCGCTGCTGTTCGGGCCTGACGCGACGCCCACCAGGCTGCGCGACATCTCGCAGCCGGGTCAGTACGCGTGTGAAGAGAAGGTGAACGTCATCGGGCCGCGCAATCGCATCGATGGGGTGCGGTTGCTCGGTCCGCTCCGGCCTGCGTGTCAGGTCGAGGTGAGCCGCACCGACGAGTTCCTGCTCGGGGTCGATGCGCCGATTCGCGACTCGGGCAAGACGCTGGGCAGCGCGCCCATCACGCTCGAGGGGCCCAGGGGCACCGTGCAGCTGAAGGAGGGGCTGATCTGCGCGAAGCGGCACATTCACATGACGCCGGAAGATGCGGCGGCGTACGGCGTGGTGAATGGCGACGAGGTCGAGGTGGCGATTGCGGGTGGGCCGAGGCCCCTCGTGTTCGGTGACGTGCTCGTGCGCGTGAGCTCGAAGCACAAGCTCGAGATGCACATCGATACCGATGAGGCCAACGCGGCGGAGTTGAACCAGGGTGCCGTCGGGGCGATCGCGTACACGGACGTGCTCGGGGCGAGCGCGGTATTGCAGAAGCGGCGTGTGTCGAATGAGGAATAGGGTCAGCACCACGCACTTCAAGGCCAGGCCCTCACCCTGGAAGGGAAAGAGCGGCGAGGCGACATTCGCTCAACACACGAATCATCTGGCTCTCGACTGCTCTCCTGAGCAACAGCCCACACCGTTCGCATCGAGCGCAGTCGAGATGCCACCTGGTGGGTGAGACAGAGGTACTCTCTCGACTGCGCTCGAGAGGAACGGAGGGGAAGTACTCTCTCGACTCAGCTCTTGTGAGTCCTTCTTCAAGGCGCGTACGAGCGAGGCACCAGCCGACGCGACACGACGCTGGCGATCGCCGCCAGGCCGGCCCACGCACCCAGATGCCACACCGCCACGTGCGCCCAACTCTGCTCGCACGCGAGCTCACCCAGCATCGCGCCCGTCGCGCCGACGCCCAGGCCCAACAACGCCGCGTGGGCCGGGTGAATCGCAGACTTCTTGAGCACCAGCAGCGCCAGCACCATCGGGCCTGCACCGAGCCCCAGATGACTCAGCGTGCACACCCACGGCGCGGTCGCCGACACGTGCCCCTCACCCCGCAGCAGCACCAGGCCCAGCAACCCCACCGCCGCGACCCCGAAGCCCGCGAGCAGCTGGCCCGGCCGGCGAGGCGCGAGCGCAGCGAACGCGCAGAACGCACCCACGAAGAGCAGGCCGCTGAGGGGAAGCGCACGGCTCATCAACGACGCGGGCTGCAGCTGACCTGCGGCGAGCAGCACCACCGCCGCGAGTACGAACGCCAGCCAGCACACGCCGATGACCACCACCACGTCACCGCGCCAGCTGCGCGCAGGGGGCACCTCGAGCTCCGCGAACACCGCCGCGCGCACCCGCTCGAGGCCTTGATCAGGCGCCCCGGTGGGGTTCGAAGCAGAGCTGAGCAAGTCGTCGAGCTTTGCCATCACGCGTCTTCCAGGTGCTTGAGGAGTTCCCGCAATTTGACGTAACCGCGATGGGCACGGATGCGGGCCGCCGTGGCGGTGATACCGATGGCCTGTCCGATTTGCTCGAAGCTGAGGCCCTGAACTTTGTGGAGCACGACGACTTCACGCTGGTTGACCGGCAGCTCCGCCAGCGCGCCTTCCAACTCGCGGCGCAGGCCGTAGTCGATGGGGTTCGACTCCACCCCCACCTCTGCACTCACCAACTGCTCCACGCCCAACGACTGCCGCCGCAACGTGTCGCGCGCCGCGTTCGCCGCGATGGCGAATATCCACGGCGCCACCTTCGAGCCCTCGAGGTATCGGTCTTTCGACCGCACCACGGAGAGGAAAGTGGTCTGCGCCAGGTCATCTGCGAGCGTCGAGTCGCGCACCATCTGTCTGAGGAATGAACGAACGCGCGGAAGAAATCGTTCGAAGAGCTGACCAAAGGCGGCCTTGTCGCCCCCGCAGAAACGCTGCATCAGCTGCTCATCGCTCGCTTCCACCATCGAGATGGCAGGCGCTCTATCAGGGTCCTGCACCTCCGGTGTCGCTGACTGAGTGGACCAGATGGATTCCTCCAAGCGGAAGGGTACGGGCCACCCGAGAAGGTGTTTCGGGTTTGGTTCAAGGCCGTGATTCCGGGCGGCTACTGGTGCGGTGCAGGGTGGGGTGGCGGTTTCGATTCCCTTTGTGAGTCCGGTCTCAGGAAGGTCGTGATGCGCGCCGACAACCACTGCCGGAAGGTTGGCGTGGTGGGAGGGCAGTGACGACAGTCTTCGATCAACTCCGCGCCCGCCAGTGACGGGAAGACTTCCCCGGCTCGTTTCAGCAACTTCGCCCCCGGAAAACTCACGTCATCATCCGCCGCCATCACCAGCGTCGGCACGGTGAAGCCCTTGAACTCCTCCGGCTTGGCGAGCTTCGGAATGGTCATGTTCATGTTGAACGAGAGGAACGCATCCCCCAGATACGGAGCCCAATCGTCATCGAGCGTGGTGAGCAGGTTCGCCACGAACTTCTTGAGCCGCTCGGGCGTGGGCCACATCAGGTACAGCGCCATCGGCAGGCCCATGCGCGTGAAGCCCTCCCAGGCCGAGCCGCCCACCAGACCCGCGGGCACCAGCAGCACCAGCCGCGTGATGCGCGAGGGTGCGAACGCCGCGAGCCGAATCGAAACGAACCCGCCCCAGCTGATCCCCACCACGTGCGCCTTCGGCAGCGAGAGCCCATCCATCACCTCGACCAGCCACCGCCCGTATTCGTCATTGAGGACCGAAGGCCGCGCGTCGGCGCTCTTCACCGACTGGCCCATCACGTCGACCGCATACACGCGGAAGTTCTCCATCAGGCCCGACAGCTCGACCAGCGCATGCGCCGAGCTCGCCATCGCGCCGTGCAACAACACCAGCGGCGGCGCGTCTTCTGGCCCACCGACCAGCACGTGGGTGGGGCCGAACGCGGTCTGAACGGTCCGGCTCTGGGTGGGCAGAGGCAGCCGCGCGCGAAACCGGTCGAACCACTCGGTCAGCTTCACCTTCGCCTGTTCGTTCTTGAACATCGACTGCGTCATCGACGGCTCCTCTTGGTGACCGGCAGTGGGCGCGACCCCTCGAGGTGTTGCGCGACGAGGCGCTCCACCAGCGGGCCTGGGTTGGCGTGCGCGCCCTGCACCCACGAGATGAGCGCGAAGTAGAAGAACGAGAAGTAGGCCACCGCGAAGAGCGGGCCGTTGCTGCCGGCGCGCAGCTCGCCCCGGGCGACGGCTTCGTCAGCCAGCTTCGCCACCACCCCGTGCGCCTGGCCCACCTGGGCTGCGAAGCGTTGCGCCCACGCACCTTCGGCGAAGAGCGACTCCTTGAGCAGCGGCCGCGAGAGCCCAGGCCGGCGCTGGTAGTAGCGGAACACGCCGCGGGTCAGCCGCTTGAGCTGCTCCTCCAGCGGGCCGGGGCCGGGGTCGGCGAGTACTTTGGCCAACGTGTTCTCGAGATCCTCAAACAGCGCCGCGTAGAGCAGCTCTCGTTTGTCCCCGAAGTGATGGAGCACCGTGCCGGCCGACACGCCCGCTCGTTGCGCGATGGTCCTCAGGTTGGCGCCCTCGAAGCCGACCCGCTCGAACTCCACCCGCGCCGCGTCGAGCACGGCGACGCCGGTGGCGGTCTTTTGGTCGACGCGGCTCATCGAGCGGAACGTTGCGCGAGACAGACGGGAGCGAAGCGGAGGACAGGCGATTGATTAAACATGTTCAATGAACCGGTTTAGCGAGCCTGGACTCCGACGTCCAGTCGAAGTGCGGTACGAACTGGCATGTCAGACGCCGTGAACCGCCAGTTGGACCGTGCCGAGCAGTTGTTGATGCAGGGTCGCCTGCCCGCCGCGCTCGAGGAGTACCGCCGCATCGTTCAGGCCGTGCCCGGTGAACTCTCCGCCCGGCAGAAGATGGCCGAGCTCCTCGCGCGGCAGGGCGACAAGCCGGCTGCCGTCGCGGAGTACGCTGAAGTGGTCAAGCGCTACGCCGAACAGGGCGAGTTCTTCAAGGCGACCGCGCTCAGCCGCGTCATCCTCACGCTCGACCCCAGCCACCAGCTCGCGCAGCAGCACCTCGCTTCGCTGTACGCCTCTCGCCCCGGTGCCTCAGGGCCGGCGCTTGCCTCACACGGAGCCGCGCTGCAGCCGGGCGCGTTCGGCCTCACCCAGAGCGACCCCTCACAGCACCCACCCGAAGAGATCGCGCTCGAGGAGCTGCTGCCCGAGGCCGAGCCGCCGCTGCCCCCGCGTGACGCGCTCCCACACATTCCGCTCTTCTCGGCGTTGAGCACCGAAGAGTTCCTGGCCGTACTCAACGGCGCGATCGACGCGAAGACCATTCGCGCGGGGCAGGCGGTGGTGACCGAAGGCGAACCGGGCAGCTCGATGTTCGCCATCGCGCAGGGCTCGGTGTCGGTGTGGCGCGAGGCGCACAAGGTGGCGGTGATGCGCGAGGGCGAGTTCTTCGGCGAGATGGCGCTGCTCTCGGGCGCGCCGCGCATGGCCAGCGTGAAGGCCGACACCGACGTGGTGGTGCTCGAGTTTCCCCGCGAGAGCATGGGGCCGGTCATCGAGAAGCACCCCGGCGTGCGCGCGGGCCTCGAGCAGTTCTACCGCGAGCGCATGCTTTCGAACCTCATGCGCGCCAACCCGCTGCTGCAGTCGCTGACAGAGCCGCAGCGGGCGGGGCTCACCAAGGCCTTCACGCCGTGCACGTTCGCCGCCGATGAGGTGGTGCTCGAAGAAGGGGCCCCGGGCGCGGCGGTGTTCTTGTTGCTGCGCGGGCAGTGCTCCGTCTCGCAGAGCAACTCGGCGGGCACGTATCCCGACCTGGTGGAAGGCGATGCGTTCGGCGAGATCTCGGTGCTCACGAAACTCCCCGTCTCCGCCACCATCAAGGCCAAGGGAGCCGTGGTCGCGTTGTGCGTGATGGCCGATGACTTCCGCGCGCTGGTGCTGGTGAACCCCTACGTCAGCAAGCAGGTACAGCAGCTCGCCAGCGAGCGCATGACCCGCACGGCCAAGATGGCGCTGCAGGCCGACGCTGATCAGTGGGTCTGACGTCACGAGAGCGCGCCGGTGCGAAAGTGCTCCCTCGACTTCGCTCGCAGCGCAGGGTTGATCGAAGTAACGAACGGACACCGCTCATCCCGACAGGTTTTTTTCGAAATAAGGAGCGCCCACCGTTCATCCCGACCGGAGTCGAGGGATTACCTCGCCTTCGGGCGGTAAGTGCCCCCTCGACTGCGCTCGGGGAGACCGG
>JAYVFP010000340.1:0-23654 GCA_043773025.1 Archangium sp.
CAGTTCATTTCCGCACCGGAAGCTGGGCGACCAGACCTTCCGCCTTCCCCAGAGCAGGCCTGTCCCATCAGCTCGCCGCGCGGCCCACCTGCACCGTGATCGCGTGACCATCCATCACTTCACCTGACGACGTCTCGCCCAGCGTCACCGTCACCGCGAGCACCTCTTCGCGTCGTGCTCCTGCAGCATCAGCTTGAGCGGCTCACTGGCCGTGGTGGCCTGGATCGCGATGCGCTCACTATTCGAGGAGCGCGAGCCTGTTTTCGCGGCCGCGGCTGGTACAGGCCCTTCACGCCGAGAAGATGCGCGTTGCTCCAGCCGGCCATCTTCTTGCGCGTCTTGATGCCCACCTTCGTGGACTTATCGGCCTTGAGCAGGTTGAGCGCGACATGGCGAAGCATCGCCATGTTCTGCGGCACGTTGTCCTTCCGCACCCGACTTCTGTCTTCGTCGAAGGCGACAGCCAGCACCCAGTGATGGTCCTCACCACCTCTTTCTGCGCGCCGATGGCGTCGATCGTCACGATGCACCCCTCGAGGCGGAGCATCTCCAACAGACTGGGAATCGCCGGTCTCTCGTTCGACTTCGCGTCTGTCTTCACCTGGCCCAGCACCCATTCCGTCTTCGAGGCCCAGGCGCTCACCCTGTGAATGGCTGCCTTGCTCGACGCTCCCGGCACGAAGGTCGCACCTTCACCACGTCGCCCGCGATCATCGCGTCTTCACGTCTTCGCGCAACTGTTCGAAACGTTCACGCCACAACGAGTAGACCTTCGCGCGTGCATCGTCTTCGTCCTCTGTCAGGTCCACCAGGCCCGCTTCACGCAGCAAGCGCCCGATGCTGAAGCGACGGGAGCTGCTGCTCACCTCTGCTGCGCTGGCGCTGAGCTGCGCAAAGAAGAGTTCGACCATTTCTTCGCGGGCGGTCACCGCGGTGATTCCTTCGCAGCCGACTCGCGACGGAGCGGGCGTCTCGCTCAACCGCGCGCTCGGCAATCGGGCGCTGGGCATGCTCGACCCGTTCCTGATGCTGGATGAATTTCAGACCGAGAACCCCGACGATTACATCGCGGGCTTTCCGGATCACCCGCATCGCGGCTTCGAGACGGTCACGTACATGATTCACGGTGCGATGGAGCACAAGGACTCGGTCGGCAATCAAGGCCGGCTGCGCCCGGGCTCAGCGCAGTGGATGACTGCCGGCCGCGGCATCGTGCACTCCGAGATGCCGAAGCAGGAGCGCGGGTTGATGTGGGGCTTCCAGCTCTGGGTCAACCTGCCTGCACAGCGCAAGATGATCGCGCCGAGGTACCAGGACATCGCGCCCGAGGTGATTCCGGAGCTCGCGTTGGAGCGGGGCCGGGTGCGCGTCATCGCCGGCAGCCTCGAGGGGAAGACCGGGCCGGTCAGGGGCATCGACGTCGAGCCGCTGTTTCTCGACGTGACGCTCGAGAAGGGCGGGGCGCTGACGGTGCCCACTGCGGCGCGGCACACCTCGTTCGTGTTCGTGACGGATGGGGCGATGCGGGTGGGGTCGAGCCGGGAGGAAGTGAAGAAGGGGAATCTCGCGGTGCTCAGTGCGGGCGAGGTGCTGCGGCTCGAGGGTGAGCAGGGCAGGGCGCTGGTGCTCGCGGGGCGGCCGCTCGGTGAGCCGGTCTCGCGGTGGGGCCCGTTCGTGATGAACACCGATGGGGAAATCAAACAGGCGATTGAGGATTACCGGAGCGGAAGACTCACACTCTGAGCTCCCTCTCCCTGCGACAGCGGGGAGAGGGTTTGGGGTGAGGGGCCGCGAGGGCTGAAGAGGTCGCTTGGAGTGATCTACCAGCGCCCTTGAAATGAGATCGCCTGCGCGAGCACGCCCTGCGCCATCTCACCACCCACCGAGGTCATCATCACCGCGCTCGCGCTCGCCTCGAACTGCGCCGCCAACGCACCGTCACCCTGCGCCTTCGCCGCCGCGATCCCCAACGCGCTGGCCGCCGTTCCAATACCGAAGATGATCGGCCCCGAGTCGACATCGCCCTTCCGTTCGACCCCGCGCGGCCACTCGCGAAAGCCCACCACCGCACCGATGCGCACGAGGAAATGTTCCCGGTACGAAGCCCACCACTTCGCGGCGAGCTCCGGATCCGATTCCTTCAAGTAGCGCGTGATGAACGACTGCGCGCACCCCCGTGGGTGCTGCGCGCCCGGACCCTTCCCCGTGAGCTCCGACCTGGGCAGCCCGGTCTTCCCATCGAGGTGCTTTGCCATCACCCCGCGCCATTCCTCGAGGGGCTGCTTGAGCAAGCCAGTCCCGTGCGCCGCGTCGTAGCGGGCCAGGCTCGCGAGCGTGACGCTCTGATCCGCTGGCCACCGCAAGCCGACCCCCTCGTACGACGCCGCGTGCCGGAGGGGATCCGCCAGCGAGCGCCGCGCCAACTCCGTGCTGATCCGCGCGTGCGCTTGCTCATCTGCACACGCACCCAATTGATCCACCGCGCCGTAGATTAAATTGAGATGCGACAGATGCAGCCCATCGACCGACTTCGGCAGGGCCTTCGCCCGGCGCAGCGTGGCCTTCACGCAGGTGAGCGCGTCGGCCTGGCGTTCCGGGTGAGCGCGGCGCTGACCCACGCAGCCATCGGCCACGTGCGAGAGCGCGATGATGCGAAAGCTGACCGGCGTACTGTCCCACGTGCCGTCTTCCAGCAGCCGCTCGATGCGCGCGGGCAGCTCGAACTCGGGCGTGTCTGAAGCGGCGAGCAACAAGGCAGCGATGAAGAGCGAGCGCATGCCCCTGAGGGTAGGCCCCGCGTTCTGCTCACCTGGGCGCGCTGCGAGCGAACGGTCGCAACGCGGGGGCGAACGGCGTCACAACCGCGTGAAGCGGCCTTCGTGTTCGACGAACAGCTCCGAGCACACCGTCCGCAGCGCGGGCAACGTCTGACCGATGGTCGACGGCATCAGCGACTCTTTGAGGCCATCGAGCACTGCCAACACCGACGGCAGCGACTCACCGAAGAAGCACAGCAGGTGAGGCCCCCGGCCCGCGGCGTCGTGCACGTTCACGTGAAGCACCGACTCGCCCGAGTCGAGCTCGACCGTCAATCGCGCCCCGCTGCCCTGGTCGAACTGCACACCCGCGTCGAAGTCTTCGCCCTCGAGCTGCTTCCAGCCGGTGTTCTCCAACTGGCGAACCTGTTCGATCGACGTGCCCTTGTGACCACCCTTGCTGGCCAGCTCGCTGTGCAAGGCGAGCTGCTTGAGCACCTGCGTCTCGGCGAGCTCGAGGCCCATGGCGGTGGCGAGCGCATCGAACGCAGCCGTCTCCTTGTCCGTCACCTTCCCGTCGGCGAGCACGATGCGGTACGCCAGCACCAGCCCATCGCGCGCAAAGTGCGGAGGGAATCGGGTGGCCAGCCCGGCCAGGAATGCGGGTTCACCTTTGACCTGCAGCTCGCGCCTGGCAGTCCGCGCTTGATCCAGGAGCCGGCCAGTCGACGCGAGGTTCTCCAGCGCCTGCTCACCGACCGCCGAGTTGACCACCTCGCGCATGCTGTCGATGAAGACGTTGAGCTCTTCTTCACCGAAGCGGCCATCGGAGCCGCCGATGAAGACCGCCGCGTGCACCAACGCGTCCATCATGCCTTCGACCTGGGGGCGCGCCGCGCGGGCGCTGAGAATCTTGCGAACGCTCATCAGTGTCTCCTCAGGCCCTGGGCAGCGTGACGCCGGTCTGGCCCATGGCACTTGTCGGGCTTGATGCTCATGACGCGGTCACCATGCCATATCGGGGCTCCCATGAACGCTCGCATTGGCATCGTCACCCTGTCCGACCGCGCTGCGGCCGGCGTCTACGAAGACCTCTCGGGTCAGGCCATCCGGCAGACCCTGACGGAATGGCTGCAAAGCCCCTGGGAGGCGGTGTACCGCCTCATTCCCGACGACCGCCCCACCATCGAGGCGACGTTGATCGAGCTGGTTGATGAGCAGCACTGCGGCCTGGTGGTCACCACCGGCGGCACGGGGCCTGCCCCACGCGACGTGACGCCCGAGGCGACCGAGGCGGTGTGTCAGAAGATGATGCCGGGCTTCGGCGAGTTGATGCGCAAGAAGTCGCTCGAGAAGGTGCCCACGGCGATCCTCTCGCGGCAGACCGCCGGAATTCGCGGCTCGAGTCTGATCATCAACCTGCCTGGCAAACCCGCGTCGATCCGCGAATGTTTGGAGGCCGTGTTCCCCGCGGTGCCCTACTGCCTCGATCTCATCGGCGCGCCCTTTCTCGAGGCGACCTCAGCGGCGCCCGCGGTGTTCCGCCCGAAGCCGAAGTGAGCCCTGCCTGAACCCCGGGGTGCACGAGCCGAAGTCTCAGGCGCTGCGCCTTGTCGGCCGCATCGCACGGCTTTACTCGTATCGGGTCAGGAGCGGCGGTGCTCCAAGGAGACCCGTGCATGCCCCAGAGCGCCACTGCCGTCCGTCCCGCCGCGGTCGCCGGCGCGTTTTACCCGGGCAACGCCATTTTGCTCGCGCAGCAGGTCGACTCGCTCCTCGCGCACGCCAATGATCCACACCTGCGGCCCAAGGCGTTGATCGTTCCGCACGCGGGCTACATCTACTCGGGGCCGATCGCTGCGAGTGCCTATGCCGCGGTCGCCGCGATGAAACCCAAGCCGACCAAGGTGGTGCTGCTGGGGCCTTCACATCACGTGGGCTTCAAAGGGCTCGCTTTGCCCGGAGTGCACGCGCTCGCCACGCCGCTGGGTCTGGTGGAGGTCGATCACTCCCTGGCAGAGCGGCTGCGGCGGTTTCCTTTCGTCGGCGAGAGCCCACTGGCCCACAAGCGCGAGCACTCGCTCGAGGTGCAGTTGCCGTTTCTCCAGCGCGTGCTGCAGAGCTTCACGGTGTTGCCGCTGGTGGTGGGCCACGCGGCGCCCCAGGACGTCGCGGCGGTGCTCGACGCGGTGTGGGGCGGGCCCGAGACCCTCATCGTGGTGAGCTCTGATCTCTCGCACTACCTGCCATTCGAAGACGCGCGGGCGATCGACGCGCATACGGCGCACGCCATCGGGCAGTTGGATGGCAGTGAGCTGGCGGCTGATCAGGCGTGTGGAGCAGAGCCGCTGCGGGGATTGTTGGTGGCCGCGCGGTCGCACCATCTTCAGGTGCGTGTGTTGGACTTGCGGAACTCGGGGGAGACCGCGGGGGATCGCGCCCGGGTGGTCGGCTACGGGGCGTTTGCCTTCACCGACGAATGACGTCGGCGCCAGGTGCCCCCTGCCGCGGCCCCATTCCAGATGGACACCAATGTCACCAGTCGGTACCGAAACCGGTGTACTGGTTCTCGCAGTCCGGCTCACCGCGTGAGTCCAGCCACGGTGGCCGAAGCGTCGACGGGGCGTGCTTCCCATCCCCTCCCAACCACTCCCTGGAGTCGACTCGAATGATGAAGCGCCTGATCCTCTTGACCGTACCGTTGGCCTTCCTCCTCGCGTGCGGCCCGGCCCCGCAGAAGCCGTGCACGGAGACGGGATGCACGGGCACCGCCACCTGCAACCCCACCCTTGGCGTGTGTGAAGGCGGTAGTAGCGGCGAGCTCGATGGTGGTTCCGAGCTCGATGGTGGTGGCGAGCTCGATGGTGGCGGCGAGATCGACGGCGGCCAGGACCTCGACGCCGGACCCCTGACGGGTGACACCTGCCGCCTGGCCATTCCGGTCAGCTTCGTGAGCCCTGACGGCGGCCTCCAGCCGGTGGTGACGGTCTCCGCCGACCTGGGCGCCGCGGGAGGTCAGTACCACCCGTCGTGCGGCTTCCCCGGTGAATCAGGCAACGACATGCTCTTCAAGCTGACGCTCACCGAGCCGCACAGCCTGGTGGTGACCGCCACCAGCACCGCGTCGACCCCTCAGAACCCGGTGCTCGCGCTGATCGCCTCGCCCTGCGACGCCTTCGTGCAGCCGGCGTGCGCCACCAGCGGGGGCATCGACCAGCCCGAGGTGCTGACCATCGATCGCCTCCCCGCGGGCACCTGGTTCCTCCTGCTCGACAACTTCGCGCCGGCCGCGGGTTCGAACCAGCCCGGCGGCACCTACGATCTGCGCTTCGAGCTCGGCGCTGCCCCCACCGCGCTGGCCAACGCCACCTGCGCCACCGCCAAGCCCCTCACGTTCACCAACAACATCGGCTTCGAGCTGGGGAACACAGTGGGCGCGTTGAGTGCCAACGCCACCGCGCCGCTCTCGTGCGGCGCGTCCTCGGGGATCAACCCGGAGGCGTACTACTCCTTCACCCTCACCCAGCCCCGGGACGTCACCGTCGACATCACCACGATGATGGGCTTCTCGCCGGCAGTCTCGCTCTCGAGCACCTGCGGCACCCCGGCCTCCGAGTTCAGGTGCGAGACAGGCGAGGGCCGGTTCGTCGAGCACGCGCTGCCGGCGGGGACCTACTTCCTCACCGTCGACGGCAATTCAGGTACGACGGGCTCGGGCGCCTTCAGGCTCAACGTGACCCTGAGCCCGGCCAGCCCGATCGTCCCCAATGAGACCTGCGCTACGGCGCTGCCGCTCGCGGCCAACGCCACGGTGGTGGTGGGCCTCGCCGGCGCCAACAAGGACTATTCGTTCTCTTGCCTCGACACCCGAGGCGGCGACGTCGCCTACACCTTCACCACCACCGCGACGCAGAACGCGACCATTCGACTCACCGAGCCGGCCAACGGCACCTCGGCCTTCTCGCTGCGCACGTCACTGTGCCAGCAGGCCAACGAGCTGGCCTGTGCGTACAGCAACGTGGTCACGCCCAACTCGATCAACGTCCCTCTCCTGCCTGCGGGCACGTACTTCGTCGTGGTGGGCAACTTTTACGCGGGCGCAGACACCCCCGCACTTTCGTTGACGCTCGACCCGCCCATCTTTCCCCCGGCCAACGACACGTGCGCCAGCCCCGCCACGCTGGTGCCCGGCGTCTCGCAGATGGTGAACACCGTGTCGGCTTCGGCCGACTACCGGGCGCGCTGCAAAAGCGCGAGCCACCCGGACGCCGTCTACCAGTTCACCCTCACCCAGCCGCAGCTGGTCACCATCACCGCCACGGGCTCAGCGAACTCCGACGCGGTGCTCGAGATCCGCGGCGCGCCCTGCGCCTCGGGTGCCTCGCTGGCCTGCGCGGACGATCTCCGGTTCAGGCCAGAGATCGTGAAGACCAACCTTCCGGCCGGAACCTACTTCGTGATCCTCGGCAACAACGGCTTCGGTGTCGGCACGACGTTCGGAGTGTCGATGACGCTCGACGCGCCGGTGCCTCCGCCCTTGAACGAGAGCTGCGCTACGGCCGAGGCAGTCACCCTCACCAACGGCTCAGCCACCAGGCGGGTGGACATCGGGGCCGCGGCGGAGAACTTCAGCGAGCCCTGCGGCGTGACGCCCGTCGGCGGCGACGTCGTCTTCAGCGTGGCCGTGCCTGCAGGCCAGACCCTCACCGCCACCTCGTTCGGCCATGGCGTCGACGCCGCGCTCTACCTGCGCACTCCGTCGTGCACGATGGCGACGTCGAACGACTGCGCGCTGACCTTCGGTGGTGACTCTCAGACCATCAGTGGCACCAACACCACCGGCGCCACGGCGACCTGGTACGTGATCGTCAAGTCTTACTACTACAGTGGCGTGATCGATTTGAGCTTCGAGGTTCAGTGACCTCGCGGCTCCCGCTCGATGCGAACGGGGGCGTACGGCCGCGTTCACACCGGTCCTCCCGAGCGAAGTCGAGGGAGCACTTCCGCATCGCGCAGCAGTGGCATCTCGACTTCGCTCGATGCGAACGGTGGGACCGGTGAGCGGTTCTGGCGAGGTACTAGGGGTTGTCACTCGCGTTGAGGGTGGTCACCTTGGAGTAGTTCTCCGTCTCGCTGGTCACCGGCGGGCAGAGGTTCGAGGTGTCACTGAGCGAGGCGGCCACGGTCTGCACAGAACAGAAGGTGGCGTCGGCCGGGTCGATGGTGCACGAGTTGCCCGAGCACGACTGGCCAATCCAACCCAACGTGTAGCTGCCGTTGCCGCCCGAGTAGCTGGCCGCATAGGTGGCCACGTCGCTGGACAGCGTCGGGCACTGCAGCACGCTGGTCTGCAGGTTGAGGTCGATGCGCAGGGGCGCCAGGGGCCTGACCGTGGCGGTGCCGTTGGCCGTGCAGGTCAGGGCGCCGCGCGTCTCGCTCACCTGCACCGTGCCGGAGTAGCCGACGTTGCCCGTGCCCACTGTCACCGTGCCGGTCCTGCTGGTCGAGGTGGCCGGGCTCACCGTGCCCCCGCCATCGAAGGTCCAGCTCACCGGCGCCGTGCCCGGGCTCACCCCGCCGTCCACTGAGGCGCTGTAGGTGAACGTCGAGTTGCAGGTGGCCACCAGCACCGGAGTCACCAAGAGCACTCCGTAGGCGGCGACCTGTCCTGAGGTCACGTCCACGTCGCAGCCCGCGTTGGAAGGATCGCTGATGGTCACCTCTCCGGTGTACGTGCCGGGCGACACCGCGAGGAAGCCGCTGCAGGTGGTGGAGGTCGCCCCGTTGCTGAAGGTCCACGCGCAGCCGGCGTCAGCGATGGCCTGGCCGTTCTGGTCGAGCGCGCTGGCGTTGTAGTTGAAGCCCGGATTGCACGACGGGCTCAGGCTGGCCGTGCCGGTCAACCCGAGGAAGTTGAACTCGAAGACCTTCGAGGTGTCCTTCAGGTCACTGGTGTCGGTGGACGACGAGCGGGTGCGCACCTGTACGTAGGCGGTGCCCCCGCAGGCGTCGATGCCAGGCAGCAGGGAAAGCGGCGCGGAGGCCTCGGCAAAGATGAAACGATCCAGGTTGCCCAGCACCCAGTTGCCGTGCGAATCGACGTGACCCCAGGGGCCGCCCTTGGTGGTGGTCGAGTTGTTGATGGAAGAGAGGATGCCCGCCGCCGAGGCGCTCACGAAGGCAGACCCGTTCCAGGTGAAGACGAACGGGGTGGCCGAGCCGCTGCCGCCCGAGCCCTGCATCTCGAAGGTGAAGAGCACGTCGCCATTGGTGCGGCAGGGCACGTTGTCGAGCTGCGGGCAACTGGCCAGCGCCCTGGGGGCCAGTTGGTTGAACTCGAAGTCGAAGGCCGTGGTGCCGTTGTTGCCTGCCCGCTCCATGCCGAAGAAGAGGCGGGTCTGGTTGTTGGCCAGATAGGCCTGCACCAGGTCGTACTTCGACGAGCCCACGGTGCCGCTGTTGATGTCCCAGGTGGAGGGGTCGTTCTCCTTGCCGCCCCTGGTGAAGATGTCCTGATCAGCGCCGGCGATGCCGTCCACGATGCGCACGCCGTTCCAGTGGCCCACGCCCCCGGTTGCCCCGGTGACGTTCGCCTGGATGCAACTGGTGGTGCTGTCGCTCGCCAGACAGTTCGTGCCTGAGTTGGCCAGGCTGTCGAGCACCCAGTCCTGCGTCGCGCCTGAGTTCAAGGATGTGCCCCCGTCGGGAAAGAGATCGGCCCCCGGTGGCGATGCAGCTGGCCCGTCGATCTGAATCGCGAACGGGTGAATGTTGCCGACCACCGCCTGCCGCTGCACCCCGGGTGTGTCAGGCGCCGCCGGAATGTCCGACGAACTGCACGACCAGATGACCCATGACCCCAAAAGGCTCGCCACCAACCGTTGAATGCGCATGACCCTTCCCCTTGTGGGGCTCGAGTTCCTCGACCGGGATCGGCCGCTGTGGCCCCACCCCTTTCATCTCCTGACGTGTGGATTTAGTTACCACACCGGAAGCAGGTGAATGTGTTTCAATGAGCGACGGTGTCATTTAGATACAGTGTATGTGTTGAGATTGAGCTCTCGATCAGAGCGCCCGCGGGAACTCCGATGCGGTTCGCGCCTCGCTCGAGCAGCAGGCCGGTACGCCGCGCGCCGGGCCGATTCACGGTGCTGCTGCGTGCGAGCGACGCTTCGTGGGTGCCGAAGTCCGGCGGCTGTTCAGAGGGATCGCCGCAGAAAGGGTGAACGCACACGACACGGTGTCGACGCTGCTTGTCGAGCTGATCGGGGCCGGGTGTCCGGTTCTGCTGGCGCCGGCGTTTCGGTTTCTACTCGTTGCAGCCGGTGTGCCGCCGCAGCGCCGTCGAACGCGCTGGCGGCGCTCGGCTTCAGAGCGCAGCAAGCTCGTCGTGAGTCGCCTGGTTTTGCGCGGTCGTCGCGACTGCGCTGCCGAAATCAGGCGTGAGAGTCGGTGAGGTGCGGCGTCTCGGGCCCGTGGTGGCTGGCGTGGAAGTGCGCGCGTGACATCAGCCAGAAAAGAAGAAGAACAAAGCGGGAAACCGGGAGCCCCGGCCTGAGGCCTGAGGTCGACAGCGAGCTGAGGGGTGAGCAGGCAAACGTGCTCGCGATGTTCAGAGCGGAGGTCTGTGCACCTTCGCTTTGACCTGCGGATTCCGGCCCTCTACTTCTTCTTGGCGACCGGCTTCTTCAGCGCAAAGGGCTTTTTCTTGCCCGCCGACTTTGCGGCCGCTTTCGTCGCCTCCACCGCCGTCGCCGCAGGTCACCTGCCCGTCCGACATGGCCGCGGTGGTGGGCACCGTGCTGGTGTGTTCGATGCCGGTGAACGGCGCGACCTACGACGTCACCGTGACGGTCACGTCCCTCACGTCGGAAGGCACCGCCAAGTTCTCGGTGGTCGTCGCCACGATGCCGCGCCCTGTCACTCCAGCTCGATCACCCGGACCTCGTCGTAGTGGGTGTAATAGAGCCGGGTGCCGCGCACGATCAGCCCTCGACGGAAGGTCTTGATGGGGGAGCCGACCTCGAGTGTCGAGGTGCCCCCGTAGGTGATGTTGGGAAGGGCGACCTGGGACAGCACCCGGGGCATCGTGGGATTGCGCACGTCGACCGCGCGGATGCTCTGCCCGATCCGCGCCACCGTGTAGAGGTGGCTGCCGAACACCTCGAGCGAACCGCTGCTGCCCCCGGGGAGAACGACCGAGGTCGGCGAACCCGGGAGCGCGGTCGGCGGCTCGGTCATCGTCTCCTTGATGTCCACCACCGTGACACCCCCATTGGCAGCCGCGTACAGCCAGCCCCCCCGCACTTCGGTCTCCTGCACCGCGGTCAGCGCCAGTGAAGCGAGCACGGTGGGCGTGCCGCCAACGACGTCGTCCATCAAGCTGCGCACGTCCACCACGTACACCCCGGGTGTGGGCGCGGGCGTGGCGTTGTCGTCGAGCGAGATGACGGCTCGCCCATGGTGCATGGTGATCGCTGCCCACAAGGTGGCGCTGGGCGCGAAGGCCGCGACCCGGAAGGCACCTCTGGAGTGAGTGGTGGCGTTGAAGACGACGTTCGGGTTTCGCAGGGGCCTCGCGTCGAACACCTCGACCCAGAGGCCATCGGCTCGCAGCTCGGCTGCGACGAGGTAGTTGCCCCAGGCCTCGACCCCCGTCACCCGTCTTCCCGCCGGTAGCATCACGGTGGTGGTGTCGCTCATGTCGAACACCGTGCTGCTGGTGCGATCGCTCGCGTCCTCTACGTTGAAGATGATGAAGCCCGTGCCTTCCGCCGCGATCATCCGGTCTCCGAAGCGCGCCATGTCGTACGCCCACACGTCATCGAGGGTGCCGAAGGCGATGGGGTTGGTGACGGTGGGGGCCATGACCGGCCCCACGTGAAGATCGTGGACCCGCCCCATGCCGCTGTAGAGGAAGCCTGGCCCGACATCTGCGAAGGGGCCCCCTCCCTGGCCCGACGCCACCTGGCGCATGGAGCGCGGAGTGGCGAGCTCGAAGAAGTGCAGGGTCTGGTCGCCGCCCACGATGAGGTAGTCGCCGTACTGGGTCACCGAGCGCACCGAAGAATCGAAGGTGTTGACGCTCGATTCGTACATGGCGCTCGCGAGGGTCATGTCGATGGTCCGCAGACTGGTGCCGGACAGCACGAAGGCTTGATTGCCGACCACCGTATTGCCCTCCCCTCCGACGGTCTGGATCTGGCGGAACTGATCGGCCGTCCCCACGAGGCCGGGCCCCGCCGTGGTGCTCCCCCACAGGTTGGCCAGCCGGTACACAGTCCACGCCGAGTTGCTGGAGAAGTAGAGGTAGTTGCCGCCCGTGACGTGGCGCACGGTGGAAAATGAGTCGACGTAGTTCCCGGTCACGGCCACGGAAGCGGCGGCGGTGGTGAAGCTCGGGGCGGCCGCCAGCGCGTTGTCGAGGAGGAAGTTGTAGGTGGTGCCGCCGTTCCCGGTGAATTCAATCAAACGATCGCGGGTGATGGTCGACCCGGTGGCCCACCAGGGGCCAGCGATGTTGGGCAGCGCGGTGCCGATGACGTCGGCGGTGGTGACCGTGGTGGCTACGGCGTTGTCGTAGAGATCCACGAGGTTGATCGCGGTGACGTGCGGGTCGCCGGTGACGAAGAGCCGGTCGCCGACGAGGTTGAGCTGCTGCACTGGGTTTGCGAGCGTGATGGGTGAGCCCGCCATCAACGACGGCAGATCCGGGTTTGCCAGCGAGAAGATGCGCACGTTGTTGCCAGACGCCATGAACAGGTACGGGCCATCAGCCAGCACGTCGACGAGCAGCGGCCGCTGGGGATTGGAGACCGTGCAGCCAATCACGTCGGGGAAGGTGATCGGCCCGTAACGGATCACCGGCGTGGGCGGCGAGAGATCGGGGTGGCCCTGCGAGATCGCCGCCGAGAGGGGGTTCAAGTCGACCACGGTCAAGGTCGCTGAACCCGCAACGCAGCCCGAATTGGTGCGCCCCACCACGTAGGCGCGGTCACCCCGAATCGAGATCGCCTCGATCTCCCCCGCACCGGGCAGGGTGAGGCGCGCGATGCGGTTCATCGACACCTCGTTGGGCTCGAGGGCCACGTAGAAGTTCGTGAGCTGGGGGCCGGCGAGGGGGGCCGGTCCTTCGTTGCCCGCGGCATCGAGCGCGGTGACGGTCGCGTAGACCTGAGAGCCGTTGGTGAGCCCGGTGAGCGCGAGCGACTGATCGAGCCCGGTGATCGCCGAAACGGTGATGGGAGAAGCACCCTCGACCGCGTTGGTGCCGTTGAAGTTGAGGGGCAGCCGGGTGAAGGGCGCCGTGCTGCCGGGGATCGGGCCGTAGTAAATCTTGTACGACACCACGTCGAGGTCGCTCGTCGTGGTCCAGTGAAAGGTGCTGCGGCCGCTGCTGTTGTCGACCCAGAAGTCGCGCAGGCCCAGCGCCTGCGGCGGCACGGTGTCCCAGGTGACGCTCACGCTGTCTTCGGGTGAGACGTTGCCCGCCCGGTCCACCGCGCGCAGGCGCAGCACGTTGGCCTTGTTGGGCTGCAGCGTGTACCCGAAGGACGTCGAGCTGATCGCCAGATCGGTGGTGCCGTTGCTCACCCAGCTCGACGCGGTGCCGCCGCTGCGCTCGTAGCGATCGAAGTTGGCATCGGTCACGGGACCCGAGGTGGCCACCGCGAAGCCCGCGGGCGCCGTGGCGTTGAGCAACCTTGGGAGCGTGACGATGTTGGGCGCCGTGGGCGCGAGGCGATCGAGGATGACCGTGATCGGGACCAACGCGCTCGAGCCGTTGCCCGCCGCGTCGACGATTCTCGCGCACACCGGCCAGACCCCATCGGCGCCCGTGAGGGTGATGCTGAAGGGGTTGGTCGGGGGCACGACTGGTACGCCCGCGAAGCTTCCCGACACGCAGGACCCGCTCTGGGTGACCTGCACGCCCGCGCCGTCAGCGGGAGCGTTGGTGAGGCTGAACGAGAGCACCCGGTTGTTGGTGTAGCTGGGCGCGGCGCCCTGGGGCGCGAGGAACGCCCAGCTGGTGGCGGTGACGTCGGGGGCGACGACGTCGATGGTGATGCCGTCGGTCACCACGGTCGACTCGTTGCCGAGATCGTCCATGAACTTGGCGTACACGGTGCGTGGTCCGGTGCCGGCGAAGGTGAAGTTGAAGCCCCCCAGCGCGCGGACCGCCGGGAAGGCCGCGGGGTTCTCCGAGACGGTCCACAGCACGGCGGTCTGGGCGCTCCCGTTGACTGAGCCGATGTTGCCGCCGTTGGTCGCCACCGTGGCGGCGTTGATGAATGCCGCCCCGCCTTCGATCACGACCCCCGCCGCCGTGGGCCCCTGTCGGTCGAGCAGAATCGTGCCCGGCACCAACGAGCCCACGTTGCGCGTGGCATCGCGCACGCACCCGTAGAGCGTGTTGACCCCGTCGGGCCCGCCGACCACCGTGCTCTGGCTGAGCGCGAAGGACTGCCAGGGGTAGCTCGCGCTCGAGCTGCAGGCCGTGTTGATGGGCGTGAGGTAGATCTCGGTCGGCGTCTCGGTGCACCCCGCGACGGCCGCGGTGACGGTGGTGTTGGCGGTCTTTCCCACGGGCGCGACGCCGCCATCGACCATGGTGCCGGTGAGGCTGACCGCGCAGTTCGGCGGCCCCGCAGCGTCGAAGGGGATGGTGCCGGTGATGAGCGCAGAGACGTTGCCCGCCGCGTCCCTCAGGCAGAGGTTCACCACCCGAGACGGCAACGCGCTGGTCATCACGTACCCCACGCTGTTGCCGGTGAGCGGCGAGTAGCCGGCCGCAGGGCAGCTCGTGAGCGCCTCGTTCCCCACGAGATATTGGGTGGCGCCGGTCTGGGTGATCAGCAGGGTGACGGTGTTGGTGCTGGTGGTGATGGTGGAAGGGGCGCCATCGGCGAGCGCCCCCTGGATCACCAACGAGCCCGTGGGAGCGGTCGCGTCGAGCGTCACGTTCACCGTGGAGACCACCTCGTTGCCCACCGCGTCCCGAAAGCGCACGTAGACATTCTTGGCGCCGTCGCCGCCGGTGAGGGTGAAGGCGAGCTGGCTGCTCACGGGGAAGGCCGAGGGCCCGGTGAGCCCGGTGGCGAAGAAGAGGTCCTGTGAAGCGGTCACCGCGTCGGTCGCGCCCAGGCCGTTGGTGTCGCTGGCGGTCAGTTGCAGGTTGGTGGCGACCAGGTTGGTGGGGTTGGCGGTGAGCAGGGTGGCCGAGGCCGGCGAGGGCGGGGTGGTGTCGAGGGTGATCGTCCCCGTGCTGATGGCGGTCACGTTCCGGGCGGCGTCGCGCCCGCAGCCGAACACCGAGCGCGCGCCGTTGCCTGCCGCGAGGCTCACCAGGCTCGAAGGCGAAAAAGGCTGCCAGGGCAGGCTCGCCGCGGCGCTGCAGGTGATGGAGGTGGTGCTCACCACCACCTCCGTGGGGCCGGGCGCGGTGCAGTTGGCCACGGTGGCGGTGATGTCGGTCTGGGCGGTGAAGCCTGCGGTGGCAGCCGAACCATCGACCCTTCGCCCCGCCAGCGTGAAGGCGCAGTTTGCAGGCCCCGCCGTGTCGAGCGGAATGGTGTCTTCGAAAGGCCCCGCGATGTTCGTCGCCGCGTCTCGCAAGCAGATGCGCACGGATCGCGGTGAGGCGGCGCCGGTGAGCGTGCTGGCGATGCTCGAGGTGGTGATCGCGGTGTAGCCGGTGGTGGGGCAGGTGGTGCCCAGGCTCTCGTCGCCCAGGAAGTAGCTGCTCGCGCCGGTGTGCGTGAGCAACACCGTGACCGCCGTCGAGGTCGCCCAGTCCGTGGAGGGCGTGCCATCGGCGAGCGCGCCGCGCACCACGATGGAGCCGGTAGGTGGCGCCTGATCTTTCTCCACCGGTATGGCCACCAGACTGGCGTTGCCCACGCGATCGCGGAAGCGCACGTAGATCACCTTGGCGCCGTCTCCCGCGGACAGCGGCAAGCTCACCTGGCTGGTCCCCGGGAAGCCGCTTGGGCCCACGGTGCCGGCACCGGTGAAGAGCAGATCCTCCGCGGCGGTGACCGCGTCGGTGGTGGAGAGCCCGTTCAGATCGCTGGCGGCGAGGGTGAGCGTCACGCTGCCCTGGTTGGTGGGCGAGGCCCCCACGAGCGTGGCGGTCGCAGGCGAGGGGCCCGACGTGTCGAGCGTGATGGCCGCCAGCGTGAACGCCGCGACGTTGCGCGCAGCGTCGCGCACGCAGCCGAAGACGGCTCTGCTCCCGTCCCCCGGCGCGAGCGTCACCGGCAGCACCGACGACCAGGGCTGCCAATTCAGAGACGCGCCGTTCAGGTTGCTGCAGGTCACGGGCGCGCTCGCCAGGTGGACCTCCGCGGGTTGTTCGGCGCAGGTGACGGCGCCGGTGATCGACGTGACCGCGGTGAGCCCGGCCGGAGCGGCCGCACCGTCGACCCGCTTCCCTGAGAGCGTCAGGGCACAGTTGGCCGGCGGCACGGCGTCGACGGTGAGCGATTGCTGCAGGTGCTGCAGGTTTCCGGCCGCGTCACGCAGGCACAGCGTCATCACCCCGCTGGCCGCCAGCGGCTGATTGGTGAGGGTGGGCGAGACGATCGGCGTGTAGCCCGTGCTGGGGCAGCTGGTCATCGTCTCGTCGCCCAGGCGGTATTCGGTGGCGCCGCCAGGCACCAGCGAGACGGTGACCTGAGTGCTCGAGGTGAGCGTGGTGGAGCGCGTGCCGTCTCCCAGTGCGCCGGTGACGGTGAACGAGCCCAGCGGAGGCGCGGTGTCGAGCGTCACCGAGACGCTGGTGAAGGCGTCGTTGCCGGCGCGATCCGTGTAACGCACGTAGAGGGTGCGCACGCCATCTCCAGGGGGCAGCGTGAAGCTCGCCTCGGCTGACATGGGGAACGCCACAGAGGGGCCCGCCGAGGTGAAGGTCGCCTCGGCAGAGAGGGCGAGCGCCTTCATCGTCGACAGGTCGGCGGTGTTGGTGGTCAGCGAGAGGTTCACCACGGGGTTTCGGGTGACCGCCGGGGTCAACAGGCTCGCAGCCGCAGGCGTGGGGGCGATGGTGTCGTAGGTGATGGTGGCCGTGGCGGGGTTGGCGCTCTCGTTGCCCGCGAGGTCGCGGAAGCGCGCTGAGACGGTCTTGAGGCCGTCCCCGTTGGGGTTGATGAACCACGCTGCGATGTTGGCGGCCGGCTGGTACACGGACGCTCCGAGGTCACCCGACGCGTTCGCGAGCTTGATCAGCACCACCCCGCCATCCGTGCCGTCGGACCAGGTCTCTTCGATCGTCACCAGCGCGTTGCCGGTGTAGCCGTCATCGGTCGCTTTGATGCCGCGCAGAACGGTGATGTTCCCCGTGGGAGCAGCGGTGTCGACCACGATCGAGTCGTTGCCCGCCACGCTGACGTTGCCGGCGTTGTCGATCACCTGCACGTAGACCCGCTGCGGCCCGTCCACGGGCGAGCTTCGTCGCAGCAGGGCGGTGAGGCGGTATGCGGCGGGCGGCTGCCCTACGTTCCCCAGGCCGTCGAGGCTCTCTCCCACCTTCATCAACGCGAGGCCCGAGCCCAGGTCGTCGAAGGCCACGATCTGCAGGGGCAGATCCTGCGCGCGGTTGGTGAAGCGAGCCGGGCCGTTGCTACCCGTGCTCTCGAAGGTCACGCTGGGGGTGGTAGGGCGAATGGTGTCGAGCACCACGGTCGAGGTCAACGTCTGGCTCACCTGGCCATTGGTGTCCTGGTATTGCGCGTAGACGGTGTGCGCGCCTTCCCCTGCCTGCAAGGTGAAGGGTTGGAGGGGGCTCGAGTAGGGGAGGAAGACGCCGCCGTCGAAGCTGGAGTCTTCGCTGGCGCGAAAGCTGGCGACGCCCGTGGGCGGAAAGCGCGCGAAATCGAGCGTGACGGCGCTGGTGCGCGTGTACCCGGCCGTGTTCAGCGGATCGGCGTCGTCGATGCTGAAGTCACCGAAGAGCCGGGAAAGGATCAGCACCCCGCTGTTGACGGAGGCGCCTGGCTCGACGGTGACCGTGATCGACTTGATGGAGTACTGCTCCTTGCGCGCGGTCAGCCCCCACATGCCGGCGGGCACGTTCTGGATGACGAAGTCGCCCTGCGAGGGATCGGTGGCGTTGGGGGAGACGAGCGTGGCGTAGCCGTTGGCCAGCTCCACCCGGGCGCCCGAGACCGGGGCGTTGTCGGCGAGCTTCACGGTGCCCACCACAGAGCCGCGATCGATGAGCAGCGTCACCTTGTCCGTCATGGTGGTCGCGCCGGGGTCGAGGCGCACCAGCCGGGAGACCGCCGCGTCGTGAAAGCCCGGCAGGGTGACCCGCATCTGCCGATTGCCGGCGGCGAGCCCGGTGAGCTGGAAGTTGCCAGCGGCGTCCACGGTGGTGGTCTGGCCGGAGTCGAGGGTGATGAGCGCCCCGGCGGCGGGGCCGGGCTGTCGTTGATCGCGCTCCTTGAAGACGATGCCGGTGAGGGTGGCGGGGTTGATGTCGAGCACCAGCGGGGTGGTGGTGAGATCCAGGGTCGCGCCGGGGAGCAGCGTCACGTCCATCAAGCTGGCGCTCACGAAGGCGGGGTGGCTGGCCCGCAGCACGAAGGTCCCAGGGGGGAGCGGTTTGACGAAGAGCCCATCGGCACCCACGGTGAGCTGATCGATCACCGAGCCGGCGAGGAGAAACTCCACCTTGGCCCCGCTGACGTCACCGCCGCCGTTGGCCGACACCTTCCCAGCGATTGAGCCGGCCGAGGGCGTGTTCTGAAGCCAGTCGGGCGCGAGCACCCCCACGTCGCTGTCTTGACCTGAGGAAACGGTGGTCAGCTCCGAAGAAAGCTTCGCAAAGCCGGGCAGGGCCAGGCTCACCAGCACGAGGCCAGGTGGGAGGTCGCTGAACACGAAGGCGCCGTTGGCGTCCGTCAATTGGGTCCGCCGGTCGCCCTTGTCGGAGGACAGGGTCACCGTCTGGCCTTCGAGTGGAAGGCGGCTCTGCGTGTCGATGGAACCAATGACCCGGCCTCGCTGGGGATCCGGCACCGAGAGATCGAACTTGCAGCCGGCCAGCAGCCACGTGCCAGCGACGAAAATCACCACAGACTTGATTGAGCTCAAGGTGTGCCCCCGAAAAAAAGAGAAGAGTCTGACTCACCCAATAAAGGGGCTCAAGGGCACAACACCGATGTGGGAAACAAGAAGAACAAAGCCAAGCCCACCTACGAGAAGCTCCAGGTGCTCGACAAGAAAATCTCCGCGAAGGCGGGCGAGCTGCAGGCGCACACGCCATCGTCCTCAAGAGCGACCCGACGAAGGTCATCATCAAGAAGGTGCTCACCGGCGGCTTCGTGCCGGCCCGCCCGGGCGATGGCGTGTTCTCGAAGCCGGTGTCCATCGACTGACTGCGCTCGCGCGGTCGGGTCCTGGCGCAGGACGCCCGGGCCCGACGTGCTGCGCTGCCTGGCGCTCGCTCAGTCCACTGCAATCTTCGCGGCCGAGCGCGCCGTACCCTCTGAGTCGATGCCGATCGACAGGAGCATGGGCTTGTTCTGCGGGTCGTTCATCGAGATGACCACGCGGCTGCCAGGTGAGGTCCACGTCGGGTAGGAGTGCACCGCCGCGTCGACGGTGCCCTGCACGCCCAGGCGGCTGGCGAGGCTCTGCAGCGCGTCGCGGTCGAGGTTGCCGTTGATGACCAGGTTGTCCGGCACCGTGAGCGCTTCGGTGGCGCGCTTCGGCGCGGCGCTCGCCAGCCCCTCGAGACCCAAGGTGCCCTGCACCTTCTGCAGAATCGTCTCGAAGGTGGTGGCGACGAACTCGTCAGGGTCGCCGCTGGCTGCGATGAGTTGTTCGAGCGAGAGCCCCAGGCCGTAGCGCGTTTGAAACAACTTGTTCTGCACCGCGTCGGCCTCGACCTTGTTGCTGCTCCACGAGCTGGTGCCTTCCTGGTGCTTGATGCGCTCGAGGAATGAAAGAGAGAGGGCTGTGGCCTTGTCAGCCGGCATGCCTGAGCGTGACGCGATGAACTGGCCGGCCTCGACGGCGAGCATGCGCCCCAGCGCCTTGCCCGGTGCGTGCGCGAAGTTCGAGTTCACCTGTACCTTGATTTTACCGTTGGCCTGGTCGACCTCGAACTTGAAAGCCTTGAGGTCGGTCGACTGGCCCTCGAAGAAGCCCGCCGGTTGGAAGACCTCTGGGTTCCAGGGGACGTTGCTCAGCAACCCGGGCGGCAACTGGGCGTAGCGGGCGAAGAGGTTCAACTGGTTCACCGCTGAGCTGGCCGCGGTGCCGTCGAGCCCATCGAGCGGCGCCCCCGGGTCGAGCGGGTCGTAGCCACCCGAGGCGTCGACGCGCTTGGGGTACACGACGTTGAACAGCGTATCGCCGACGTCTCGCACGCCGTCACGGTCGCGGTCGACCTTGTCGATGAAGACCGCGCGCTCGTTGGGGAAGAAGTAGTGCGTCTCGACGTCGTGGTCCTTGTACCACTGGATGTCGGTCTCGTTCATGCCGTCGGGGTGCGGCTCGAGCGTCTTGACCCACGAGTTGAACTCCTTCGCGTTCTTCTTGGCGATGGTGTTGTACTCGCTGCGGTTGTCGATGCCGTCGAGCACGTGGTTGAGCAGCGGCAAGTCGTAGTTGTCGTCGCTCGCCTCGCGCGTCGAGAACAGGTGCGCGTCGGGGAACGAGCGCTTCACCGACTCGATGCTGCCTTCGCCGTAGCATTGCAGCAGCATCACCATCTTGCCATCGCCCGTGCCGCTGACGCCCTTGCTCAGCGCGTCTTCGACCCGCTTGCCGTACCCCGCGTGGCCCGCGTAGACGATGAGGTCGACCGACGCGTCGCCCATCTTCTCGAACAGTGACGGCGGCGCGTCGTGCGTCGGCGCCTTTGGAACGAGGACCTCCATCGCAGGCTTGCCGTCTTTCGCCTTGCGGGTGAGGGTGGTCGACCCGTCGGCGTTCTCCTGGCGCTTGAAGCCGCGATCGACGTACAGCTGCACGTTGTCTTCGCGCGGTGAGCCGTCGTTGTCGGTGTAATGGACGATGCTGACCTTTCCGTCCTTCATCCATTTTTCGTAGGGGGGGGTGGGAGGGTAGAGGCTCGCCTCGGCGGTGCGCGTCTTGGCCAGCTCGCCCTTCTCCGCGCGAGACAGCGAGCTCTCGTAGACGAAGTCTTTGAGCGGGCGGAAGGGCTCCTTCGCCACGCTGAACATCAGGCCGAGCGTCAGCGCGTCTCGGGTGTCGGTCTCGCCGAGCTGACCGGCCCGCCGCGCTGCCGCCTCGATGACGCCCATCGCCGCCGCGCGCCCAGAACGAAACTCGAGCATCTCGCTGTCGTTGCGCGGCGTGCGCAGCAACGTCTCGTACAGCTTCGCCGCCTGAGCCGACGCGGTCTTGAGCGTCTGCACGTCGTTGACCGCGGCAAAGGGCTGGTTGTCGGGGGCCTGGCTGACGGCCACCTTCACCGCTCGAATCTGCTCGCTGACCGAGGTCGGCACCGCGCCGAGCGCGAACATGCCATCGGGCATCACCGAGACCCGCGCGCCGCCGAGGTCACCCAGGTCGACCGCCCCGGGCAGGGCAGGCTGGGCCTTGATGGCCTTCGGCGCCTTTCCGTACAGGTCATTCGAGCGCGTGCTGGCCGGTGTGAGGGGCGTCGGTCCCGCGGGGGGCGTCGGGGTGGCCGGGCCGGTCGGCGTGGTGGGGCGAATCGACGGCGAACCGGGGCGAAGTGGAGTGGGCATGGGCTTCTCTTCAGAGGGACGACGAAGGAAAAAGACCCGTCATCCTGCCCCGATCGCGCCCCAATCGCCAAGTGCTGAGGCGCTGATCTTCAAGCCCTCTTCCGACCACTCGAGCACTTCGAAGCGGTTCTCGCCCCCCAGCTCTTGGAGCGAAGGCGGCAGCGCGTTGCGGGTGAGCACCAGCTCGCCGGGAAATTCTTGACCTTCGCCCAGCTCAGAGGGGCTGGTGCCGACCCAGGCCGACTGTCTGAGCTCCAGGCGCGGCGTGCGCGTCTTCGTGCCGCAGAGGTCGAGGGTGCTCGCCATCGGCGGGTCCGCTACCGAGGCGTTCTCGACGAAGGTGCAGCGCTCGACCACGGCGGCCGCGCCTTCCTTGAGCCGCAGCGCCCCCCCGCGCACGGCGCGGTTGCGCAGAAAGAGCGAGTGCCGAATCGTGGCCTCGGCGAGCTGGTCGAGCAGCACGGCCCCGCCGGCCCGGCCCGTGTTCTCGATGAAGCGGCAACGCTCGATGAGCAGTTGCGCTCCCCGGGCGTAGAGGGCGCCGCCCCCGTGCGTGGGGGCCTGGCAGCGCTCGAACGAACAGTCGCGCAAGGTGAGCGAGCCTTCGTGAAACGAGATGGCGGCGCCCGCGAGCGCGACGGCGTTGGTGAAGGTGAAGCCCTCGAGCACCACGTCTGTGGCGCGCACCGTCAGAATCGGCCCGCGGCCCAGGCCGTCGAAGCACGCCTTGCCTCCACCCGAGAGGGTGATGGGGCGCTCGAGCGTCAGGCCGCCGGCCCACGTCCCCTCGGGGACCTCGAGGCGCGCACCGGGCGCCGCCGATGCGATGGCTCGTCTCAAGTCGAAGCCCACGTCACGACCCCTGGAGCAGATACAGGTCTTCGAACTTCTGCCGGTATTCCCGCAGCGAGAGCTCGAACACGCCGTCGTCTTTGCGGTCGTCGCCCGGCTCGGTGCGGCCGTAGGGGTTGCGCACGGTGACGAACTTCTGCCCGCCTTCTTCGCGCACGCTGACGACGGAATAGACGTGCATCGGCACGTAGCCCTCACCCGGCTGGGCCCCCGTGCCCGTCACCATCGCGCGGCCCTCGGCGTGGGCAGCCGACAGCAGGTCCCAGGTCTGCTTGCTGCTCAGCTCCTGGATGGGGTTGTAGAAGTCGGCCTCGGTGCCGGTGATGGCGAGCATCGCGTCGCTCGCGTAGCCGCCCAACGCGAGCTCGGAATAGCCGCCCTTCCACGCCGCGTACGCCTTCTCGATGAGCGCGGGCCACAGCTCGGTGCGGTCGCGACCCTGGCCATAGAGGAGCGTCCCGTCGCGCTTGGCAGGGAGATCAGAATCGACGCGCACCTGAATCGGCGTGGGGGGGCCGCGCCGCTGCTTCTCGAAGAAGCGCACGGTGAACGTACCGTCGCCATGGTCGGTGAGGGCGTCTTCGATGGCCTTCGGGTCGGCGGTAGCGATGGCCGACAAAGCCGAGAGCAGGAAGCAGTCCCCGAGCTCGTTCTGGATGACGTCGTCGGCCTCGACGCCGTTGACGTAGAGCTGCGCACCAGCGGGCGTGACGAGCGCCGTGGGGGTCCGGGTGTCCCAGCTCAGGTGGGGGTCTGGGAGCGTCCCCCGCGAGAGCGGCGTGCCGCCCTCGAGGAAGCGGGTCACCAGGCCTCTTGCGATGGGATCGAAGGCGTCACCCCGGGTCGCCAGCAGGTCTGAGAGGGCACTGCGCTCCGGGGCCGAGAGCAGGTCGTCAGTCTTGAGCTCTTTGATCAGCTCGTGCGCCTCTTCCGGCGTCACGCGGCGGTCCTTCAAGGTGCGGGCGACGAGGCGGTCGATGCGCGGCATGGGTGGATACCTTGCCACAAGGGCTCGATGGTTCGAAGCGCCGCTGAGGCGATGCCCGAGCGAGTGCAGAGCCGATCCCCTCGCGGAGCGCGATACACGCAGGCGTTCACCGGGTCGCAAGAAGGCCGGCCGCGAAAGGATCGACCAGCTCGGCTCAGAGGTGCCCCACCTCGCTGGCGGCCAGGGACGTGCTGTAAGGCGGCCGATCGATATTGTTTGCGCACTGGGTTTCCCCCACCGGTCTCCCCGAGCCCAGTCGAGGGGGCACTTGCAGTGCGAAGGCGAGGTAATCCCTCGACTCCGCTCGCAGGGTTGGCCGAAATAGAAATGACT
>JAYVFP010000341.1:0-7264 GCA_043773025.1 Archangium sp.
TCGCCTTCGGGCGGTAAGTGCCCCCTCGACTGCGCTCGGGGAGACCGGTGATTGGAGTCATTTCTATTTCGGCCAACCCTGTCGGGGCGAACGGTGGCGGGCTGTTCCTTTAGGAGCGGCGTCGAGGGAGTGCCTCTCCTTCGCAGTGCAAGTGCCCCCTCGACGAAGGCTCGGGCAGACCGGTGATGGAAGCCGATTCCCATTTCCGCCGACCCGCTCGAGATGCCGCTTGAACCTGTGAGGGCGCACGGGTCAGCTGAGCCCCCATGCGCCCTGTCCTGCTCGCTGGTTCGTCGCACCCCGCCCTGGCCAGGAACGTCGCGGCCGCCCTGCAGCTCACGCTGGGCCGCTGCGGCATCGAACGTTTTCCCGACGGCGAGCTCGACGTTCAGCTCGAAGAGAACGTCCGCGGCGCAGAGGTCTTCATCATTCAGGCGTTGAACGCGCCCGTGGGTGAACACCTGCTCGAGCTCGCCCTGATGAGCGACGCGTGCCAGCGCCTGGGCGCCGCCTCGGTCACCGCCGTCATTCCCTACCTCGGCTACGCGCGGCACGATCGCCGGGTCTCGGGCATCGAGCCGCTGGGCGCCCGCGTGGTGGCTGAGCTCATCGCCGCCGGCCGGGTCGATCGCGTCATCTGCCTCGACCTGCACAGCCGCGCGGTCGAAGGCTGCTTTCCCCGCCCGGTGGAACACGCCGACGCGCTGCCGCTGCTCATCGCTCACCTTCGTTCGACCCTCACCTTGCCCGCGGTGGTCGTCTCGCCCGACCTGGGCGCGGTCAAGCGCGCCGAGGCCTTCGCCCAGCCCCTCGGTCTGCCCGTCGCGGTGGTGCACAAGCAGCGAATCTCGGGCTCCGAGGTGAGGGCCATGGGTGTGGTGGGCGACGTGTCAGGTCGCCACGTGATCGTGGTCGACGACATGATCGCCACGGGCGGAACGCTGGCGGCGGCGGTGCAGACGGTGATCGCCCACGGCGCCCTCTCGCCGGTGACGGTGGTCGCATCTCACGGCCTCTTCGTCGGCCCCGCGCAGGATCGCCTGGCAGTGCTTCCACTCGCGCGCGTCGTGGTGACCGACAGCGTGCCCTTTCATGGCACCGCGCGTTTTCCGCTCGAGGTGGTCGGCGCTGCGCCAGCGCTCGCTGACGTGATTCGCCGGTTGGTCGCCCCGCCCCCAGCGCTCTAGATTTCGGGGCCGGTGAGCCTGCACAAGGCCTACCGCCCGTGCAGGTGAGTTGAGGAAAAAAACTTCGCCCTCCGGGAGCAGCGATCCGTACTCTCGGGTCATGCGAATCCGAACCCTCGTCGTTGCTGCTTCGGTGCTTGCCCTGCCTGCGTTCGCGCAAGTGCAGATCAACGTTCAGCTGCCCACCCTCACCTTCAACTCACCTCCGCCGCTGGTGGTGGTCGAGCCCGGCGTGCAGGTCGTCGAGGACTATGACGAAGAGGTCTACTTCGTCAGCGATTACTACTGGGTGCGCCGCGGCCCGCGCTGGTACCGCACCAAGGATCACCGCGGTGGCTGGGTGGTCGTCGACGGCCCCGGCGTGCCGGCTTCAATCGTGCGCGTGCCCGAGGGCAAGTACCGCCGCTACAAGCACGGCAAGGCGGTGGTCATCGACACGCCCGGCCCGGGCAAGGTGAAGATCAAGAAGAACAAGGGCCGCGGCAAAGACGACTGAAGAAGGCTCACTGAAGCGGGCGGGGCGCGGCGATCTCCAGGGTCGGGCGCTCCGTTGCTTTGTTGCCCGCCGCATCGAAGAGCTCGAGCGTGAGCTTGTACGCACGCCCGTCATCGAAGCCGAAGTTTCCGCTGCACGCGTCGTGGCCGATGGTGAACGTGTCACCGTCGACCGCGACCGGGTACTGCTGGCGCGCCGAACCACCACGCGCTCTCTGCATGCTCACCAGGAACCAGGCGGGGCTGGTCTCGTCGATCAACGTGCGCAGCCGCAGCTTACGCGTGAGCCCGCCCGTCTTGTCCTGCTCGTAAAAACCCTCTGACGACGAAGGCCGCTCCTTGAAGCGGGGCGACTTCTTGTCGGGGCCGGCGCCGGCGAGCCAACGCAATGAGCCGTCGCCCAATTGGTCGTTGAGCAGCGCTACGCCCGCCATCTCGGTGGGCAGCGAAAGCGAGTACTCCACGTTGGCCTCGAGCGGCTTGAGCGGGCGCAGGCGAATGGCCACGCGCGAGACCTGCGAGACGAAGCCCTTCTCGGCTTTCACGAAAATCGCGTCTTTGCCTTGCGCGACCAGCGCGATGGCGTTGCTGGCGAGCAGCGCCTGCACCTTCGCCTGCGCTTCACCGGTGCCCTGAATGATGAACTGCACGTTGGTCGGCACCACGGCGCCCGGTGAAGGAAAGAGCAGCAGCCCATCCTTCACGCAGGGGTCAGCGGCCCACGCTTGCAGCGCCATGAAGCCCAGCCAGGCGAACGAGCGTGCGCGCATTTTCAGTGAACCGGCGTGCCGGGATCCGTCACTTCGATGGGCCCGAACTTCTGCTCGAACTTGGCCACGTTGTCCTGCATCGCCAACATCAGCCGCTTCATGTGCTTGGGGTTGGTGATGATGCGCGAGAGCACCTTCGCGCGGGGCTGCTGCGGCTGCACGTAGATGAAGTCGAGGGTGAACTCCGTCTCGGTGTGGTTGACGAGCGCCATGTTCACGTACTGGCCATTGGCGATGGCGTCATCGAGCTGAATCTGGAGCTGAACCTCGGGCGGCTTCGGGTCGGACATGCGCTCTGCCTATTCCCCTCGGTGGCGTTCGTCGAGCGATGTTGAGTTGGTTCTGAGCATCACAGCGCTAGGGTTCGGGGCAGATGTCGCAGCGACTCGACGAGGTGAAGACCGCGCCATTCACGCTGGGCCCCTCCGTGGGCGAGGCCGAGGTGGCCGTGCTGCTGCTCCATGGGTTCACGGGCAGCCCGTGGGAGCTGCGCCCGGTCGGTGAAGCGTTGGCCGCCCGCGGCGCGCACGTGCTGTGTCCACGCCTTCCCGGCCACGGCACCACACCCGAGGCGATGTTGTTCGCGGGTCTGAACCAGTGGCTCGACGCGGCCACCGAGGCGCTGAGTTCCCTGTCGGGTGCGAAGAAGGTCGTGCTGGTCGGTCTGTCGATGGGAGGGCTGCTCTCGATGGTGCTGGCGGCGCGAAATCCGCGCGTGCGCGGGTTGGTGTTGCTGGCGCCCGCGCTGAAGCTCAAGAAGTTCGGGCCGCGTCTGCTGGGCCGTCTGCGAGGCCTGCCGGGCCTCGACGTGCGCGAGCAGTGGATCGAGAAGAAAGGCACGGACATCGAGTCGGCCGAGGTGCGAGCGGGCGCGCCGGTGCTGGCCCGCTACCCGATGGCGCGCGCTTTCGATCTCTTCACGCTGGCGGATCTCGCGCGAGAAGCCGAGCTTCGCATCACCTGCCCTTCACTCATCATCGGCGCGGTGAATGATCACGTGGTCGACACCGACGAGGTCATGGCGCTGCAGCAGCGGCTGCCCTTCTCGCGGCGGGTGTTGTTGCAGCGCGGCTTTCACATCATTCCGCGTGACACCGATCGCGCCGTGGCGCTCACCGAGATCGCGCACTTCATCGAGGAGCTCTCGTCATGACTGGTGCTCTGTTCGCGGGGCGATACACGCTGCTCCAGAAGCTCGCCTCGGGCGGCATGGCAGAGGTCTTCCTCGCGCGCCAGGCCGGCATCGACGGCTTCGAGAAGCTGGTGGTGATGAAGCGCATCCTCCCGCATCAGTCGGACAACCCGGAGTTCGTGCGCATGTTCCTCGACGAGGCGCGCATCGCCGCCGACTTGAGTCACCCCAACGTGGTGAACATCTTCGACGCGGGCCAGGCCGACGGCCTCTACTTCATCACCATGGAGTACCTGCGCGGCCGCGACATCTCGGCGGTGTTCCACGAGATCGCCAAACGCAAAGAGCTGCTCCCCCTGCCCGTCGCGCTGCACTGCCTCATCGACGCCGCCCGCGGGCTGCACGCGGCGCACACCAAGACCGACTTCACCGGCCGCGCCTTGCACATCGTGCATCGCGACATCTCGCCGCCGAACCTGTTCGTGACCTGGGACGGCATCACCAAGGTGCTCGACTTCGGCATCGCGCACGCCGCGACGCGCAGCACCAAGACCGACGTCGGCGTGGTGAAGGGCAAGCTCGCGTACCTCTCGCCCGAGCAGCTCGAGGCGCAGGAGCTCGACGGCCGGTCCGATCAATTCGCGCTGGGCATCGTCGCGTGGGAGCTGCTGACCGGACATCGGCTCTTCTTGAAGCCCTCCGACGCCGAGGCGCTGCGCGCGATCCTCGAGCACCGCATTCCGTTGCCCAGCTCGCTCGTGCCCACGCTGCCCAAAGGCGTGGAAGACGTGGTGATGCGCATGCTCGAGGCCGATCGTTCGGCGCGGTTCCCCGACTGCGCCGAGGCGGCCGATGCCTTCGAAGCGCACCTCGACGAGACGCGCAGCGCCCACTCCGCGCATCGCGTGGCGGGGGCGCTCAAGGCGCTCTTCCCCGATCCCACTCCAACGGCGCAGGGTGGGCCGGCGCTCATTCCCACCAAAGAGACCATCGCCGTCAAACGCGCGGAGCCCACCACGAAGCCGGGCCGCAAACGTGCGCCGCTCCCGCACGAAGATCAGTTCCTCGCCGCGGTCTCCGAGTTCTTGAACGAACACCCCGGCCGAACCAACCTGCTGCCGCCCAACGGACCCTTCGTGGGCCGCGAAGCCGAGCTCAACGCGCTGACCACCGCGTTCGAAGAAGGTGCACGGCTCGTCACGGTGGTGGGCTTTGGAGGCGTGGGCAAGACGCGGCTCGCCCGTGAAGCAGCGTGGCGGCAGCGTGAACGTTGGGCGAAAACCGGCGGCACCTGGTTCGTCGATCTCGCTGCGGCCCGCAGCGCAGACGATGTGTGCAAGGCCGTCGCGCGCGCGTTGACTGTCGACCTTCCGGTCGACGGCAGCAACGACTCGGTCACGCAGACCGGGCGCACCTTGCGCAGCCTCGGGCCGTCGCTGGTGGTGTTGGACAACTTCGAGCAGGTGGTGGTGCACGCCGAGCGCACGCTGGGCCGGTGGCTGGAGTTCGCGCCAGACACCCACTTCCTCGTCACCAGCCGCGAGTCATTGCGCCTTTCGGGTGAAGCCGTGCAGCCCCTCGAGGCGTTGCCCACCACCGGTGGCACCGCTTCGGAAGCCGTGCAGCTCTTCATCGCGCGCGCGCAGTTGGTCGGCACCCGGCTGGCGGGCCACGACCTGCCCATCCTCGTGAAGATCTGCGAGCGCCTCGAAGGCCACGCGCTGGCCATCGAACTGGCGGCGGCCCAGCTTCAACACCACAGCCCGCAGGCGCTGCTCGATCGACTGTCGGCGCGTTTCGAGGTGCTCGGTGGCCAGGTGCCGGGTCAAGGCCGGCACGAGACGTTGTGGAACACCATCGACTGGTCGTGGCAACTGCTGACCGCGGTGGAGAAGTCGGCGCTGGCGCAGCTCTCGGTCTTCCGCGGCGGCTTCACGCCCGACAGCGCGGTAGAGGTGCTCGATCTCACCTCGTTCCAGGTGGCGCCGCTGCGGCTCGAGGTGGTGGCCGCGCTTGACCGCAAGTCGCTCTTGACGCACTCGGTGGCGCCCGAGCTGCCCAATGAGCTGCGCCTCGGCATGCTCGAGAGCGTGCACGAGTTCGCGGGCCAACAGCTCGAGGCGATGCAGGGCGTCGCAGCCGCGCGCACCCGCCACGCCGCGCACATTCTGGCGCGGGGCCAGGAGTCGCTCCACAAGCTCGGCACCGAACGCACCGAAGAGGGCATGAACGAGCTCTTCGTCGAACGGCAGAACCTGACCGAGGTCTTCGAACGCGCGCTCTCGACGCTGCCGCCTTCGAAAGAGAGCGCACACGCGGCGCTGCGTGCGCTCACCGTACTCGAGCCCGTCATCGTGCGCACCGGGCCGTACGCTTCGCACCTGGCGTTGTTGGACGACGCGATTCGGGTGGGCCGCTCGGTGGGCATCGACGCGCAGACCCTGGCCATCGGGCTGCGGCAGCGCGGCAATGCGTGGCGGGTGCGCGGCCGATTGACGCAGGCGGTGGAAGAGCTGACGCAGGCGCTGACCCTCGCGCGCACCACCGACGACCGTTCCTTGCTCGCGCGGGTGCTCACGGATCTCGCGGTGGCCCGCTTCGTCTCGGGCAACATCGACCCGGCGCTGGAAGGCCTGGAAGAGGCGCTGGGGCTGGCCCGCGCGGTCGACGACAAGGCCACGCAGATCGAGACGCTCGCGTACATGGGCATCGTGCGCGTGGCGCGGCATGAGCCGATTGAAGCGATCATGCACTGTGACGAGGCGCTGCCGCTCGCACGTGAGCGTGGTGACCGGCTCAACGAGGCGCGCATTCTGGGCACCATGGGCGGCATCTTTCAGGATCAAGGCCGCCTCGAGTTGGCCCACGCGTTCTTGCGCGACGCGGTGCAGCGGTGTCAGGCGATCCGCGAGGTGCGGCTGCAGGGGTATTTTCTGGGCAAGCTCTCGCACCTGCAAGGTGAACGCGGCGAGCTGAGCAAGGCGCACAAGACGGTGGGCGAGGCGCTGGCGCTGCTCTCTGAGGTCGGCGACGTGCGGCACGAGGGGCTCTTCCTCACGTACCTGGCGGCGCTGGAGTCATTGAACGGAGAGGCCGAGGCGGCGCGCACCGCGCTGGGGTCGGCGAAGGTTCGGCTGGAGAGCGTGAAGGATCCACTGCTGCTCACCGCGCTCGCGCTGCGCAGCATGTTCGTCGAGCTGCGGGCGGCGAACGCGAGCCGCACCGAGGCGCAGGCGCTGCTCGATGACGTCAAGGCGCCGCGCGGAAATCGCAGGGCGCGGGTCGACCAGAGTGAAGAAGTGCGACTCGCGGTCCGCATGCTCGAGCGCAATTTGATCGTGCCCGGTGGTCCCCACCCGTCTGCGCCGCGCTGAGCTGCGAGAACTCACGCGGCGGCACTCACACCGTTCGCATCGAGCGCAGTCGAGATGCCACCTGCCGCGCGAGCAAAGGTCATCCCTCGACTTCGCTCGCAGGTTTTTTCGAAATAACGAGCGGACACCGCTCATCCCAAAGCGGTGTCCAGGGATTGCCTCTCCTTCGCACTGCAAGTGCCCCCTCGACTGGGGTCGCAGGGTTGAACGAAATAAGGAGCGCTCACCGTTCATCCCGAGCGGAGTCGAGGGATTACCTCGGCTTCGAGCGGCAAGTGCCCCCTCGACTGCGCTCGGGGAGACCGG
>JAYVFP010000342.1:0-64577 GCA_043773025.1 Archangium sp.
GACCGAACCGGGCTCCTTCACAGCGCGCACGAGGTCGCCCTTGCCGAGCTTGCCCAGGATGTGGATCGCGCCCACGCCTTGTTCGATCACGGCCATCGCCTCTTCCAGCTTGGGGATCATGCCGCCGGTGACGGTGCCGTCTTTGATCGCCGCCCGTGCTTCCGCGCAGCTCAGCCGCTCAATGCGTGAGTTCGGATCATTGATGTCCTTCAGCACACCCGGGGTCGACGTCACCAGAAACAGCCGCTCTGCCTTCAACGCCGCCGCGAGCTGATTGCCCACGAGATCCGCGTTGATGTTGAACACGCCGCCTTGAGCATCAGCACCCAGACACGCGATCACCGGCACGTAGCCCGCGACCCACAGCGTCTCGAGCAGCGCCAGGTTGAAGCCCGTCACATCGCCCACGAGGCCGAGGTCGACCGGGTCAGGCCCTGCGTTCGGGTACGGCTTGGGCGGACGACGCACCGCCTTCACCACCAGCCCCGACGCGCCGTGCAGACCCACCGGCTTGACGCCCGCGGCGACCAGAGTCGCGCAGAGATCGACGTTGAGCTTTCCCGCCAGCACCATCTTCATCACGTCGAGCGTCGCGGCATCCGTCACGCGGCGGCCGGCGATCTGCTGCGTGGGCAGGCCCAACTTCTTTTGAAGCTCCGTCGCCTGCGGCCCACCCCCGTGCACGATGGCGATGCGTGCACCGCCGTCGATCAGCACCCTCAAGTCTGCCGCGAGCACCGCGGCTTCACCCGAGCCGACCACCTCGCCACCGATTTTCACGACGATGGGGCGCGCGCTCACGGCCAGTTCCCCGTGTCTTCCAGGCTCGCGCGCTCATCACAGCCGAGCACGATGTTCATGTTCTGAATCGCCTGGCCCGCGCCGCCCTTGATCAAGTTGTCGATCGCCGCGAAGCAGGTGACCGTGCGCTTGCCGTTCTGCACCGCGCTGCCGGCCGTGAAGCCGACCTCGATGAAGTTCGAGCCCGCGACCGCGACCACCTCAGGAAGACGCTGCTTCGGGCGGCGAGCGAACGGCTCGCGCGCGAAGGTCTCGTCGAACATGCTGGTGAGGCGCGCGGTGTCGATCTCTGCGGGCAGCTCGAGGAAGCAGGTGGTGAAGATGCCTCGCGTCAGCGGCGCCGAGATGGGCACGAAGCGCAGCTCGAGGCCCTTCGCTCCGGCGTCTTCCAGCGTCTGCACCACTTCAGGCACGTGCTGGTGCTCGAGCGGCTTGTAGGTCTTCAGGTTGCCCGCGCGTGACGGGTGGTGCGTGCCGGCGCCGGGCGCGATGCCCGAGCCTGACGAACCGGTGATGCCCGTCACGTGCACGATTGCGCCGTTGAGCAGCCCTGCGCGAGCGAGCGGGAGCAGCGCGAGTTCCATGCTGGTGGCGAAACAACCCGGAGAGGCGACGTACTTCGCCTTCTTGATCTGCTCGCGGTTGAGCTCGGGCAAGCCGTACACGAACGTGCCCAGCAGCTCGGGGTGCGGGTGCTTGGCGCCGTAGAACTTCTCGTACAGCGCCGCATCACGCAGGCGGAAGTCGCCTGACATGTCGACGATCTTCACGCCCGCGGCGATGAGCTCGGGCACCTTCGAGGCGGTCACCTTGTGCGGCAACGCCAGCAACGCCACGTCGCAACCCTTCGCGGCTTCGGTGGGCGTCAGGTTCTCGAACTTGAGCTCGGTGGCGCCTTCGAAGTGCGGGTGCACCGCGCTGAGCGGCTCACCCACGTGATCGATCGACGCCACCCGGACCAGCTCGACGTCAGGGTGCATCAACAACCGGCGCGCCAGCTCTGCTCCGCCGTACCCACTGCCGCCGATGATCGCTGCCTTGAATTTTTTAGCCATCGTGACCGCGGGTATGCCACGCCCACGCTTCGAGGAAAATGCTCCGATTGGTCTTCAGACCTCAGGGATTCAGCCCGCCAGCGCCCTGAGCACATAGGCGGTGGCCAGCCCCAGGTACGTTCCGAGCGCGATGCCTGCCAATCCGAGCGTCAGTCCTGGCCCCACCAGCGCGCGGTTCTTCAAAGCGGCGGCCACGGCCCCGATGAACGGAGGGCCGAAGATGGTGGCGGTCGAGCTGATGATCGCCGTGTCCACGTCGATGCGGAACAGGGCGCACAGCGCGAAGTGAATCACCGCGGCCAGCACCATCACGATGCCCACGAAGGAGAACAACGTCAGGCTCGTGCCCGTCACCTTGCTGACGTCGGCGAGGCTGCCCATGCCGGCGCAGAAGATCAGCAGCACGTACTCACCCAGCTCGAACGAGCCATCCCAGCTGCGCACCTTCTTCGAGAGCGACGCCCCCAGGCCCAGCGTGGTGATCGCCAGCATCAACAGGCCCACGTGCAGCTTGCCCATCACGAGGAAGGTGAGGCCCACTGAGCTGCCCACGATCAGCAAGGTCAGCGCGAACGACTTGCCCATCGGCGCCACGTGACCGCGCGTCCACCTCGAGAGTGACTGCCCGGGGTGCTCGAAGGCCTCGTGGCCCGCGTCGCCTTTGAAGGCGGGAAGAAACTTCGAGAGTAATCGCTGCGCCACGGAAAGCAGGAAGAAGAGGTACGCGCCTCCGGTGATCAAGTCGGCGGTGTTGAGGATGACGAAGGTCTCCTGCTTCACGTCGAGCGCGTAGCCGACGGCCGACATGTTCGCGGTGCCGCCCACGTACACGCCCACCAACATGCCGGCGATCTTCCACCACTCGTCGGTCGCGTCGCGAAAGTACCAGCCCACCATGCTCGCCGCCGCGACCGCTGCGATGCAGGCGAAGAGGAAGGACAGCAGCAGGCTCTTCGCGAGCGAGAGCCACTTTCCCATCTCCGTCGAATAGAGCAGCAGCGGGATGGCGATGAGCACGGCCCCACCCGCGAGGCTCTGGCCGAAGTTTTCGTCGAGCTTCACCCCGGGGATGTTCGCCAGCACGATGCCCGCGGCGTACGAGAGCACCACGGGCCCCAGCACCTTGGCGGGCTTGAAGCGGTCTGCCGCCCAGATCGCGATCGCGGGGGTGATGAGACAGAAGAGCGCGTGGAGGATGTTCATGAGCGGGTCACCAACACGGCCCCTGCGACCAACAACATCACTGCCACCACGATCCGGAAACGCACTTCGTCGAGCCGGTGATGCACCCACTCACCCGCACCGATGCCGACGCCCAGAGGCAGCAGCATCAGCGCGCTCGTCTTAAGCGTCGTCACCGTCACCTGTCCGTCCATCACCAGCCGCGGCAACACGAGCGCATTCAACACCAACCAGAGCATCGAGAGGGTTCCGCGAAAGACCGCCTTGTCCGGAAGCTCTCGCGCCGAGACGAAGACCGCGAGCGGGCCGCCGGTGGCAAAGATTCCGTGAATGACGCCAGCGGTGAAGAGGGCGGCGATGCGCGCAAGGGCGGGAAGGGGCGCTGCGACTTGTGATGGTTTCAGCGCGGTCTTGAGCTGCCAGGCGGCGACGGCGATCACGAACGCTCCGAAGAGGGGCTTGAGCCAGATCGCTTCGTTCGCTTTCGCAGCGACCAGGGTTCCCAGCAGCAGACCCACCGCCATCAGCGGGATCATTCGCGTGCCCAGGAAGCGCCACTCGACGAACCGCCATGCTCGGATGACCAGATACGTCGACAGCACCATGTTCACCGGGATGAGCCAGCCCAGCAGCTCGTTCACGTTGAACCAGAGGGCTCCGAAGGTGAGCGCGACCACCATGCTCCCGAAGCCGGTGGCGGCTTCGACCAGGAATGAAGCGAAGACGATGAGCGCCAGAATCACTGTCAGCCCTCTCCCCGACCCTCTCCCCCTCGGGGAGAGGGAGCACTTGGAGCACTTGGTGCACTTGGTGCGCTTCGTGTATCGGGCTTTTTGTACTTCACGCTCGGTTGAAGAGCCCGTCGAGGAACTCGACCAGGAAGTCGTCGACTTGCTGGCGATCGGGGATCGTCCCGACCATGCCGTACATCGCCGCGCTGCCATCAGGCGCAGGCTCACCCGCCGTCAGGCTCTTTGCGCACTCAGTCAGGTCTTTGAGGAACTGCTCGACCACCGCCGCGTGCGCCGGAGTCACCATCACGTGCAACGCCGGCGGGTTCATCTGCCGATCCAGCTTCCAGCCGCGCGCGTCCATCGCGTCGCCCAGCTCGTACACGTTGATCGAATCACTCCCGAACGCGAACACGCCGCCGACCGGCTCAGCCAGCACGGCGAGCCCCGGAATCTTCCGAATGCCGTCCTGCATCTTCTTCGTGCTGTCGAGAATGCTCTGCGCGCGGGTGAGGTAGCCCTCTTCACCGAGGTGATGCATGACCGCCCACGCCGCGGCGATCGCCCCACCGGGCCGCGTGCCGCAGAACGAAGGCGACGCGTAGAGCCCTCCATTCCACCCCGCGTAGGTGAAGAACTGGTGACGGCGCAGGCCCCCGCTCCGGTACAGCACCACCGAGGCGCCCTTCGCCGCGTAGCCGTACTTGTGCAGGTCGGCCGACATCGAGGTGACGCCATCGACCGCGAAGTCGAACGGCGCGATTGCCCGGCCGAGCTTGCGCGCGAACGGCAAGAAGAACCCGCCCAGGCAGGCATCGACGTGGCACAGCATGCCGCGCGACTTCGCCAGGCCCGCGATGGCCGTGATGTCGTCGATCACCCCGTGTGGATACGAAGGGGCGCTGCCGACGAGCAACACCGTCTCGGGGCGGATCAGCTTCTCCATCGCCACCACGTCGACCCGGAAATCGGGCAGCAGCGGCGCGTGCGAGTAGTCGACGTCGAAGTAGTGCACCGCCTTGTCGAACGCGGGGTGCGCTGAAGCCGGCACGATGAGGTGCGGCCGCTTGATGCCTTTGATCTTCTTGCCCCACTCACGGGCGGTCTTGATCGCCATCATGATGCTCTCGGTGCCGCCCGAGGTCATGGTGCCGGCGACGTCTTCATTTCCACCCAGGAGATCGGCGGCCATCGACACCACCTCGCACTCCATCTGGCGCAGCGAGGGGAACGCGACGGGCGACAGGCCGTTTTCCGCGATGAACTCGCCGTACGCGTCTTTGAGCAGCGCAGAGACCTCGTCACCTGCGAAGTACACGAGGCTGAAAGTACGCCCGTCCTTCCACTTCGCGTCGTCGGTGTGCAGCGCCTTGAGCTGCTGCATCACTGCGTCACGCGGGGTTCCGGTCTTCGGGAGGGTCTTGGCCATGGTGGATCAGGGCCTTATCCGGGCATTTCGATGCCGCGCGCTCTGTTTTGCGGATGCATGTCGAACAATCCAATGCATAGGGTTGGGCGCGCCGCGTCGTAGCCGCACCTCGAAAGGAAGTAACCGTTGATTCTGGCCCGTTCGTTTGCCCTCTGCCTCGCCCTGGTGCCCGCGCTCGTCAGCGCCCAGCCGTTGACCGATGTGGTGAAGGTGCCCCGCCCTGAAGGGGGCGAGTTCATGGGCCTGTATTTGAAGGGTCAGAAGATTGGCTACATGTTCAGCAGCATCACGCTCTCGCCCAAGAAGGACACGGTGACCGCGGTGACCGAGCTGCACTTCAAGGCCAAGGTCGGCGCTGCCGTCAGCGATCGAATGATGAAGGAGACCCGCGTCTACGAATCGAAGCCGGGCGGCAAGCTGCTCACCTTCGTGATGGAGCAGTCGGGTGACGGCGGCACGCAGAGCCTCGAAGGCAGCGCGCTGCCTGAGGGTGTTCGCGTGGTGCGCAAGAAGCCGGGCCAGCCCAACGAGATCAAAATGCTCCCGCCTTCGAAGGAAGTGGTGGAGGACGCTGATCAGGCGCGCGTAGCCCTCAAGCGCAACGCGAAGGTCGTCGGCACCATCACCGACTCGACGGATCTCGAACAGTACATGGTGACCACCACCGTCGGCGGCACCGAGGCGCGCGTGGTGGGCGGCGTCAAGGCGCAGTTGCGAAAGATCACCACCCTCTCCGAGAAGGAAAAGGTGCCGACCGAGGCCTGGGTCGATCAGAAGGGCCGCATGGTCGAGGTGCAGTACGGCCCGATGATGACGGGCGTGCTCGAGCCGGAAGACGTGGCCAAACGCGTCGATCTCGTCGAGGTGTTCTCGCTCACGCGCGTGAAGCTGCCGAAGCCCGCGCCCCCGGAAGCGAAGACGGTGCCCGGCAAGTTCACCATGGTGCTCACCGGCGTCACCGAGCGCTTCTGGAACAACACCTATCGCCAGCAGTGGAAGCAGGAGGGCGAGGGCAAGGTGGTGGTCACCGTGTCGGCTGCGCCGCCGAAGATCCTGAAGGCCCGCCCGCTCGCCGATCCGAACGGAGGCAAGAACCTCAAGTCCACCATCGCGGTCGAGGCTGACAACCCCGACATCATCGCGCAGGCCAAGGCGATCGCCGGCACCGAGAAGGATGCGTGGACGGTGGCCAAGAAGATCAACCAGTGGGTCTTCACCAATCTCGAGAAGGACTACGGCGCGTCTTCTGACAGCGCGGGTGACGTGCTCAGGCTGCGCAAGGGCGACTGCACCGAGCACTCGCTGCTCGCCGTCTCGATGCTTCGTTCGCTCGGCATTCCGGCCAAGCGCATCGATGGGCTCGTCTACCTGATGAACGACGACAAGGTGCCCGCGCTGTACTGGCACGAGTGGGTCGAAGCGTACGTCGGCGAGTGGACGCAGCTCGACCCGACCTTCGGCCAGGACGTCGCCAACCCCGCGCGGCTCGCGGTCGGTGAAGAGAGCAGCGCAGAGATCACCCCGCTCATCGGCTCGATGACGGTCGTCGAGGTTCGCTGACTTCCTTCGGTCACTACGAGCTGGGCGAGCGCCTGGGCGCAGGCGGCATGGGCGAGGTGTTCCTCGCGCGCAAGGGCTCGCAGACCGTGGTCATCAAGCGGATTCTCCCGCGGCTCGCGGCCGACAAGGCGTTCCTCGACAGGTTCCTGCACGAAGCGCGGGTGGTGGCGCGGCTGAATGATCCGACCATCGTGCGCATCGTTGAGCTGGGCGATGTCGATGGGCAGTGGTTCCTCGCGATGGAGTTCGTCGATGGCGTCGACCTTCAAGTGCTCCTGGCAAGCGTTCCCCTGCCGCTGGGCGCTGCGCTGCGAGTGGCGCTCGAGGCGGCGACCGCGTTGAGCGTGGCGCACGGCGCGAAAGATTCGTCGGGTCGGCTGACCCCCGTGGTGCATCGTGACGTGAGCCCGCACAATTTGTTGGTGAGCTCGGCGGGCGCCGTGAAGTTGATCGACTTCGGCGTGGCGTCGTTGACGGGGCAGGGGGCGACCGGCGGTAAGCTTTCCTACTCGGCTCCTGAGCAACTGCTCGACGACGTCACTGATTCGAAGAGTGATCAGTACTCGCTGGGCGTGGTGCTCTGGGAGTGTCTTGCGCATCGCCAGGCCTTCGACGCGGCTGAAGATGTCGAGGTGATCCGGCTGGTCACCGAGGTGGGGTTGCCGCCGCTGCCCGAGAAGCCGTTTCGCGAGCTCGTCGCGAAGATGACCGCGATGAATCCGGCGGATCGTTTCGAGAGCGTGGCCGATGCCCGTGCTGCGTTGTTGGCAGAGGTGCGCGCGCTCAAGCTCGATGTCTCCGAGGCTGCACTGACGGGGTTGGTGCCGGCGCGGGGTCACGTGGCGGTCTCGTCGAGCCCCGCGCAGAAGTCGACGACCCCAGCCGAGTTGGACGCGACGGAACAACGGGCACTCGAAGTGCTGCGTGACGGCATGTCACTCGACGAAGCTGAGTTGGCGATCGATGCAGCGGCGTTGCCCGGTGCACCGTTCGCGCTCGAGCTGTTGCAGGCGCTCGTTGAGAAGGGCGCTCTGCGTTCGGAAGACGGTCACTTCAGGAAGTCTCCCTCTCCCTTCGCAGGGTCGGGGTGAGGGGCCGGCGAAGCTCCGGAGTCGGGCCCGCACCCGCAGCGCGAGGTGTACAGCGGAATTTTCCGGTGCAACTGCGCAACGCCGCGTCGTGAACGACACCCGGTAAGGTGCGTGCCACGTGTCTTTGAAGCCCACGGTCCTGCGCGTTGCGCTCCCACCTTCCTTCGCGAAGCTGGATCCCGAGCGCAAGAAGCGGCTCGAACAATTCCTCAACTTCGCCACCTCATTGCCAGTCGAGGTGACTGCCGCGCCCAGCTACGACGCGCTCGCGGCCAGCCTGCTGTCAGGTGAAACGAGCCTTGCGTGGGTCCCCCCTTTCAGCTGCGCGCGGCTGGAGAACGCCGGCATTCCGGTGATGGTGCGCGCCGTGCGCAAGGGCGCCGCGACCTATCGCGCAGCGCTGGTCTGCCAGGCGCGCGCGAGCGTGCACGTCGATCATCTTCGTGGCCTTCGCGCCGCGTGGGTCGATCGCGAGTCGACGGGTGGCTACCTGCTGGTCGCTGGTTTCTTGAAGGGGCGGGGCGTCGAGCTCGATCGCACCTTCGGCTCCCAGCAATTCCTCGGCTCGTACGAGGCGGCGCTCGGCGCGGTGGTCGAAGGTCAGGCTGACGTCTCGAGCGTGTACGCGCCCCCGTCTGAAGTGGGCAGCGCGCTGCACCTCGAGGATCTGCTGCCGAATCATCAAGGTCAGCTCAAAGCGATCGCGTTCACCGACGAGGCCCCCAACGATGGTGTGGCGTTGGCTCCCTTCACGCCGCCTTCCCTCGTGCGGGCGATCGAGCAGGCCTTCGTCGGTGCAGAAGAACTCCCCATGGGGCCCGATGTGCTCGAGCTGTTTCACGCCGAACGTTTCGAGGTCGCTCCGAAGAACGGGTATCGCGCGTTGTACCTGGCGATGCGCACGCTGCGGTGAACCTGGCCCCTCTCCCCGAAGGGGACTACTTCATCGGCTTCGACCTCGCGGGAATGCCCACCGCCACCGAATCAGGCGGCACGTCGCTGAGCACCACGGCGTTGGCCCCGATTCGTGACCGAGCCCCCACGCGCACCGGGCCCAGAATGCGCGCACCCGCACCGATCCACACGTCGTCTTCGATCACCGGGTAGCCGTTGTCGCTCGCCGTGCCGATGGTGTTGCTGCCGTAGAAGCGCACCCGGTTGCCGATGACCGAGTCGCCGCCGATCACCACGCCGACCGGATGCACGAAGTACACGCCTTCACCCAGCGTGACCTCTTTGCCGATCTCGATGCCCGCCATCGCCTGCTGCGCCGACCGTAAGATCGCGTTGATCCCCGGCACGTGGAACTTGCGAGCCACCTCGCGCACCCGGTTCATCACCAGGATGCGATAGCCGTCGGTGGTGAGCACGGTCTTGAGCAGCCCCCGCGCGTCGTCACCAAACTTCGCGGCGCGGCGCAGTTCCAGGGCATCGGCGATGAGCGTCTTCCACATGAGCAGGCCCACGCCCTAACACAGCTGCGTCGGCCCTTCGCTTCACCGGATTCAGGGAGGCGAAAGGGTGACGGAAATCACAGGGGCGATGCGAGTGACTTTCAGCAGCGGTGGCCGTAACAGGCACAGGTCATGCGCATCGCCACTCTCCTCGTGCTCGGCGTCTCGCTGCTCGGTTGTCGCAACAGCTCGGCCGCCTCGCCGAAGCCCGCCACGTTCTCACCGGGCACGCGGGCCACCAAGACGCCCAACGTCATCGCGTGGATCTACAGCGGTGACCTGCAGAACGGCTGGCAGGACCACGGCTGGGCGAACCGCCAACCGCGCAAGAGCGGCGAGCCCGAGAAGCACCTCATGTCGAACTACGGCGGGTGGATTCTCACGCGCTCGGGTTTCACGGGCACCTTCGGCGGTCTCGTCTTCCGCATCAAAGGCACGCCGCCGGTCTCTGATTTTCTCGAGGTGCGGGTCGACTCGGAGCAGGCCGACGTCTTTCCTCGCGTGAAGCTCACCCCCGCGCACCGCACCGATTTTCCCGACGGCTGGAGCGAAGTCTACATTCCCATGACCGAGCTCAACCCCATGCTGCGCCCGTTCGATCACGTGGTGCTGCGCGCGTACGCGCCGATTCCCGAGCCGGGCCTGGTGGAGATCGATCGTCTGGGCCTGACGCCCGCCGACGCCGAGCAGGTCAGGAAAGCCGAAGCCGCGCTCAATCAGCCCGGGCTCCCCGCGGCGTTCTGGGTCGACTGCAGCGCCAGGGGCCAGGAGATCAGCCCGCTCATCTACGGCATCGCCCTCAACGCCCGCCTCGACGCGAACGACACGCACCAGTGGAAGCTCAACGCCACCTCAAGGCGCTGGGGCGGCAACCCGATGAGCCGCTACAACTGGGAGCTCGGCAACGCCTGGAACACCGCCTCTGACTACTACTTCCGGAACGTCGATTATGTCGGCACGCCCGGCTACAGCTGGAAGAGCTTCCTCGATCTGAACCGCGATCGCCGCGTGGGTTCGGCCATCACGTTGCCCACCATCGGCTGGGTGGCCAAAGACACGCGGTCCTCCTCGTTCCCGAAGTCTGAGTACCCCTCGCAAGAGGAGTTCGACCCCGACGGTCACAACGCCGGCAACGGCAAGGGCAAGGACGGCAAGCCGATAGCGCCCGGCAATCCCTCGCGCACCAGCATCGCGGCGCCCCCTGACTTCGTGGCGCGCTGGGTCACCGCCATTCGCGGGCACGAGGCCAAACGCGGCAAGAGCGTCGACGTGTACTTCCTCGATAACGAACCCGCGTTGTGGAACGACACCCACCGCGACGTTCACCCCGAGCCCGTCGGCTACGAAGAGCTGCTCGAGCGCACGGTGCAATACGGCTCGGCCATTCGAAAGGTGGCCCCCGACGCGGTCATCGCAGGCCCGGCCGAGTGGGGCTGGCCCGGGTATTTCTACTCGGCCATCGACGCGAAGGCGGGCTTCAGCCTCAAGCCTGATCGCCGCAAGCACGACGACGTTCCCTTGCTCGACTGGTGGCTCGCGAAGCTCGCGGCGCACGAAAAGAAGACCGGCACCCGGGTGCTCGACGTGCTCGATCTTCACTACTACCCGCAGGCCAGGGGCATGGGCGTGGGCACCGACGGCCGCACCGACGCACAGAGCGCTGCCCTGCGCATTCGTTCGACCCGCGGCTTGTGGGATCCCAAGTACACCGATGAGTCGTGGATCAAGGAGCCCGTGCGCTTGATTCCGCGCATGCGCGAGCTCGTGAAGGAAAACTACCCGGGGCTCAAGCTCGCCATCGGTGAGTACAACTTCGGCGCCGAGAAACATCTCTCGGGTGGCCTCGCGCTCGCCGAGGCGCTGGGCCGCTTCGGTCAGGAAGGGCTGTATGCCGCCTGGTATTGGACATACCCGCCCGATGGCTCGCCGGCGTTCTGGGCGTTCCGCGCGTTCAGGGACTACGACGGGAAGGGGGCTCACTTCGAGCAACTGGCGCTGCCGACGACGGCCCCGCGGGATGCTTCGATTTTTGCGGCTCGCTCGGTCGACGGGAAGACGATGACGTTGGTTGCGCTCAATTTTTCGCCCAACGATGCGCTCGAGGCGAATGTCGATTTGAGCGGGTGTGCGGTGGCCGAGTCGCAGCGGGTGTTCACGTATACCGGTGATGCCCGCGGGTTCTTGGCCCGCGAGGTGCCGGTGGGGCGGCCGTACCGGCTTCCTCCGTATTCGATCTCGGTGATTGAGATGAAGTTGCCGGGGAAGAAGTAGAAAGCCCCTGACCCTCTCCCCCGTGGGGGAGAGGGAACTTCGATGACTACATCGCGGCCCTGATTCGTTTTTGCAGAGTTCGCGCAAATTCCATCGCGCGGGGGCTCTTTTCCAGCAACGCCTTCGCCTGTGCCTTCGCCTTTTCCATGAAGACCTCCTTCAGCGGCGGCGTACCCACCGGCCCGATGATCCGGTTGTGCGTGGCGTACTGAAACTTGTACGGCTCATCGCCGATGAGGAAGTCGAACTCGGTGTCGCCGCGGTCGTAGCTGGCCGCCAGGAGCTCCTCGAGCAGCAGCCTGCCCGGGGAGAACTTGCCGAACTTCGCGTCGTACGCCGGTACCCACCAGCCCAAGCGCCCGTCGTGCGACGAGCCGAAGTGCACCGCCAGCAGCGTGTCACCCGCGCTCAAGCTGCTCACCAGGAGCACCCCTCGCTCCCGCAGCCGCCTGAACAGCGCCACGTTGCGCGGGTCGGCGAACATGTCGGTCAGCCCCGTCGCCTTGTACTGCGCCGACTTCCACTGCACGCAGGCGTCGAAGACCTCAGGCCGCGGGTCGTCGAGCTGGAAGCGCACCGGCCCCAGCTCTTTCTCGAGGCGCCGCCGTTGCCGCGCGCCGTCGTGGGTGCGCGTCACCGCGCTCATCTTCCACCTCGCCTCGTAGTCTTTCCACGTGGGCAGTTTCTTCCAGTCGATGAAGGGCGAAGGCTGCAGGCCCTGCGGCTGCGGCTGGCTGTTCCCCGCCAATGGCACGGTCTCCAGCACGGTGCGCGGCAGGTAGAAGATCTCGCGATCCACCGGGCCCCTGGCGTCGTCCATCGGCTGGGGGAAGTCGTAGAAGGGCATGCGCCCCACCACCTCTTCACCGTCGAGCACCAGCAGCCTCAGCCGCCGGCCCTCGAGCCGGCACACGTCGATGGCGCGTTTGCGCTGCGGGTAGAACAACGCTCCCGCAGTTTCGAGAAAAGCGTCAGTGGTGAAGATGTTCATGGTTATTGCAGCCGCGCTGAGGCGGCCCCCCTGGGCCGAAGCCGGGCCCTTCATGGTAGTTCTTAAATCTCATGGCGAAACTCCTGCTCCTCTCCGTTTGTCTCGCGCTCGTGAGCATTCCGCTCATGGCTTCGCGCGACGCTCATCCGGTACGCGGACTTAAGCGGGCGCTCATAGGAGTGCTCCTCTTCAACCTCTTCTACGTGTTTCTACTGCGGGTCGTCATCCCGCGAGTTGGGTGACCTTGCTCGAGTTCTCCCGCATCGTGTTGAAGCGTCACCGATGGGCCGCGTTGATCTGCGCGCTGCTCACCTTCGGCTGCGCATTTCTCGCGTCGCAAGCCGTGCCCGACATGTACCCCGTCGAAGCCCAGGTGCTGGTGGTCGAGCCGGTGGTGGTGCACCGCCTCGCCAACCCCTTCGCCGCGGTGCCCTCGTCACCCGACGAACTCAAGACGGTGCCCGAGCTGCTGCGCTCGCGCGAACGCCTGGTGTCGATCGTCAAACGCACCGGCCTCATCGATCAATGGGATGCCGGCCGCCCCTGGCCCCTCAAGCTGAAGGATCGGCTGCAGGCCGCCATCCTGGGGCCGGTCGAAGAGAAGGATCGCCTCGAGGCGCTGGTGGCCATTCTCGACAAGCGGCTGTCGGTGACCGTCGAAGCCAACAAGGTGCGCATCTTCGTGGAATGGCCCACGCCCGAGCTCGCCCTCGCGCTGGTGGAGAACACCCTGGGCACCCTGCTGCAGCTGCGCGCTCAGCGTGAAGGCAAGACGTTGCAAGACGCCGCCGATGCCCTCGACGTGCAGCTGCTGAGCGTGCGCGGCGAGATGGATGAACGCGTCAACCGCATGAAGGCCACCCTGCTCGAGCCCGGTGGCTGGGCGCAGCTCGAGGGCGACAAGGATCAGCTGTTCCGCGATCAGTCACGCGCGGCCGATCTCCTCGTCGCCGCCGAAGAGAAGCGCATCAGCGCCGAGGTGTTCCGCCAGAGCAACACGCTGCGCTTCAACCTCGTTCGCCCGCCGATGCGCCCGCGCGAGCCTTCGGGCAACGGCCCCTTCGCGCGCGTGGTGACCGCCGTCATCGCGTCGATCCTCGCGGGCCTGGTGGGCGCGTTGATGCTCGCCTTGACCAGCCGCCGCCTGCTCTGCGGCAACGAGGTCAAGACGGTGGTCGGGTTGCCCGTGCTCACCGCGCTTCGGCATGAGGTCAAGCAGCGCGTGCTCCCCACCCCCCGCGGCCTGCTGCTGGGCCTGTTGGTGGTGCTCTTCACGGGCGCTGCCATCGGCTTTTCCAGGGGCCGGCTGGCCGTCTCGGTGCTCCCGCCGCTGGCCTTCGTGGCCGCGTGGCTGTTGTGGACGAGGCCTCTCAAGTGGCCCTTTCTGCTGCTCGCCTTCCTGGCCGTCACGCTCGACGATCCCACCGACCGCGCGTACGCCGGCGTCTGGCAGTCGCCCCTCTTTGCTGTGGGCAGGTCGTTCTTCGGCAACGTCGCGCTCTTCACCGGCGTCGAGCTGGGCATTCTGGGGCTCACCTTGCTGATGCTGCTGCGCCGCCTCTGGATGCCGCGAGCGCAGCTCGAGCAGCTCGACCCCATTCGCGGGCAGGCGCCGCGCCCACTGCAGCTGGCGTTGTTGGGCTCGATGCTCGCGGTCGGCGTGCTGGTGGTGATGGGCGTCGCGCGCGGCGGCATCTTCCGCGAAGCGCTCTGGCAGTTCCGCGCGTTGTTGATGTTGCCCATCGCCGCGTCGCTCGCGCTCTACGCGCTCGACATTCCCAAAGACCTGCCCAGGCTCTTCGGGGTGCTGCTGGCCGGCAGTCTGGTGAAGTCGTTCCTGGGCATCTTCTTCATGTACGGCATCGCCTTCCCTCGAGGGCTGTACCCGCCGCACACCACAGGTCACAACGACACGATGATCTTCGTGACCGCGGCGGTGACGGCGCTGACGCTCTTCTGGGAAAAGCCGATTCGAAGACACTTCTGGTTGATGCTGCTGTGGCTGCCGGTCATCGCGCTGGCCTTGAAGCTCAACGATCGTCGCATCGCCTACGTCGACATCGTGATGGCGCTGGGCCTCATCGCGTGGCTCAGCCCCATGCACGAGATGAAGCTCAAACTGAAACGCGTCGCCGTGGCGCTCGCGCCGTTCATGCTGCTCTACCTGGCCGCCGGGTGGAACGCGCCCAACAGCAAGATCTTCGGGCCCGCCCAGAAGGTGCGCTCGATCATCGCGCCGGCGGAAGACACCGAAGAAGAGAGCTCGAACGTCGAGCGCGACATCGAGAACTACAACCTGATGAAGAGCTGGGAAAACAACATGCTCTTCGGCCAGGGCTTCGGGCACGCCTTCACCGAGTACGTGCCCAGCAACGACTTCCGCCAGTCGGCCTTCGGCCACGTCGGGCACAACTCGATCCTCTGGCTGATGTGGATCGGAGGCATCTTCGGCTTCACCGCGGTGCTCGGCTACCTCGCGGTCGCCTTGTTCTTCCTGGGGAGGACGCTGCCGTCGACCGCTGACTGGAGAGAACGCGTGGCGCTGCTCATCTCGTCGAGCGTCATCGTCACCTATTTGATGCAGGCCTTCGGCGACATGGGCACCCAGAGCGAGATGTTCGACCTCTTCGTGGGCATCTCGCTCTCGATCATCGGCCGGCTGGCCACGCGGGCCAACGCGTGGAAGGTGCCCGCAGCCGTTCCTGCTCAGCTTCCTGTTCAGGACCCCGAAGCGATCACCGTATAACGATCGCCCGCGGTGGGGCCGCCGCTGGCGTCGAGGTCTTCCCACTCCAGCACGTACCAGCGGGTGGTCAGCGTGGCGCGGGCCGGCAACACGGTCTGCACGAAGTAGTGAGCCGCGGCCAGCGTGCCCGGCGCGTGGAAGCCCTGGGCGTTGAGCACCAGCGCGCCCGAAGGGGCTCGCACCACCTGCACCACCACCCGATCGAGCGTCAGGCCCAGGTTGGCGGCCGGCACCGACGAGATCACCCCGCCATCACGCAGCGAGTAGATCGCGTTGACTGCGTCGCTCGTGTCGCTGACCTGTGCGGCGCCGTTATTCTCGAGCCAACGCACGGCCTGCTGGCGAAACGAGCCCCCGCCCGCGACCAGCAGCTCGCCCCACGCGATGGGTTGCCCGTCGGGTGTGAGCACGCCGCCATCGCCCTGAGGGACAGCGCGGGCCGTCACCGCGGGGGAACAGCTCGCCACCAGTGCCGCGGCCATCGACAGGCCCGCATCGTCGTCTTCGGTCACCTCATCCAGCACCACGGTCGCCAGGGGGAGCTGGCAGAGCTGCGAAAAGTCGGCCGCACGGCACGCGCCCCTTCCGCAGAACTGATCGGCCGAACACGCGCGGCCACATTGTCCGCAGTGAGCGGGATCACGATCATCGTCGACACAGTGACCTCCGCAACACGCCTGCCCCGCAGAGCAACTCCCGACGTCCACACAGGCCGCCCCAGCATCACCTGCGTACACACCCGCATCGACTGCGCCGCCATCACGGGGGCCTCCATCGAAACCGCCCGCATCTTGACCGCCCCCTCCGGGCCCAGAACAGGCAACTGCGAGGGAAACCAAGGCCAACGAGACGATGGAACGACTCATGCTGAACAGGGAGGACGAGGTCATGGGAGGCATCGCTAGCAAAAAGCAGGGCGGGGATCTGGAGCGTCGATGCCCTCGTTTTTGGGGCGCTCCATCAGGTTGGGGTTGTAACGCGGTCTGACAAGACGCGTCATTTCAAAGAGATAGCGCAGTGCGTCAGGGCGGCCTTCAATGTGCATTCAGCGACGTCAGAATTCGGTGACTGTAATCACGTGATTCAAACGAGTTGTCCGCTGACGCATTGCGTTGTAGTTCGGCCAGTTGAGCGAAGATTCCAGTGAAGTCGAAACTTCTGCAGTTCGAAATCCGAGAAACCCACATGAACTCACTTTTCGGGAGAATCGCCGCCGGAGCCGTCGCCCGCACGAGTCTTCTGCTCGATCTTCTGGCGCTCACCCTCGCCTCCATTGGCGCGACGGTGCTCTCAGGCCATCCACTGACCACCAGCCCCATCTCCACCTTCGCGATCGCCGCCATCGGCACCTGGCTGGTCGCCGCGATGGCCCTGCGTCACTACGATCCGTGGGCCTCCGATCGCATGCCGTTCGACGACGGCGCGATGACCTCCATCCTGGTGCTGGCGGTCACCACCGTCCTGGCCGTGATGGCCCTGGTGCTGCCTGACGCCGGGCTGCCCAACGTCGGCATCTTCCTGTTGGTGCTCTGGCCGGTGGCGCTGGTGCTGCGCGCGACCGTCTTCCGCACGTTCTCGCCGCGCTCGGGCCCCATCGACGAAGTCCTGGTGGTGGGCACCGGCCCGCTCGCCCGCGCCACGCTCGACGATCTCCGCCGCAAGGGCCGTCACGAAGTGCTCGGCATGGTGCGCTTCGACAACGAGCAGCCCGCCCGCGCGCTGAAGGCCCGCGTGCTGGGCTCGGCCGCCGAGTTCGAGTCGGTGCTCCGTTCAGTGCCGGTCGCCGAGGTGTACTTCGCCTCGACGCACTCGGCACACTTCGAAGAAATCCAGTCGGCGGTGAAGGTGTGCGAGCGGTTCGGTGTGCCCTTCGCGATGCCCGCGGTGAACTTTCGCCTCGAGCGCGCCCGCCCGCTGCCCAGCCACGGCGTGGGTGACGGCTACATCCACTACCAGTCGGTGCAGTCTCGCCCGATCGGCATGGCCTTCAAGCGCCTCTTCGACATCGTCTCGTCGGGTGTGGCCTTGTGGGTGCTCGCGCCGTTGCTGCTCGTCGTCGCCGCGGTGGTCAAGCTCACCTCGAGCGGGCCGCTGCTCTTCCGCCAGACCCGCACCGGTCTGCACGGCCGCCCGTTTCAGATGCTGAAGTTCCGCACCATGGTCGAGAACGCCGAGGCGCTCAAGGCGCAGCTGGCTCAGCAGAACGAGGTCGACGGCCCGGTCTTCAAGATGAAGAAAGATCCGCGCATCACGCCTGTCGGCCGCATCCTGCGCAAGTTCTCCATCGACGAGCTGCCCCAGCTCATCAACGTGCTGCGGGGTGACATGAGCGTGGTCGGCCCGCGCCCCCCGCTGCCCAACGAAGTCGCCAAGTACGAGCCCTGGCAGCGCCGCCGCCTTTCGGTGCGCCCCGGCCTGACTTGCATCTGGCAGGTCTCCGGGCGCAACGAGATCAGCTTCGAGCAGTGGATGTACATGGACCTCCAGTACATCGACACCTGGACGTTCTCGAAAGACATCAGCTTGATTCTCAAGACGTTCCCCGTGGTTCTGACGGGTCGCGGCGCGAGCTGAAACCGTTCGGGGGGGGCGGACGGAGCGGGGTTTGCAAAGACCCCGCAACCGATATGGGAACCCTCAGCAGACGAACCGTCGTGGGTGTGAAAAGAGCCATGGCCATGACCCGAATCCCGCTTGCTGTGCTCTGTGTGTTTTCGCTCGGCTGCTACACGCCGCGCGGCGCTTTCGTCGAGGTCGATGACGGCGCCGTCGTCGACGACTCCGGGTATCTGATCTCCACCGCCGACGTGCTGCAAGTGCGCGTCTTTCAGCAAGACGCAATGTCAGCGCGCGTGAAGGTGCGCGGCGACGGCAAGGTCTCGCTGCCGCTGATCAACGACGTCATCGCGGCCGGCAAGTCGCCCAGCGTGCTCGCCGCCGAGCTGCAGGTGCGGCTCAAAGACTTCATCAACAACCCGGTGGTGACCGTCTCCCTCGAGGAGTCGCGCCCCGTGGTGGTCTCCGTCGTGGGCGAGGTGATGCGGCCCGGCGTGGTGACCCTCGAGGCAGGCTCGGGCGTGCTGCAGGCGTTGGCGGCCTCGGGCGGCCTGACCGACTTTGCGCATCGCGACGGTTTGTTCGTCTTGCGCAAGATGGCCGCGCAAACAGCGCCCAGGCGGCTGCGTTTCACCTGGGAAGTGTTGTCGCGCGGCGAAGGCCCGGCAGCACGGTTCACGCTTCTTCCCGGTGACGTGGTGGTCGCCGAATGAACCGTGGACTGCGATACCTGCTGTTCGTTGCCTGCGTGGCCACTCCGGCCCTCGCAGTCGATGTGCGGTACGGCGTCGCGGTCCGCACGGACGCCCGTACGCGCACGCCGCTGCCGGGCGATCTGGGCAGGGGGATCACCGGAGATCTCGAGGTCTCACCCCGGGCCGACCTCTCCCTGGGCGTCGACGCGAGCACCTTCTCGGCCTTGTACGCGCCCAGCTTTCTGTGGCGTGAGCCGCAGGCCAACGGTGGGCGTTTCCTCCCACTGCACCGCGCCCGGCTGGCGTTTCAGACCGTCTGGTCGCGGGCCACGTTCCTGATCGCGCAAGACGCGGCGTATGGCGTCGCCGACGTCGGTTTCTTGCGTCTGCCCGACGGGAGCCTGCCCACCACCGTGGCCGAGGTGCAGAGCCTGGGCAGCATTCCCTACGTGCGCTCAGCCACCCTGGCGAGCCTGGAAAGCCAGCCTGGCAACGGCGTGAGCCTGGGCCTCTCCGCCCACTTTCAGGTCTCCGGCAGTACCCAGGAGAGCCAGCAACTGCCGCTGCAATACGGGCCCACAGCCGCGGTGCGCCTGCGCAAGGCCGTCAGCCGCAGTGATGGGTTGACCACCTTTGGCCAGGTCAGCCAGGCCACCTTCGTCACCGGCCAGAAGCAGTTCGTCGCGCAACTCTCTGAGATCTGGGATCGGCAACTTTCGCGCACGTTGTTGATGAACCTGGGCGTGGGCCTCGCGCTCACCCGCGAGCACGTGATCGCGATGCAGGGCATTGCCGGCGACTACATGGATCTGCTGCCCGTCGCGTCGGCCTCGTTGGCCTTTCGCGACGTGCTCTCGGGCCACCCGCTGCTGGTGACCACCTCTTTGCGCATGGCCCCGTTCTCCGATCGTTTCACTGCCAACGTGTACGAGCGCGTCGAGGCGCGCGTTCAGGGGCAATGGCGCCCCGCCAAAGACTGGATCGTCACCGCCGCCCTTGGTGGCGCGTACGCCGTGCCTCTTGGCCTCTCGCTGGCAAAGCCCTTCGCAGCGACGATGATCGATCGCACCGGGCTCGATCAGTCAGGTGACCGGCTGGTGTTCAGTGAAGGTTCCGTGGTGTGGGCGGTGAAGACGTGGTTGCTCCTGCAGGCTTCAGCGCGCGTGCTATGGACGGAACAGCCCCGTCTGCGCTCTCCAGGGCAACTGCAGGCGGTCGGCACGGTTTCCGTGACCGTTCAGCAACAAGACTCTCTGGCCTGGTGAGGAAGACGCCGTGACCATCGACAAGCGAAGCGTGTTGGTAGTGGATGACGACCCTGAGATCCGCAAGCTGCTGGTCACGGCGCTCGATCGCATGGGCTTTACCGTGTCGCAGGCGGCCGACGGCAAGACCGCGATGAAGCGGCTCGATGAGCAGCGGCCTTCGTTGTTGTGCATCGACCTGATGCTCCCCGAGTCGTCTGGTTACGACGTCTGCGAGCACGTGAACAAGACGCCCACCTTGAACGGCCTTCCCATCTTGATGGTCAGCGCGCGCATCATGCCGGAAGACCGGGCGCAGGCCGAAGAGCTCGGCGTGCGCGTATACCTGAGCAAGCCGTTCACCCAGACTGAGCTCAAGACCGCGGTCGCTCAGGCGCTCGAGGGCAACAGCCCGTGATCGAACCGAAGCCACTGCCTCCGGGCACTGAGCCCGAGCTCTTCGACACCCAGCTCATGCGCCAACTGGTGGGCTTCGTCTTTCGCGGCGTTCGCCGCCATCGGTTCCTCGCGGCGCTCAGCTTTCTCATCATGGTGCTGCTGGGCTCGGTGGCCGCGGTGGTGTTGCCCCGCACGTTCCACGTCGAGTCGCGCCTGCTGGCGAACAACAACGATCTCATTCGGGCGCTGGGTAACCCGCGCTCGAGCCTGCCTTCGGAAGATCCGACCCGCGCCGCGCGTGAGCTGGTGTTCGCGCACGACAACCTGGTCTCTTTGATCAAGCAGACCAACCTGATGAAGAACTGGGAGGAGACCCGCCCGGGGGTGGTCAAGCTCAAGGACAAAGCGGTGAACTTCGTGGCTGGCGAGCCCACCGAAGAAGATCGCATCGACGCGATGGTGGGGCTGCTCGAGAAGAAGCTGCAGGTGGGCACCGATCAACAGACGGTCACCATCTCCATCGACTGGCACGACGCGCAGATGGCCTACCTGCTGGTGGAGACCGCGCAGCAGAACTTCCTCGAGACCCGCCACGTGACCGAGATGACGGCCATCAGCGAGGCGCTCTCGATTCTCGAGATGCACGGCGGCCAGATGCAGAAGATGGTCGACGACGCGCTGCACGAGCTGGAGCGCGTGCGCGACACCCGCCGCAAGGGCAGCCTGGGCCCCGGTGCGATGCCAGGGCCCGAGAGCGGCAGCGTCGCCTTCGCGCCCGAGCCCAGGCCGCAGCCGGTGCAGGATCGCTCTGACGCACCCAGCTCGGCCACCGAGCAGGAGCTCGCGCAGCTCAAGTTTCTCCTCAACTCGAAGAAGCGCGCGCTGGGCGATCTGGAGGACTTCCGCAGCCGCCGGGTGACCGAGCTCAGCGCGCAGTTGCAGGAGCAGAAGGTGCAGTACGCCGATCAGCACCCCATCGTGATGGACATGCGGCAGCGCATTCAGGCGCTCAAGCTCGACTCGCCGCAGATGTCGCAGGTGAAGGGCGACATCGACGCGCTCGAGCACGAGTACCGCCGCAAGGGTGGGCGTGATCCCGAGGCGCTCATCGAGCCTTCGCGGCCCCGCAACGCCTCGATGCGCCGGGTCTCGGCGCCGCAAATGGCCCAGGCGGCGATGACCAACTCAGAGCTCGCCGATGATCCGCTGGTCGAGTTCTCACGCAACAACCTGCGCGTCGCCGCGGCGAAGTACGAAGAGCTGTTGATGCGCATCGACTCGGCGCGCATCGAGCAAGACACCACCCGCGCCGCCTTCAAGTACCGCTACAGTGTGGTGCGCCCCGCGTCGGTGCCCAAGAAGCCGGTCAAGCCCGACGTGGCCATCATTCTCGGGGTCACCGCGGTGCTCGCCTTGTTCACCGCGCTGATGGCCGGCGCGCTGCGCGATTGGGCGAGCGGCCGGTTGGTCGAGGCATGGCAGGTCGAGCGCGCGCTGGGTCTGCCCGTGCTCAGCCAGGTGAAACTTCCGTGAACGACGTGCTCGGGTATGCAGGTGAGCTCGCCCTGCTGGTGCTCTGCGTGCCGGTGCTGACGTGGGCGCTGTATCTGGCGGCGCTCTCGCTGCTCTCGTTTCCACCGAAGCCACCGCTGGCGCCGAGCCCGCCTTCATTGCGTTTTGATTTCGTGGTGCCCGCGCACGACGAATCACTGGGCATCGCGGCCACGGTGAAGAGCCTGCAGTCGGTCGACTACCCGGCTGAGCTGTTCCGCGTGCTGGTGGTGGCAGACAACTGCACCGACGACACGGCGGCCAGGGCTCGTGAAGCAGGGGCGATGGTTCTGGAGCGCTTCGACGCCGAGCTGCGCGGCAAGGGCTACGCGCTCGCGCACGCCTTCGAGCGGTGCCTGAAAGAAGGCGCTGACGCGGTGGTGGTGGTCGACGCCGATACGCTCGTCTCGAAGAACCTGCTCTCGGCGTTCGCGGCGCGACTGGCTGCGGGCAACGTGGCCGTGCAGGCGCACTACGGGGTACGAAACCCGAACGCTTCGTGGCGCACGCGGCTGATGCGCATCGCGCTGGCCATGTTCCACCAGGTGCGGAGCCTCGGGCGTGAGCGGCTCCAGGTCTCCGCGGGGCTGCGGGGCAATGGCATGTGTTTTCGCACGTCGCTGCTGCGTGAAGTGCCGCACGACGCGTACTCGCTGGTGGAAGATCTCGAGTACGGCATTCGCCTGGGCCGGCGGGGTTTTCGGGTGGCGTACGCGTGGGAAGCCGACGTGCTGGGTGAGATGGTGTCGGGCGAGTCTGCCTCGCGTTCACAGCGCAACCGCTGGGAGCAGGGCAGGGCGCAGATGCTCGCGCAGCACGGCTGGCCGCTCCTTCGTGATGGGCTTCGACAACGCAGCGCGCTGTTGATGGATCTGGCGATGGATGTGTTGGTGCCGCCGTTGAGCCGGGTGGTGGGCTTCTCGTTGTTGGGTGCGATGGCTTCGGCGCTGCTGCTCGCGATGGTCGGTCACGGGGCGATCGCCTCGGCCGCCTTCTCAGTCGCCCTGTCGAGCGTCGCGCTCTATGTGTTTGTCGGTTGGCTGCATTCAGGGACAGGCCTGCGCGGGCTCATGGACCTGGGTCTCGCCCCTGCGTACGTGGCCTGGAAGGGGGTGCTCGCGTTTCGAGTGCCCAAAGGCCCGAAGCAGACCGAGTGGGTCCGCACCACGCGCGAAGGGGAGACGCGGCCATGACGAAGCCAGCGGCGACGCAGCAGCTCTACCAGCAGCTCCTCACCTGCATGCGCGGGGATTGGCACTCGATGGTGGTGATCCCCGCTTCACCAGGCGCGTCGGCTTCGACCGTCGCGCACGCGCTGGCTGAGGTCAGCACGTTGGTGCGGGGGAAGAAGGCGAAGCTCTTCAGCACCGAGGGGCTCGAGGTCAACGACGTCTCGCGCATCATCGTCGACATGATGCAGCACATCGCAAGTGGTGGGCTGGCGATCGTGTCGATCGACTCGGTCATCGGCGCGCAGTCAGGCATTCCGGTGACGTTGGCCGTCGACGTGGCGCTGCTGGTCGTGGAGCTCGGAGTCACCGACACGGACGACGCCAAACGAACGGTCGATCTCGTCGGAGCCCAGAAGTTTTTGGGCGCGGTCACCATCGAGTCGTAGTCCGGGTGAGGGGCCGTTCACTTCACCGCAACAGAATACAAAGACCCGCCACGCCCAATCGTGAGCAGCGAACTCTTCGCGCTGAAGATCACGACGGTGTCCGCAAAATCCTTGGCGAGCACCTTCCAGGCGCCGGTCGTCAAATCACTCTCGTAAAGCTTCCCCGTGGTCTCAGTCGTGTAGAGCTTGCCGTCGAGCACGGCGGCCGCCGTCGTCCCGCGCCAGTCGCCGGGCTTGCCGATGCCCTTCCACGAGCCCGTCGCAGGGTCGATCTCGAACAACGAGCCGGCCTTCTCGATGCTGTACAGCTTCGAGCCCGAGCTGAAGAGCACCACCGTATTCCCGTACTCGGGCTTGCCGATCGCCTTCCACGTGCCGGTGGTGAGGTCGGTCACATAGAGCCCGCCGTTGACCTCGGTGCTGTAGAGCTTGCCGTCGTGAACCACACCGGCAGTCGTCGCGCCCCACGCGCCAGCCTTGCCGATCTGCTTCCACGAGCCGTCCGTGGGATTAATCACGTAGAGCGAGCCGCTGGTCTCCATCGAGTACAGCTTGCCGTTGCCCTGCGTGATGAAGGCGGTCTTGCCGAAGACGCGATCGCCGATCTGCTTCCACGAGCCGGTGGTGGCGTCAGTGACGAAGAGGCCGCCGCCGACCTCGGTGGTGTAGAGCTTGTCGCCGATGGCGGTGCCGGTCTGCACGCCCTTCCACTCGCCGGCCTTGCCGAGTTGTTTCCACGAGCCGGGGCCCGCGAGGGCGAAGGTTGCACTGAGCAGCACTGCCATCGTCAGGTTGTTGGTTCGCATGCGCGGGGTTGTAGCGCAGAGTGGAGAGCCGTGATCCGCAGGCGCCCTGATCTTCAAACGTTCCTGACATCGGTCAGCGCGACTGTTCGCGCCACCGCCTCTTCGCGGATGAGCAGGAATGGAAAGGCCCCAACCATGGGCTCTGGGATGGCCTCTCCCGGATGCAAGCCTCGTTGGGCCAGCTCTCGTCGCAGGCACACTGGATGGTGGCCGTCAGCTGGGTGTCTGCGGATGGCTTCTCGAAGGCACCGATTGGAGGGCCCTACCGGGAGCGAATGACGCCCGCAACGGTCAGCGACGAGTGGACGCTGCTTGGTTTCGATGTCGCTGACGCGGGGCTCGTCAGCGGCCTCTCGAACTGTGGCTACGACCAGGCCGAGATCGCCGCGCTTCGATCATCGTGGGCAACCCACCTCAACGAGCATCACCTGTTCACGGACGTGAGGAGGGCGTTCTCGTTTCGGGACCTGAGCGATCCTCGCGTGCCGGAACACGCGCCTTTCTTCGTCTACGGGCTGTACCTGCTCGAGCGCACACGATGACTTGCTGTTTCAGAACCTGTGTCGCGTTCCGCGTGCCCTGAAGTCGAGGGCGCGAGCCGCGATCCAGCCCGCCAGTGTGCGCGCGTCTTTGCGGCCATCGACGGGGAAGCGGGGGAGCACCCCACCAGGTCGCAATTCCTCCATGCGGTACGGCCGCGCCTCCGTCGTCCAGATGGGAAAGTCACCCAGCGCGCGCAGCCAGTCGACGTGACGCTGCTCGAAGTGGTGCTTCGGTGTACCGAAGGGAAACGCGAACTCCTGCTGCTTGCCGAACAACCGCGTGAACGTCGCAGTCGACCGCTCGAAGTCTGCCTTCACCACGTCATCGGGCGAGTTCGCCGCCGACAGATGCAGGCTCGTGTGATTGCCGAGCCGAACGTTGGGCAGCTTCTCGAGCTCCTTCAACTCCTCGACCGTACACAGCGCGTAGTCGTCGCCACCTGCCAGCGCCCGCAGCTCAGGCCGCTCGTTCTCATGCAGCACCTCAGCCGGCGCCTTCAGCAGCTCGTCTCTTCGATCGACGCCCGACTTGATCGACTCCTCCACGAGATCCCACCTGAAGCCCGCGCGCGCCTCCGTCTTCTCCGGGCAGATGAAGAACACGAAATCGACCTCGGGGTACTTCGCCGCGCGCGAGCGCAGATACGCCCCTACTTCGCGATACCCGTCGTCGAACGTCACTGACAACCGCCCGGGCCTCGCCGCGAGCAGGCGCTCAATCAACTCATCCAACTCCGGCGCTGGCATCGACAGGCCCGGTTGCCAATCCGTGGGTCGCGGGCGCGCCGCGATGCGGTGCATGCACAACGAGACGCCCAGACCCCGCAGCGCACCCGTGAGGAGCACCTGGAGTGCCGGCCCCGGCAAATGGCGACCGGCGATTCCCGCGAGCTCGTCGGGAGACGTTCTTCGTCGTTCTGAGTTGCCGGGCATAGGGCGCGCGTACCATATGAGTACGGTGACGACGACTCGGCTGCGACTCGGAAAAGTTCCCATCGACGTCCTCACCTTTGGCCAGGCGCTCGATGCGGTGGACCGTTTGGTAACGGCGCAAAAGGGTGGCTTCGTCTTCACGCCCAACGTCGACCACATCGTGATGGTCGACGACCACGCTGAATTCGAGGCCGCCTACCAGCGCGCCGATCTCTGCCTGGCCGACGGCACGCCGGTGGTGTGGGCCTCGCGGCTCTTCGATACGCCGCTGCCGGAACGCGTTTCCGGTTCGGATCTCATCGGCCCGCTGCTCGAGCGCGCAGGTCAGAAGAAGTGGCGCGTGGCGTTCCTCGGCGCAGGCCCGGGCGTCGCTGAGAAGGCAGCGGCGATCGCGTTCCAGCGCTGGGGCACCAACGTGGTGAGCTGCGAGGCGCCCATGGTGAACCTCGACGACACCGCGCAGCTCGACGCCATCGGTGAGCGGGTGGCCGCTGCGAAGGCCGATCTCGTGCTGATGGCCTTCGGCGCCCCCAAGCAGGAACTGCTCATCGCCCGCATCGCCGAGCGCGTGAAGCCCGCGGTGCTGCTGGGCGTGGGCGCGAGCCTCGACTTCATCGCCGGCACCCTCAAACGTGCGCCTCCCATCTTCCGGCAGTTCGGCTTCGAGTGGGCGTACCGACTGGCCCAGGAACCCCGGCGGCTCTGGCGTCGCTACCTCGTCAACGATCCCAAATTTGCGCTGATCCTGATGCGATCGCTCCGGGAAGCCCGCCAGCGCTGAGCCACGGCGAGCTTCTTGCTGTACAGAGCTCTCATGATTTCGTTCGCCCGAATCGTCTGGAGCAAGCTGCAGCGAGACAGGCACCTCTCGCTGCGGGAGATCTTCGACAAGAGCGTGGACTACGCGGCCTCGACGTTGCTGAGCCCCCTCATCTTGCGCCACGTCGATCACGTCGGAGCCCGCGTTCGCACGGTGGGCGGTACGCCGCGCCTGATCAACTACGGCTACATGAGCATCGGCGACGACTGCCGCATCGCCTCGTACATCACCAAGGCCGAGCTCTGCACCGGCAAGGGCGCTGAGCTCATCATCGGTGACGGGGTGAACCTGAACTATGGCGTGTCGATCGGCGTGAAGAAGTCGGTGCGCATCGGCAATCGCGTGCGCTTCGGGCCTTACGCGCGGGTGATCGACTCTGATTTTCACGACGTCTACAACCGTGCGCTCCCAGCAGTGCCTGCGCCCGTGGTGATCGAAGACGACGCGTGGATCGGGATGAACGCCGTCATTCTTCCAGGCGTGCGTATCGGCAGGGGAAGCATCGTCGGCACCGGCTGCGTGGTGACCAAAGACGTGCCTCCGTTCACCGTGGTCGGCGGCGTGCCGGCGAAGGTGATTCGTGAGCTCGACCCCGCGAAGTTCATCATCGATCGCACGAATGCGATCGGCGCTGAAGACGCGGCCTGATCAGCGCCGCCCCTCACCCCGACCCTCTCCCCACAGGGGAGAGGGGGATCAGGAGGTCAGCGCTTTCCAGCTGTGCGTGCCGAGATCCTTGAGCGCGTTGCTCAGTGAGCCCGCTTCTTCACGCACGCCGCGGAAGTACTCGAGGCCGTAGGTGAGGGTGGCCCCGGCGATCGCCACGCGCTCGAACGCGGGATGCACCCCGCGCACCTTGTCGACCGTCTCTGCCGCCTTGTACGCCGCCCGCGAGAGCAGCTTGCCCACCGGCGGCGAGGCCACCGCCGCCAGCAGCAGCCCGCGCGAGATGGGATTGACCAGAAACAGGAAGTGCCACGGATCGGCGTCGAGCCGGTCGGGGTGCTTGTGGTGGATGCGCGAATCGAACACGCCGTAGTTGTAGTTGCGCCGCATCCACACGGAGAGATCGGTGTGATCGCTGCGATGCCGCGCGCGCGCGTTCTCGGCGAAGTACAGCTTGCCGCCCGCCTTCTGCAGGCGAACGCCCAGCTCACGATCTTCGGAGCGGCTGAGCGTCTTGTCGAAGCCGCCCACCGCCAGGTAATCCGCGCGGCGGAACGACACGTTGCCGGTGCACACCATCACCCCACGCACCGCGGTCGGCTGCTCGCGATAGCGCGCGACGAACTTCGCCAGCTGCTCGGCGTGAAAACGTTCGAACAGCGGCTTCTCACCAAGCGTCTCGTCGGCGGCGATCTGCCCGAGCACCACGGTGTTGCCCGCGTCGTGCGCCTTGACGTGTTCGGCCAGAAACTCCGGCGGCACCAACATGTCGTCGTCAGTGATCACCACCACCTCGCCGGTCGCCCTCATGATGCCCGCGTGCCGCGAGGCCGCGGCGCCCGCATTCGCCTGGCTGATCACCGTGAGCTTGAAGGGATCTTTTCGCTGCTCGAGGGTTGGGGCCACGGGCTCACGGCTGCCGTCGTCGACCACCACCACCTCGAAACGTTCGGCCTCCAGGGTCTGCATGCCGAGCGCATCGAGCAGCTCCTGCAGCAGGGGTAGGCGGTTGAACGTCGAGATGATCACGCTGACGCGGTGGCTCATGTTTCCGAAACTGCCACTCCCAGACATGGGCTGGAAGCCCCCGTGCTGATCGCGTAACACTTCTTCCATGGCCAACCCGCTCACGACGTTCCTGCAAGCTGTGCGCGCCGACTACAGCAGCGTCCAGCGCTACCGGGCCAAGTACCACGGCGACGAGCGCTCGTCGCTGCGCCTGCCGGTCGATGCGGTCACCAAGGTGGGCTTCCAGATGATGATTGCCCTGCGCACCATGGCCCTCTTCCGCGACGCTCAGGTGCCGTTGCTCCCCCAGGTCGCCAGCCGCCTCATCCGCCATGCGTATGGGGCCGAGGTGCACTGGAACACCACGCTGCGCGACGGCGTGTCCATCGTCCACGGAACTGGGTTGGTGTTGAGCCATCGCGCGGTGATTGGGGAGGGCTGCATCCTCTTTCACAACGTCACCCTGGGTGAGGGGCTCGACCCGGAGACCAAAGAAGCCGGCGCACCGACCCTGGGCCGCGACGTTCACGTGGGGCCTGGCGCGACGCTGCTGGGGCCCATTCACGTGGGTGACGGCACGAAGATCATGGCCGGCGCGGTGTTGACCCGCTCAGTGCCTGCAGGTTCTCTGGTGCGACCCGCCGAAGCCATCGTGACCGAACGCGCCCCCGCACGCCCCCGCGCAGCGCGCTGACATGTTGACCGTGTGAACTGAAAAGAGCTCACCGTGCTGCTACCGGCTCACCTCGCGAGTCAGAGGCGCCAGCAGCTTCACGAGGTCTTCCGCGTTCTGCACCGGCCGCTGACAGGCGAAGTGCTGGCACAGGTAGGCACCGCTGCCCGTGCGCGCGCTCAACACCTCGCGGGTGACCTCGGGCACGGGCGCGCCAGTCACCTGCCGCAAGAGCGCGACGGTGGGCAGGTACGTGCGATCGACCACGGCCTGCAGCTCGGCGACGAGTTGAGGAGAACCCACGAGGGTCAGCTCGGCCGCGCCGTCGAGCAACGTGTCGGCGCACAGCAACAGGTGGCCAAAGCCCAGCGGGTTGTCGAGCAGCTCTTCTTTCATGCGCTCGAGGTAGGTGGTGGCGAGCTCGAGGTGACGCGACTTGGCGGTCATCGCCGTGAGCGCCAGTTGTGCTTCGGTGAGCGTTGAGGCGCCCGACGGAAACGCGTTGTCGTGCAGCGCGTAGGTGGGCACCAGCAGGTCCTTCGTGTCCTTCGGTGCGGCGAGCCAGGCCTTGCGGCCCTCATCCCAGAACCGTTCTGAGGCGGTGTCGACCAACTGCTCTGCGGCCTCGAGATACTTCGGCTCAGAGGTGGTCTGTGCGAGGGCGACCAGTCCCGCGGCGAGATCGCCGTAGTCTTCCAGCATGCCCTGGTGCCGCGCTTCACCACGCTGCACCGAGCGGAAGAGGGTGCCGTCGGGAGCCCTCATCGCGCCGAGCACGAAGTCCGCGGCGCGGCAGGCGAGCGCGGCCCACTGCGGCTTGTCGAAGACCCGCGCAGCAAAGGCGAGCCCGCGGATCATCAAACCGTTCCACCCCGCGAGGATCTTGTCGTCGAGACCCGGCGCCACCCGCTTTCGGCGTGCTTCGAAGAGCTGCGCCTTCGCGCGCTCGAGCCTCACGCCATCCGTGACGGGCTCCGTCACCGCCAGCACCGTCGCGCCGCCTTCGAAGTTTCCCTCCTCGGTGATGCCGTAGTGCGCCTTCACCAGCGCGGCGTCTTCTGCCGGGAGCACGGCGTCGATCTCTTCAGGCCTCCACACGAAGAAGACGCCTTCTTCACCTTCGCTGTCCGCGTCTTGTGCCGAGAAGAAGCCGCCACCCGGAGCGGTCATCTCGCGCTCCAGCCAGTCCACCGCGCGTTCCGCCACCTGGCCCCAGAGCGGTCGGGGCGCCACCTGCTGCGCCTCGGCGTACACGTGGAGCAGCTGCGCGGTGTCGTAGAGCATCTTTTCGAAGTGCGGCACCAGCCACCGCTCGTCGACCGAGTAGCGATGGAAGCCGCCGCCGAGCTGATCGTGCACGCCGCCCAGCGCCATTTTCTCAAGCGTGAGCAGGGCCCCCACGGCTGCATCGGCGTCACCCGTGCGCCGCCACGAGCGCAGCAGAAACGACAGGTTCATCGGGTTGGGAAACCTGGGCCCGCCCGCGCCGAAGCCGCCGTGGGTGGGGTCGAGGCGCGCGGTCATCTTCTGCGCCGCCGTCTGGAGATCCGCCTTCGTCCACACGCCGGGCGTTCCATCGAGGCCGATCGACGCGTACTCCGTCAGGCCCTGCTCGAAGGTCTTGGCCTGTTTCTCCAGCTCGGAGCGCTCCGTCTTCCACGCCATGCCGATGCCTTCGACCAGCGCCGAGAAGGAAGGCAACCCGTGCCGGGGCGCGGGCGGGAAGTACGTGCCGCCGTAGAAGGGCTTGAGCGCGGGCGTCATGAAGATGGTGAGCGGCCAGCCACCGCCCCGGCCCATCAACTGCAGCACGCCCTGGTAGAGCTGGTCGACGTCGGGCCGCTCCTCGCGGTCGACCTTGATGTTGATGAATTGCGCGTTCATCACCTTGGCGATCTCGGGATCCTCAAACGACTCGTGCGCCATCACGTGACACCAGTGACAGGCCGAGTAGCCCACCGAGAGCAGCACCGGCTTGTCCTCCCGCTTCGCCCGGGCCAGCGCCTCGGGGCCCCACGGGTACCACTCGACCGGATTGTCGGCGTGCTGGCGCAGGTAGGGCGAGGGCTCGAGGGCGAGGTGATTCATGAGTTCTCCACACTAACGTGGACTGATTGAGTCCACCCATGAGCCGGGACGTCGACCACTTCATCCGTTTCACGCGCCTGCTCGAGATCGAGCGGCAAGCCGAACGCTCGAGGATCGCGCAGGAGAAACAGACGCTCCCCCTCGCAGAGCTCGAGGCGCGCGGGCTCGTCGTGCTCGATCTCGAGACCACCGAAGAGAACGTGGGCCTGGGGGGCCGTCACCTCGTCACCTTCATGCACGAGTCGAAGAAGCGGCTCACCACCCGGCTGGGCCCCGGCGACATCCTCGCTGTCTCACCTCGCAAGGCGGAGATCGAAGACCCGCCCCAGGGCACCGTCGTCTCCGCTACCCGGAACAGCGTGGTGGTCGCCTTCGATCGCAACCCGCCAGAGTGGATGCGTGAAGGCCGGCTGCGCCTCGATGTCACCGCCAACGACGCCACCTTCGATCGCGCGAAGAAGGGCCTCTTGCAGTGGCAGGCGATGGACAGCGGGCAGAAGCGAGACCGCCGCGAGATTCTGCTGGGCAACGTTCCCCCGCGCTTCGACAAGCCGCCCGCCTTCACGCCGCACCGCACCTTGAACCCCGAGCAACACGAAGCGGTCTGCCTCGCGCTCTCGGCCCGTGACGTGGCGCTGGTGCACGGTCCTCCCGGCACCGGCAAGTCGACCGTGCTCTCCGAGCTCGCCTCGCAGTGGGGCGCGCAGGGAAAGAGAATTCTCTGCACCGCCGCCAGCAACGCCGCCGTCGATCACCTGCTCGAGCTCTGCCTCGATGCGGGGCTGCGCTCCGTGCGCGTCGGTCACCCCGCGCGCGTGTTGCCGCACCTGCAGGAGCACACGCTCGATCTGCTCGTCGAAGCGCACCCTGATCGTCAGCTCGCCCGCGAGCTGTTCGAAGACGCGTTCGACCTGCTCGGCTACGCGCGCAAACAACGCAGCCGGGGCCGCAGCCGAGAACGGTTCGGCAACGCACGAGAGGCCAGCGCCGAGGCGTACAAGATGATGGATGACGCCCGCGTGCTCGAGCGCAAGGCCACCCGGTCGATCCTCGACGGCGCGCAGGTGGTCTGCGCCACGCTCTCGATGTTGGAGGGCTCGTTGTTGCGCAACGAACAGTTCGACGTCGCGCTCTTCGACGAAGCGACCCAGGCCATCGAGCCGCTCTCGTTGCTCGCGTTCTTGAAAGCGCCGCTGGTGGTGATGGCCGGAGATCCCAAACAGCTCGCGCCCACCATCATCTCGATGGACGCCGCGAAGCAGGGCCTGGGCGTCTCGTTGTTCGAGCGGCTGCTCAACGATTGCGGCGATGAGGCCAAGCGCATGCTCAAGGAGCAGTACCGCATGCACGAGACCATCATGCGCTTCCCTGGCGACGAGACCTACGGGGGCCAACTGCGCGCCCACCCCTCGGTCGCTGACCGCACCCTGCACGAAGTGTTGCGACCGGGGAGCACGGTCGACGCGCCGCCGCTGCTGTTCCTCGACACCGCCGGCAAAGGTTTCGACGAGAGCAAGGCGCCGCAGACCCAGTCACTGCGCAACGAAGGCGAAGCCGAGCTGGTGGTCGCGCGCGTACGTGAGCTCATCGCCGAGGGCCTCAATCCCCGTGAGCTGGGCGTCATCACCCCGTACCGCGCTCAGGCCTTGTGGCTTCGAGAGCAGCTACTCGATCTCACCGAGCTCGAGGTCGACACGGTCGACGCGTTTCAGGGCCGCGAGAAAGACGTCATCATCGTGAGCCTGGTGCGCAGTAACGCAGAGCAGCAATTGGGCTTTCTCGAAGACCTGCGCCGGCTCAACGTGGCCATCACCCGGCCGCGTCGGCACCTCTTCGTCGTGGGTGATTCCGCCACACTCTCGAGCCATCCGTTCTTCGCGCGGTGGATCGAGTTCACCCAAAGTGTGAGCGGCTATCGCTCAGCCTGGGAGTGGTCTTCGGCCTCACCCGCATGACCTCTTTGCGGACTCGGATTTCATCGCTGAAAAACGTCATGTGGGTCTTCTGGCTCTGGCACGCGAATCTCACGGGTTGGCCGCGGCACGGGGCCTGCTACAGGTGGGCGCCATGTCTCAATCGAAGTTGCCGCAAGTCACCCAGGAACAGGGCGTGTGGATCGTGAGAGTGGAACGCCCCGGGGGCAAGCTGCAGGAGTACCGCTGTGCGACCGAGGCCCAGGCCCGTCAGCTCGAAGCGGAGTTGAGCAAGCAGCCAGGCTGACTGGGCCTTGCGACCGGTCCTCCCGAGCAGGGGACCGGCGTCACCGGCGATTTCCTCCGAAGGAACAGACCCACCCGTTCGCATCGACAGGGTTGGCCGAAATAGAAATGACTCCAATCACCGGTCTCCCCGAGCGCAGTCGAGGGGGCACTTACCGACCGAAGGCGAGGCAATCCCTCGACTCCGCTCGGGATGAACGGTGAGCGCTCCTTATTTCGATCAACCCTGCGCCGTGCGAATTCCGCTCGGGATGAGCGGTGTTCAGTTCCTATTTCGTCACCGCGACGCGGCTCGGGGAGACCGGTGATGCGGCTTCGTCTCCGAGCGCCGCTGCTGCTGCGACGCAAGAGAGCCCGAGCAGCGTGAAGTAGTAGTTGGCGAAGGCCCACTTGTTGATCACGAAGAAGACCGTCATCGCTGCGACGCCGGCCATCGTGAGGGGACCCAGCGCCTTGCGCACCTTCCACGCGGCGAGGCCCGCGATGATGAAGGCCCCGGGGAACGCGAGCACGTAGGGGATCTCGACGCCGAACTTGCGGCGCACCCACGTGATGTACGTGAGCGCATCAGGCCGCACGGGCAGCGCACTCAAGAAGTCGAAGTTGGAGAACTTCCACGCCTTGAAGTCCCAAATCATCCACGGGAGGAACGTGGCGAGGCTCACGCTGCCGGCGAGCATCCACTGACGCCAGTTGAAGCGCAGACCCAGGCCGATGAGCCCGGCAAACAGCAGCATCGTCTGTTTGGCGCCCACCACCAGGCCCACCAGCACCGCCGTGGCCCACGGCCGGTCGTAGGCCGCCACCAGGATGAGCGCGCTGCACCAGAAGATCTGTACGGGGTCGACCCACGCCTGCTCGAGAATGAAGAAGAACTTGGGCGTGAACCAGATGAAGAGCGCGGGAGCGTCTTCGAGGATCGCGGGCAGGCTCTTCGCTTCGAAGCGCGTGCCGATCGCCCGCACCGAGAAGCCGAGCAGAATCGCCGCCGCGAGGATCGCGAAGCGCACGTCGTTGGTCAGCTTCCACGCGATCGCGGTCACGTAGAGCTGCATGGGCGGGTACACGTAAGGCACGTCGTTGGCCGTGCGCGGCCCGGTGTCCCCCGCGTGGACTTCCTGAAACGGGTTCTTGCCTTCGAGGAAGAAGGCGGCACCTTGCTGCTGCACGGTCCACACGTCGATGCGCGGGGTGGGCGAGGTTCGGTAGGTGTCGACGCCGGCGAGGGTGATGCAGCCCGCGATGAAGACGAAGCGAAGGTGCCGGGCCCAGCGGGGCTCGGGCCACTTCAGCATCGAGGGGAGATAGGCGAGCAAGGCGATGAGGCTCCAGCCCTGGGCCTTGCGACCGGTCTCCCAGAACTTCACCGGGTAGATGATGATCTCCGCGTCGTTGTAGGCCGTGAACGCCATCGCGATGGCGCAGCCCCAGACCAGCGGAGCGAGCACGCGCGCGGGAATTTGATCCACGCGCCCACCGAAATTGACCACGTATCTCCAGCCGACCACGATCGTCGCGAGGAGCACCATCGTCATCGCCGGGTCGGAGTACGCACCTCGTGAAGGGGTGATGGCCCAGCCAAAGAGAAAGCTGGCGAGGAGCGCTGCGGCGTACCCGACCGGAACCTGACGATCCATGGGCGGGGGGTATGCCAGAAAAGACTGAAGGACCGAGTGGATTGAGAGGGGTGATCTGCTCGACACTCAACCGATGCACCAGCGTCGGGGTTGGCCGTGGCTTGTCGTAGCCGTGTTCGTGGCGATCTCACCCTCCAGCTGCGGGTGCTTCATTCCGGTCGATGAATTGCTGCCTGACGCATCGGTCGACGGTGGCCTTGGAGGAGGAGGTGGCGGAGTTGGAGGAGGCGGAGTTGGAGGAGGCGGCGTTGGAGGAGGCGGCGTTGGAGGTGGCCTCGGAGCAGAAGGTGGCGGCGTCGGTGGTGGCGGAGGCGGACCCACGACGGCGGTGTTGACCGCACGTCTCCCGCAAGGCCTTCACGGCGCGGCAGCCGCCTGGGACGGGCAGCAGATCTGGATCTTCGGGGGGCTCACTGGGACCGGCGACTTCTCCGAATCGGTGCTCCGTTTTGATCCCGAAAGCGAGACCGTGCAGACCACGGCTTTCCGGCTTCCCTACGGAAGGCAGGCCAGTTCAGCGGTCGCGTTCGGCGGCTTCATCTATCTCTTCGGTGGCCGCAGCACGATGACTGCCCTGATGACGCAGATTGTCCGCTTCGATCCACGCACTGGCTCGATGACCCCGATGAACTCGGTGCTCCCCACCGGTCGCTACAACATGGGCGCGGTCGCCATCGGCAACGCGATCTTCCTGATCGGCGGCTATGACTACAGCAAGGTCCGCGAGATCATCCGCTTCGATCCGGCCACCGACTCGCTCACGGTTCTCCCGACGCTGCTCTCGCCGGGCCTCGAATCTCCGGTCGCGGTTCCCTTCGGGAGCGCGTTCTTCGTGCTGGGCGGCTCTGACAACAGCGGTCAGCGCGCAGCGATTCTCCGTTTCGAAACGTCGACGGGTCAGCTGAGCGTCGCGAATTCGGTGCTGCCCTACGCGGCCTGGCAACCCGCGCCCCTGGTCATCGACGGGCTCGGATACCTGTGCGGCGGTGACTCGGTCACGTCCGTAATTTCCTTCGACCCGGCCTCAGGTCAGACGTCCACCATGCAGGGTGTGACCCTCTCGGGGGGGCCGGCGATGAGCTCGTGCAGCGCAGCGATATCTGGGCGGGGCTACATCTTCGGCGGCTACGGCCCGAACGGGGCCTTCCTTGATCGAATCGTGCGCTTCGCCCCATGACGCGCATCTGCTAGGCGCCATCCCATGATCGAAGGCGTCGTCGTCTCTCCCCGTCGCGTCATTGCGGATGACCGCGGCAAGGTGATGCACCACCTCAAAGCCACGGACCCCGAGTTCGTGAAGTTCGGCGAGATCTACTTCTCGACCATCTTCCCGGGGATCGTGAAGGGCTGGCATCTCCACAAGGAGATGATCATCAACTACGCGGTGCCTCACGGCATGATCAAGCTGGTCTGCTACGACGATCGTGAAGGCAGCAAGACCAGGGGTGAGATCAACGAGATCTACCTGGGCAACGACAACCACGTGTTGGTGAAGGTGCCCCCCTTCGTGTGGAACGGCTTCAAGTGCGTGGGGCCCAACCCGGCCGTGGTGGCGAACTGCGCGAGCATTCCCCACGATCCCAATGAGATCGTCCGCCTCGACCCCCACAAGAGCCACATCCCCTACGACTGGGCGACGAAAGACCGATGAGCGGTCGGCTGCTCGTGGTCGGTGCGTCGGGCCTGGTGGGTTCCGAAGTGCTGCGTGTCGCCGAAGGGTGGTCGACCCGGGGCGTGGCCCGCCGTGTCGAGGGCCTGGCCACCGAAGCGATGGATCTGCTCGACCTGAGCGCCACCGAGAAGGTGATCAGCCGGTTCAACCCCGACGCGGTGGTCATCGCCTCGGCCTGGCCGTGGGTCGACGGGTGCGAGCAGGATCCCGCCCGGAGTGAACGCGAGAACGTGCAGACGGTTCGTCATCTGCTCCACGCGCTGGGGTCTTCGCCGAAGGTGGTCTTCTTCTCGACCGAGCACGTCTTCGATGGGCTCTCCGACGCCTACGACGAAAACTCGCCGACGCACCCGTTGAGCGTCTACGCGAAACACAAACGCGAGGTCGAGACGCTGCTCCTCGAGCGAGGCAACAGTCTCATCGCGCGCACCAGCTACGTCTTCGGGGCCGAGGCCCGCCGAAAGAACTTCATGTACCGGGTGATCGACGCCTCGGAGCAGCGCACGCCGCTCAAGGTGCCCACCGCCCAGGCAGGCATGCCCACCTGGTCGCGCTGGCTGGCCGCCTCGTCACTCGACCTGCTCGACCGGGGTTTTACGGGCATCGCCCACCTCACCGGGCCCGAGGTGCTCACCAAGGCCCAATGGGCGGCGATGCTGGCGGCCGGCCTTGCGCTTCCGAACGTGGAAATCGTCGAGGTCCCGTGGCAGGACTCAGGGCAAATTGCGCCCAGGCCGGAGCGCGTACGCCTGCGCTCGACCCGACACGAATTGCATCACCCTCCGTTGCTGGAGTTGCTCACCCGGGAACGCACTGCGCTCCTTTCGAAAGTGAACTGAAAACATGGCCACTCCCATCCCCCAGTGCCGCATCTGCGGACAGACGAAGCTCGAGCCCATCCTCTCGCTGGGCGACATGCCGCCCGTGAACAGCTTTCTTTCGGGCCCCGCCGACATCGCGCGCGAGACGAAGGCGCCCCTGGCGATCGCGTTCTGCGCCACGTGCTCGCACGTGCAGCTGACGCACCAGCTCGACCCCAAAGACGTCTTCACCGACTACATCTACTTTTCGTCGATGTCCGAGACGATCGTGCGCTGGGGCGAGCAGCTCGCTGCGCGGTACGCCACCGAGATCTTCCTCGAGCAGAAGCACCTGGTCGCCGAGCTCGCCAGCAATGACGGCTGCATCTTGAAGCCGTTCCGCTCGCACTGCCGGGTGCTCGGCGTGGAGCCCGCGAAGAACATCGCCGAGGTCGCCAACAAAGACGGCGTGCCCACGGTGGCCGAGTTCTTCAACTTCGCGATGGGCCAGGCCCTGCGCGAAAAGCACGGGCCTGCTGAGCTCATCATGGCGCGCAACGTGCTCGCTCACGTGCCTGACCTGGTCGACTTCGTGAAGGGCGTGCAGCACTGGCTGTCGGACGACGGCATCTTCCACGTCGAGGCGCCGTACTTGAAGCCGATGGTCGACCACCTCGAGTTCGACACGATTTATCACGAGCACCTCTCGTACTTTTCCGTGACGGCGCTCGACCGGCTCTTCAAAGAGGCGGGCATGGTGTTGTGGGACGTCGAAGAGATCCCGCTCCACGGCGGCAGCCTGATCGCCCGCGGCAAGAGAAAGGGGCCCGCCAAGCCCTCGGTCGCGCAGTACCTGGCGATGGAAAAAGCCCAGGGCTACACCGCGAACGAGAAGCTGCACGCGTTTGCTGAAGGCACTCGCAAGCTGAAGACCCTGGTGCCCGAGTTCCTCACCGACTTGAAGAAGAAGGGCACCCTGGCCGCGTACGGCGCCGCCGCCAAGGGCGTGGTGCTGACGAACTACTGCGGCATCGGCACCGATCTCCTCTCGTGGACCGCCGATCGCAGCCCGTACAAGGTGGGCAAGCTGATGCCGGGCATGCACATTCCCGTGGTGGGCGTCGAGAAGGTGATCGAGGAGAAGCCCGCGCACCTGCTCGTGCTCGCGTGGAACTTCTTCGACGAGATCGTCAAGCAGCAGGACAAGTACAAACAGGCTGGCGGCAAGTTCGTCGTGCCGGTGCCTTTCCCCCAGGTGCGGTGATGGGAATCAAGGCGGTCATTCTGTGCGGAGGGCAGGGCACCCGCATTCGCGAAGCCAGCGAGTCGATGCCCAAGCCCATGCTGCCCATCGGCGGCAAGCCGATCGTCTGGCACATCATGAAGATGTACGCGGCGCACGGCATCACCGAGTTCGTGCTCTGCCTCGGCTACAAGAGCTGGGTCATCAAGGAGTTCTTCCTCAATTACCGCGCGATGACCTCCGATGTGACGGTCACCATGGGCAAGCACCACGCGGTGGAGATCGGCGGCAGCGGCGAAGAAGACTGGAAGGTCATCCTGGCTGAGACCGGCGAAGACACCATGACGGGTGGCCGCGTCGCCGCGATCCGCAAGTACGTCGAGAAGGACGAGCTGTTCTGCCTGACCTACGGCGATGGCGTCTCCGACGTCGACGTCACCAAGCTGATCGCCTTCCACCGCGGGCACGGCAAGGCCTGCTCGGTGACCGCGGTGCGCCCGCCCGGCCGATTTGGCGAGATGCGCCTCAACGGCGAGGCGGTCTCGGAGTTCAATGAGAAGCCGCAGGCCACCGAAGGCTTCATCAACGGCGGCTTCTTCGTCTGCGACAGCAAGCGCATCTGGGACGTTCTGCCCAACAACAAGAAGCTCACCCTGGAGCAGGAGCCGATGCGGCAGCTCTCCGAGAAAGATGAGCTGCAGGCATATCGCCACACGGGCTTCTGGCAGCCGATGGACACGCTGCGTGAGTTCAACATGCTCAACGAGCTGTGGGCCGCGGGCAAGGCGCCCTGGAAGACGTGGAAGGACGGGCCGTGAAGCCGACCGCCGCTGAGCTGCGCGCGACCTACGCCGGCAAGAAGGTGCTGCTCACCGGGCACACCGGCTTCAAGGGTGGCTGGTTGACCCTGTGGCTCGAGCGGCTCGGCGCGAAGGTCACCGGGTTTTCGCTGGAGGCCGAGAAAGATTCAGTCTTCACCACCGCTGGCGTGGCTGCTTCGTGCGCGCACCACGTCGCCGACGTGCGCCACTTCGCGCAGGTGCGTGACGCGGTCGAGGCGTGCAAACCCGACATCGTCTTCCATCTGGCGGCGCAGGCGCTGGTGCGCAAGAGCTATGCCGACCCGCTGGCGACGATCGAGACGAACATCAACGGCACGGCCCACGTGCTCGAGGCGATCCGCGTCACGAAGCAGCGGTGCGCGGTCGTCGTGGTGTCGAGCGACAAGTGTTACGAAAATCGCGAGTGGGTCTACGGCTATCGCGAAGACGACGCGATGGGCGGGTTCGACCCGTACTCGATGAGCAAGGGTGCCACTGAGCTGGTGACCTCGTCGTGGCGGCGCAGCTTCTTTACTCCCGCGAAGCTCAGCGAGCACGGCGTGGGCATCGCCTCGGCGCGCGCAGGCAACGTCATCGGTGGTGGTGATTGGGCGGCCGATCGCATCGTGCCTGACTGCATTCGTTCACTGGCGAAGGGCGAGGCCATCGGCGTGCGCAGCCCGCATGCCATTCGCCCCTGGCAGCACGTGCTCGAGCCGCTCAGTGGTTACCTGCTGCTGGGCGTGAAGCTGATGAGCACCACGCGCCCGCAAGATTTCTGCGACGGCTGGAACTTCGGGCCCGAAGCGGCTTCGGCTCAGCCGGTCTCGGCATTGGCCGGCGCGCTGGTGAAGGCGTGGGGCAAGGGCGAGTGGATCGACCAGAGCGATCCAGAAGCGCACCACGAGGCTTCGTTACTTCGGCTCTCCATCGACAAGGCGCACGCGAAGTTGGGCTGGCAGCCGCGTTGGCGGTTCGATGAGACGATCGCGCGCACGGTCGCGTGGTACCGCGCGCAGGTCGACGGTGCTTCGGTCTCGCAGCTCAAGGCGCTGACCCTCGAGCAGATCGCCGCCTATGAAGCCGCCTCCTAGAGCACCCGCCACTGGTGGCTGAAGAGGAAGAACCACAGCCCCTGGAAGAGCCAGAAAAAGCCGAGCACCGGCCCTTGCAGCATCGGCCTCTTCGCCAGCCACACGCCCAGCGGAAGGAAACAGGGCCAGATGCTGGCGAGGTAGCGGCCCATGCCGGCCGCGCCACTGCTCATCACGACGAAGAGCAGGGCCAAGCCGTACGCTGAGATCTCCACGTACTCCCAGCGCTTGTTCTTGAGGGCGATCAGCAAGCCGATCGCGCCGCCCACCACGGGAAGGGAGAAGAGGATGTAGTAGAAGTATTCGGGCCGATCCCAGTACGGCACGTACATGAGGGTCTGACGGAAGCTGTACCAGACCCAGTCGTTCCACCCGATCTTGCGCGAGTTCCACCAGGCCAGCGGGTCGCCGACCTTCCACGAGAGGTAGAAGCTGAAGCCGGCGAGGAAGAGCCACGGGAGCAGCAGCCCGAGCACCGCTGGGTTGAGCAGGAGCTTTCTGGGGTGCAGCCCTCGTTGGCGAATCTGTGCTGCCAGAATTCCTGCTCCGCCTGCCAGGGTCAGGTGCCGGGCCGCGAACCCGAGGGTGAGGGCAAACCCCGCCCCGATGTGTTTGCCGCGGCGTGCCAGCGCGATGCTGTACGCGGTCGCCAGCATCATCATCGACTCGGGGTAGCCCGCAGCCGAGTAGTACGCGAAGGGAAACGCGGTCAGCAGCAGGAGCCCGAAACGCGCAGCCTCCTCGTTTTCGATCTCGGTGAAGAGCCGGTAGATCACCACGTAGGCTGCCAGCGAACAGATGTTGGCCACGATGATGAAGACGACGAGGTGATTGATGCCGGTCAGCTTCTCGACGCCGCCACCGATCACCGCCAGCAACGGAAAGACCTTGGCGTACTCGACGTTCAAGTAGCCGTTGATCACCAGGTTGTGAAACCAGCCGCAGTCCCACCGGCACAGCCCGTCAATCCACGGATAGGGCTGCAGCACGCGGTGACGGTCGTAGTCGTTGTAGAAGAGCGTGTTGACCGCGTTCAGGCCCATCCACGACATGCCCACGTAGGCAAGCCGGGTAGAGACGAACAGAACGAAGGGGAAGGAAGTGAGGAACGCCTTCAACCGCTGAACTGCGGAGGCCGGTCGAGTCGGATCTTCGGGTCGTTCCACGGGGCGCTTCTAGAGGAAGTCGGCAGCGTCTGATAGCGCGCAAAACGCAGCAGCGCTCAGAGCACCGGAAGCCCCGCGGCGTTCGCCAACACGGGCGCCTCGAGATCCTTCTTCGAGAGCAGTGGGGTCTTCGTCGGCCAGTCGATCGCGAGGGCCGGGTCGTTCCACAGGACAGAATGCTCGCAGTCAGGGGCGTACAGCGCGGTGCACTTGTAGAGGAAGTCGGCATCGTCTGACAGCGCGCAGAACCCGTGCGCGAAGCCGGGCGGCACCCAGAGCTGACGGCGGTTCGATTCAGACAGCTCGCAGCCGAACCACTTGCCGAAGTGCGCAGAGCCCACCCGCACGTCGACCGCCACGTCGAACACCGCGCCGCGGGTGACGCAGACCAGCTTTCCCTGTGCGTTGGGGTTCTGGAAGTGCAGGCCCCGCAGGGTGTCTTTGACGGAGTGGCTCCAGTTGTCCTGAACGAAGGGGCCGCGAATGCCGTGCGCGCCGTACTTCTCGGCGTGGAAGGTCTCGAGAAAGAAGCCGCGCGTGTCAGAGAAGACCCGAGGGGTGATCAACAACACCCCCGGCAGTGGCGTGGCGTCGACGTTCATGCGCGCTTCTTGAGCAACGAGAAGAGGTACTCGCCGTAGCCATTCTTCTTCATGGGTTCGGCGAGCTTCTCGAGCTGCGCGTCGTCGATGTACTTCATGCGCCAGCAGATCTCTTCGAGGCAGGCCACCTTGAGGCCGGTGCGCCGTTCGATCACGTGGATGAACTGCGAGGCCTCCATCAACGATTCGTGCGTGCCGGTGTCGAGCCAGGCAAACCCGCGGCTCATCACCTCGACGGTCAGCGTGTTGCGCTTCAGGTACACGTCGTTGACTGCGGTGATCTCGAGCTCGCCGCGCGCCGAAGGCTTCAAGGTGCGCGCGATGTCGAGCACGTCGTTGTCGTAGAAGTAGAGGCCGGTGACGGCGTAGTTCGACTTCGGAACTTTGGGCTTCTCTTCGATCGACAGCGCCTTGCCCGACGCGTCGAGCTCGACCACGCCGTAGCGCTCGGGATCGCTGACCTGGTAGCCGAAGACGGTCGCGCCCTGAGTCAACTTCGCCGCGTTCTGCACCATCGCGCTGAAGCCTTCACCGAAGAAGATGTTGTCGCCCAGCACGAGCGAGACGCTGTCGTTGCCCACGAACTGTCGGCCGATGATGAAGGCCTGCGCCAGACCATCGGGGCTGGGCTGCTCGGCGTACGAGAACGACACGCCCCACTGTTTGCCGTCACCCAGCAGCTCGCGGAACCGCGGCAGATCCTGCGGGGTCGAGATGATGAGGATCTCCCGGATGCCGGCCAGCAGCAGTGTGCTGATGGGGTAGTAGACCATCGGCTTGTCGTGAATCGGGAGCAGCTGCTTCGAGACGACCCGGGTCAGCGGGTACAACCGCGTGCCTGAACCACCGGCCAGAACGATACCCTTCATGAGGTGCTTCCTTTGTACTCGGCGTAGAGGCGTTCGAGGGCGGCCTCGAGCGAGAGTGGCTTCGCGCTCAGTGCCTGCAGCGTCCTGCTGACATTCAAACCACTCTTCGCGGGCCGCGGGCTGGGCAGGTTGACGTCGGCCATGCGGCTGGGCTGTATGAGGCTCGCGTCGAACCCGAAGCGGGCGCACAGCTGCTGGCCGAAGGTGACGCGGTCGACCACGTCGGCGCCGCTGGTGTGCCAGAGGCCGGCGAGGCGGCGTTCGGAAAGCTCAGCCAGCATCTCGGCGGCGTTGCTGGCGTGCGTGGGCGAGACCCATTGATCCGTGAATAGCTTCACGTTCTTGCCAAGGCTCAACGCGTCGATGAGCCACGAGCCGAAGTTGTTCTTCCCCGTGGAAGGCCAGCCGTAGACCACCGCGGTGCGCGCGATGGTCCAGCTGCCTGTGGGTAACAGCGCGCGCACAGCCTCTTCCCCCGCGTGTTTGGTGATCGCGTACGTGCCGCGCGGGTTGGGAATGGCGTCGACGTCGTAGGGGCCGGCGTCTCCATCGAAGACGTAGTCGGTCGACACGTGCACCAGGTGGCTGCCCAGCTCACGTGCGCCGCGGGCCAGCGTGGCCACGCCTTCGACGTTCGCGGTGTACGCGCCGAGGGGATCTCGTTCGCAGCCGTCGACGTCGGTCATCGCTGCGCAGTTGATGATCACCTGCGGGCGAAGTTCTTTGAGCGCCAGGGAGAGCGACTGGGCATCGCCCAGGTCCATCGACACGTACGTCCCACCGGGGGCGCGTTGAGGACCGCGGCCCAGGCCCACCACTTCGTGGCCTCTCGAGGCGAGGGCGCGCAGGAGCCGACCTGCCACCAGTCCGTTAGCGCCCGTGACGAGGAGCCGCATCAGGCCTTGAGCCGCGCGGCGTACTGCGAGTCGAAGTAGCTCTTGTAGGCGCCGGAGAGGATGCGCTCCCACCAGGGCTTGTGGTCGAGGTACCACTTCACCGTCTCACCCAGCGCCTGCTCGAACACGTGGGTCGGCGCCCAGCCCAGCTCACGTTTGCTCTTCGAGGCATCGATGGCGTAGCGCTTGTCGTGACCTGGGCGGTCTTTGACGTACTTGATGAGCGATTCGGGCTTGCCTACGGCCGAGAGGATCGCCTTGACGATCTGAATGTTCTGCCGCTCCGAGTTGCCGCCGATGTTGTAGCACTCGCCTTTCTTGCCCTTCTCGAGCGCGAGGGTCAGCGCGGCGCAGTGATCTTCGACGTGCAGCCAGTCGCGCACGTTGGTGCCATCGCCGTACACCGGCAGCGGCTTGTCGTTGAGGGCGTTGGCCACCATGAGGGGGATCAGCTTCTCGGGGAACTGGTAGGGCCCGTAGTTGTTCGAGCAGCGCGTCACCACCACGTCGAGCCCGAAGGTGCGCTCGTAGGCCAGCGTGATGAGGTCGGCCGCCGCCTTCGAAGACGAGTAGGGCGAAGACGGGTCGAGCGGGGTGGTCTCGGTGAACAGGCCGGTGGGGCCCAGCGAGCCGTACACCTCGTCGGTGGAGACCATCAGGAAGCGAGACAACTTCGCGTGGCGCGCGGCCTCGAGCAGCACGTTGGTGCCCAGCACGTTGGCCACGATGAACGCCTCGGGCCCGAGAATGGAGCGGTCGACGTGGCTCTCCGCGGCCAGGTGCATGATGGCGTCGATCTGGTGCGACAGGATGACGTGGTCGACGAGCTCTCGGTTGCCGATGTCGCCGCGCACGAACACGTGCTGCGGGTCGTTCTCGAGCTCGGTGAGGTTCTCGAGGTTGCCCGCGTAGGTCAGCTTGTCGAAGTTGACGATCTTCCACTGGGGCCGGTGCTTGCGCAGGTACTTCACGAGGTTCGACCCGATGAAGCCGCAGCCGCCGGTGACGAGAACGTTCATTTGGGGGCGTGCGTAGTGACCCTGCCCGCGGGGGTCAACGGCCAAGGAAAGCGTTGATGGGCGAGGGGCAATTGTCTAAGGCGCACGGTCATGAAGAAGGCACTGATCACGGGTATCACGGGGCAGGACGGCAGCTATCTGGCAGAGCTTCTCCTCGCGAAGGGCTACGAGGTTCACGGCATGGTGCGCCGTTCGTCTGAAGAGAAGTTCGAGCGCATCGCGCACTTGAAAGATCAGGTCACGCTGCACCAGGGCGACCTGCTCGATCAATTCTCGCTCGCGGCGCTGATCGAGAAGGTCGAGCCCGAAGAGATCTACAACCTCGCGGCGCAGTCGTTCGTGCCGACCAGTTGGAGCCAGCCGGTGTTGACCGGTGAGTTCACTGCGCTGGGCGTCACCAAGATGCTCGAGGCGGTGCGCCACACGAACCCGAAGATCCGCTTCTACCAGGCCTCGTCGTCCGAGATGTTCGGGCGGGTGCTCGAGGTGCCGCAGAAGGAGACCACGCCGTTCTACCCGCGCTCGCCGTACGGCGTGGCGAAGGCCTACGGTCACTTCATCACCGTGAACTACCGCGAGTCGTTCAACCTCTTCGCGGTCAGCGGCATTCTGTTCAACCACGAGTCGCCGCGCCGTGGCCTCGAGTTCGTCACGCGCAAGGTCAGCTACCACGCAGCGCTGATCAAGCTGGGCCTCAAGAAGAAGATGGGCGTGGGCAACCTCGACGCCAAGCGCGACTGGGGTTTCGCCGGTGACTACGTCGACGCGATGTGGCGCATGCTCCAGCAAGACACCCCTGACGACTACGTGGTCGCGACCAACGAGACGCACACGGTCCGTGAGTTGATTCAGATCGCGTTTTCGCGCGTCGGCCTCGATTGGGAGAAGCACGTGGAGATCGACCCCGCGTTCGTTCGGCCCGCCGAAGTCGAGCTGCTCATCGGCGACTACGACAAGGCGAAGGCGAAGCTCGGCTGGGAGCCCAAGGTTCGGTTCAAGGAACTCATCGAGATGATGGTCGATGCCGACGTGAAGCGGCTCGAGCAGCGCCGTCCGAACGATCCGTTCTGAGCGCCACGATGCGTGTGCTCGTCACAGGAGCGGGGGGCTTCGTCGGCCCTCACTTGCGCAGGGCGCTGCAGGCCGCAGGGGCCGAGGTGCTCGGTCTCGGGCTGCACCCGCATGAAGGCGAGATCGACCTCATCGCTGACGTCACCGATGCGACCGCCACCGCGGCCGCCGTCGCGAAGGTGAAGCCAGACGCCGTCGTTCACCTCGCCGGGCTCTCTTCGGTGGCGGAGTGTTCGAAAGACCCGATGCGCGCGTTTCAGATCAACGCGAGTGGGGCGCTGAGCGTGGTGCAGGCGGTGTTGGCCGCGAAGAATGTTTGCCGGGTGCTGCTGGTGAGCTCGGGCGAGGTGTACGGCGCCGCTGCTGGCGCGACCCCGATGAGTGAGTCGCTGCTCCCTGACCCGATGAACGTCTACGGGGCGACGAAGCGCGCAGGCGAGATCATCGCTCTGCAGCATCGGCACCAGGGCCTCGACGTGATGATTGCCAGGCCGTTCAACCACATCGGCCCGGGGCAGACGCCGACCTTCGTGTTGCCCTCGTTTGCGCAGCAGCTCGCCGCCGTACCCCGCGGTGGCAAGGTCACTCTCGAGGTCGGCAACCTCTCGGCCGTGCGCGACTTCAGTCACGTGCAGGACATCGTCGACGCGTACGTGCTGATGCTCTCGAAGGGCAGAGCGGGCGAGATCTACAACCTGGGCTCCGGCGTGGGCCGCACCATCGAGTCGATGCTCCAGTTGCTGGTGGCGCAGTCGGGCCGTGAGGTGACGGTGAAGGTCGACCCGAAGCGCCTGCGCCCGGTCGAGATCCCCACGTTGATAGGCGACGTGCAGAAGTTGAAGGCGCTGGGTTGGGCGCCGAGCCGAACCGTAGAGCAGGCGTTGAGCGCCATCCTCGATGAGATGGAGCTCCGCGCCGCCGCTCATCCGGCGCGCTGAGTCGCTCTGAGATGACCACCAGGGCAGACCCTGAACGGCGCTTCGCGATCTTCGCGGCGCTGTCGTTGCCCTGGTTGATGCTCTGGCTGACCGACTGGACCGTCACGCCCGTGGGCATGGTCGACGCGTGGATCTACCGGGCACTGGGCCGCGACCTGCTGCACGCGAACACGACGTTGTCGGAGTACTACTACGCGGCACGCCCCTTCGTGCTGGTGCCCCGCTACCTCCTGACGCGGGTCTTTCTCGAGGGCGCCGCGCACACCGTCTACGGGGTGCTCTGCGCGCACGTGCTGCTCTTCGCGGTGCTCGATTTTCTGACCAGCGTGGCTCGGCCGGGAACGCGGCTGTTCGGCGTGCTGATCTTCGGCACGTGCATGTACCTGCTGCGCAGCCTCGGGTGGGGCTACATCGATGGCTCGATCCTCACGTGGTTCTTGGTCGCGCTCGCCGGTGTGGCCCGTTGGTACCGGGCGGGCAGCTCTGACCTGAGCCGGCGAGCCGGTGCGCTCCTCGCGGGTGGCTGCTTCGCGGCGATGCTCTCGACGCACCCGATGACGTTGCCGATGCTGGTCACTCCGTTGTGCCTCATCGTCTGGCAGCAAAGAGCGACGAAGCAGGCTCGGGGCTGGCTTCTTTGGCTCGAGCTCACCGTGGGCGGCGTCGGCGCGGTGATCCTCATGGGCGCTGTGTGTGAGCTGCTCTACGGCCGGTTCTTCTACTTCATGCCCATCATCGACGCGGCGCTGAGCATCTCCAGCGCAGCGTGGGATCGGGCGGTCGACCAGTGGGTGGGTGAAGCGAACTGGCTCGTCATTCTCGCGTTCGCCACCGCGGTGGCGGCGTGGCAGTGGGCGGCCGCGAAGATTCGCCGCGTCGAGCTGACGGGCTTCGAGTCTTTCGCCTGGCTGAACCTGCTCATCTTGATGGCGTTGATGCTGGCGCTCGACCTTTTCACCAGCGGGTACTGGCTGCAGTACGCGTGGTTCGCCTCGTACTTCCTGCCGGCGGCGCTGCTGGCGCTCGCGGCGCTGCTGGGAGAACGTGTCGAAGTCGCGCTCACCACCCGCTCGATGATCGCGGTGACGCTGGTCTTCGTGGTGGGCGTGAGCCTTGCGTACCGCCTCGAACTTTCCTTCATTCTTCCGGCCTTCGATGCCCGCTACTTCCCTTTCAGGGAACCCGCTTTGTGGTTGGGCCGGTTTTCGCTGCTCGCCCTGCAGCTCGGCGTCGCGACCCTTTCTTTGCTGGGGCTGATCGCCTGGAGATCGGTGGGCGGGGCCCAGCGGTGGGTGCTCGTGCCTTCGTTGTGGGTGGCCCTGGTGCTGGGCGGCCCCATCAATCGCATCGGCTCGGGTGATGCGACCGAGGTGCAGGTGTCAGAGTCGGTGGCGCAGGCGATCGTGATCATCCAGGACGAGCTGCGGGGGCGACGACCCGTCTATTGGTACGACGCCGAACACCCACTCGCGCGCTTCTTCGTGACGCTCTCATCCGCACATCTCGGCTTCTTTTCTGAGTTGAGGGAGGAGTACCCGCGCGGTGCACGCGCGCTGAGGGGCCGCGGGCCCGCCTCCGAGGTCTTCTTCGAAAGCGGTGATCCGGTGGTCATCCTCGACGAGACCACTGAACGGTTCCCCAGAGCGCAGAAGTCCTTCGCGGAGATCGGCATCACCCTCACGGAGTGGCGGCGCGTGCCCCTGCGCGTGGCCGACCGCACCTGGTGGCTCATCTTCGCCACCCTCGAGCCCGGAGTGTTGACCCTGGAGGCCAGTGGATTACCCACCACACTGAAGGCCGCGAGCCTGTCTGGCGGGGGCAGGGTGAGCGAGCGGGAGCAGGGCTTTCTGGCCTTCGGGCCGTACGTGTTGTTGGTGCCCGGAAAGCACCGCATCACCTTTCATCTGCGGCTGCTCGACGCGCCGGGCGGAGAGCGGCTGGGTCTGGTCGAAGCAGGGGCGTTCACCGCGGTGCCGAACCGTGTGCTGGGCCGCAAGGAGCTGCTCGCTTCCGACGCCTTCCCCAATGGCGACCTCGACGTCACCCTCGAGTTCGACTTGAACGAGCCCGTGCCCAGCGTGGAGTTCAGAGCTTTTGCGCATGGAACCGCGCGGCTGCTTCTTCGCTCGATCGAAGTGCAGCGCCCCACACCCGGTGCGCTGCACTCACGGTGAGGCGGTGGATGACCGGCTGAGCCATCGTTTTGCGTGCCACCGCCCCTGGGGACACACACCCGAGCGGAATAAATTGATGGGGTGGTCGCAATTGCGTAAGGCCGCGATGGGGTGCACATGAGGAGCAACAGTTCGTTACTGCGTGAGCGTGGCCGGCCGATCGTCGTCGCCGGGCAGCCGCGTTTCGCCTCGCCCGACAGCCAACTGGTCTCCGCCTCTCAGTTCTATGAGCCGGAGTTCAAGAAGTGGCTCTCGTACTACAGCCATTCCGTGGTGCTCGACCGCAAGGTCTGGGAGTACTGCTTCATCCTGAACGCGCTCGAGACCCACATGGGGTTCGAGGCGGGGCGGCGTGGGCTCGCGTTCGGCGCGGGCAAGGAGCTGCTCCCTTCGATCATGGCGGCGCGCGGTTGCTCCATCGTGGCGACCGACTACGTGCCCTCAGAGGCAAAGTCGCTGGGCTGGGAGACGCGCACCGTCGATGACCTGTTTTTCGAAGGGCTGGTGCCCCGGGAGCGCTTCGAGGCCGCCGTCTCGTTTCGCGAAGTCGACATGAACGCGATCCCCAAAGATCTGCGCGACTTCGACTTCACCTGGTCGACCGGCTCGCTCGAGCACATCGGCGGCCACGCCCACGGCCTGCGCTTCGTCGAAGAGGCGATGCACTGCCTGCGACCAGGTGGCATCGCGGTGCACACCACCGAGTTCACGCTCACCTCAGAGTCAGTCGGCCACGACGCGCCCGGTCTGAGTTTCTATTGCCGAAACGACGTCATGGCGCTCGCCGAGCGCCTCACCGCGGCCGGTCACTTGATCGTGCTCAACTTCGAGCGAGGCACGACCCCGGCCGACCTGCACGTCGACACGCCGCCCTACCACTACGGCATGACGCTGCTCGCGCATCACCAGTCGCATGTGATCACTTCGATCGGGCTGGTCATTCAGAAGGACGGCCTGGCGCGCTGAGTGCCAGGCGAAGGGCGTGAGGAACACCATGATGACAGCCAGTCCGTCTGCGACTGACACCCGGCTCCGCAATCCAGACACGATTTCCATCGACCTGATGGCTGTGGTGTTGATGGGTGTGCTGTCGGTCATCGTGTTCGCGCGGAACATCTTCGTCGACAACGCAGTCGTGTTTCATGACGAGTATGTCTATAAAGTGTCAGGCGACCGGCTGATCGATCAGGCCGAGGTCATCGAACGCCAGTTGGCACCCCAGGTTCCCAACCGGCTCTTTCTCGCGCTCTATGGCCTCGGCTCTTACTTTGGCGCCAATTACTACGCATTTGCACAGCTGCTGAATGTGTTGTTCTGGGCCCTCGGGTTGTTGATTCTGTTTCGCGTGGCCGCGCGGTCGGGCTTGTCGAACGTGCGCTCGTTGGCGTTTCTGGGCGCGGCCGCGCTGTTGCCGCTGAGCGCCTACACGAAGTACTTCATGCCCGAGTCGATGTTCTTCGCCCTGTTCTGCGGCGCCGTCTGGGCCCTGATGGTGGGCACCCTGCGAAAGATCGATGCGCCGGTGATCACCGCGGGGGTGCTGGTCGGCATGATGTACTTCGTCAAGCCGCACGCCCTCGCGCTGGTGGCTGCCAACGTCGCCTTCCTGCTGCTTCAGCCAGGCCGCGTGCGTCACCTCTCGCTTTTTCTCGGCGGGGTGATCGCGGCGATCGGCGCCGGCAAGTGGATCGCCCCGATGCCCGCGAGCTCGGGGCCTTCGACCCTGGGTCTGGGCGTCTACGGCAAGATGCTCGACGGGTTGCTGGTGAACGCCCTCACCCTCGACGTGGGGAAGATCCTCGCCGAGGTCGGCTTCGGCCACGCCTTGTTCCTGCTCTTCTGGTTCGGGCTGACCCTCTTCGTGGTGGTGGCAGTGCTGCTGCCCCGGTTGCGCCTGTGCGCGAGCCCGTTCGAGGTGTCTGCCGAGCTGCGTTGGTTGGCGCTGTACCTCTGCATCGCCAGCTTCGCGTTCGTGGGCATGTCGGTGGCCTTCACGGCGCTCTCGGGCGAGCTGGGCCGACTGCACAGCAGGTACTACTTCTTTCTCTACCCCGTGGCCCTGCTGGTGCTCTTTCACTTCCCCCAGCTGCACCTGACCCGCGGGGGCAAGGTGGTCGCGGTGGTGCTGGTCGTGATGGGCTCGGTGCTGATGGGCGTCTTCGGGCGCGGCTACTCGGGCGTGCTCCCCATCTCCCTCGTCGGCGACTGTCCGGAGTGGGGGTTCGTCTTCCTGTCCACGCCGGTGTTCTTCGCGGCGCTGGTGGCCCTCGCGCTGGCCGGCGTGGTGGCCGTGCTCCGGCCAGAGCGACTGGCATGGCTCATCGGCCTCATGGGTCTGGCCTCGGTGCTGAGCCTCGTCGACGTGACCGGCAAGCAGAAGGGCTTGTACCGTGGGCGCTTCGTGACGGGCCGCGAGGCGGTGATGGTGGAAGACCACCTCGGCCGCGCGCAAATGGCCGGGGCGATCGTGGTCGGAGAAAACCGCGACGTCGTGAGCAAGTTCCTCTTCGGCCTCACCAGCGCGCCCCACGTCGAAGAGCTGCCTGCAGGGAGCATCGTCGAGTCCCTCGCAGCCAAACACCCCGATGCCACCCACGTCGTCGCGCTCTCGGATACGTACGTGATCCCCGAGACATGGCGATGCACGACCGCACCACCGCTCGTCAGAATCTGCGCCATCAGCAGGTGATGAAATGACTTCCGACGCTCCCTTCAGCTGGACCCTCGGCATCGCGGTGGTGATCCCCTGCCATCGCGTCAAGGCGCACATCACCGAGGTCATTCGCGCCATCGGCCCCGAGGTCGACGCGATCTATTGTGTCGACGATCTCTGCCCCGACGACAGCGGTGGGTTCATTCAACGCGAGGTGAATGACCCGCGGGTGCGCGTCTTGCGCCACACGCAGAACCAGGGCGTGGGCGGCGCCGTGATGACCGGTTACCGCCAAGCCGTGGCCGATGGTGCCCGGGTGATCGTCAAGATCGACGGCGATGGCCAGATGGATCCCAACCTGCTGGGGCGCTTCGTGGCTCCGATTCTTCGCGGCGAGGCCGACTACACCAAGGGCAACCGCTTCTACGACTTGCGCAACATCAGCTCGATGCCACCGCTGCGCATCTTCGGCAACGCGGCGCTGTCGTTCATGGCGAAGTTCTCGACGGGCTATTGGGATTTGTTCGATCCCACCAACGGCTACACCGCCATCGACGCCGACGTGGTGCGCTTGCTCCCGCTCGACAAGGTGAGCCGTCGCTACTTTTTCGAGACCGACATGTTGTTCCGCCTCAACACGGTGCGGGCCATGGTGGTGGACATCCCGATGGACGCCCGCTACGGCGATGAAGTGAGCGGGCTGAAGATCTCGCGCATTCTGGGAGAGTTCGCCTTCAAACACGCCCGGAATTATCTGAAGCGGCTCGTTTACAATTACTTCCTGCGCAACCTGTCGGCGGCTTCACTCGAGTTGGTCGCCGCGCTGGTGCTGCTCACGTTCGGTGCCGTCTTCGGCGGGTATCATTGGTCGGCTTCGGCGCAAGCCAGCGTGGCGACGCCCGTCGGTACCATCATGATCGCTACGGTCGCCCTGGTCAGCGGCCTGCAATTCCTGCTCGCGTTTCTGAGCTTCGACGTGGCGAGCGTGCCGAGGCGCGCACTGCACCCTTTGCTGCACCCCGAACGCATTGCGCTGCAGAAGACCCGCTCGCCAGAGGTGATCGAAGAGCTCCGGGCCGCTGATCGCGTCGACCCTTCCTAGAGCCGGCGCAGCGCCTCGAGCACGGTCTGACCCGGCACGCGAAAGCGCCGCTCGAAGTAGGGCAGTCCCGCGTGGGGAGCGGCCTGAATGCGCGCTGCATTCACCGCCTGCACTTCGATCGAGCGCCGGCCCAGGTACGCCGGCATCGATGCGGGGCCCAGGGCGATGAACGACTTCCACTGCGACGGGTAGGCGGCGGCCATGCGCCAGTAATGCGCTGCGGCGCGGGTCGAGAAGCGCAACGACGAGTGGGCGCCATTCTCGGGGATCGCGCTCATGCACTTGAACAACGCGCCCGGCAGCGCTCGCCCTGTGTAGAGCGGGAACTGCAGGCACCGCGCGCCACCCGTGCGGTCGTCTCGCTGGAGGCTTGCCAGCGCTCCGAAGCAGCAGTCGTGATCGTGATGACCACCTTCGTAGGCCGTCACGTAGATGCGCGCGCAGCCGGCGGACGACGCCAGCCAGGTGGCGAGCCAATCGCGTGCGGGGCTGATCTGGAGATGGAGCGCCCCATCACGCCATCCGTGCTCCCGGCCGGCGAACGTGACGCGGCCGGGCTCGACTCCGGCGCCGGCCAGCACGCGCAGGCTCTCCTGCTCCCGGATGGTGGCGTCAGGGCCGCCGTCGGTCAGATACGCGATGGAGACGGCGCGGCCACCCGCGACCTCGGCGGCGATCAGCGGCAGGCAGAAGTACTCGTCGTCCGGGTGGGCCAGCACGAATGCGGCCGAGGCGCCGGCCGCCGTGGGTGCGAGCCACTCAGAGATCATCTGAGTCGATCCACATGGTGTGCCAGCGGCGGGGCTCATAGAGCACCTCGTCGGGCAACGCTTCGTTGAGCTTCCTGACGATCAGAGAAAACACGAAAGGCGAGGGCAGATAGCCTCTGAACAACAGCCCGTACCTTCGTGCCCAGTTGGGGTGAATCATGCTGGCGATCAGCTCCGCGCCTGACTTCACAGCGTGTTGGGACAACTCCCGATCCACCAGAGGGAAAGAGCCCTCGTGGCCCGGCAAGATCATCAGGTCGAGCAGCGCCAGGGTGGGGATCTGCCGCAGCACGGTGTTTCTCGCCACGGACACCGCCACCATCGCCCCTGCTTCATCTTTCGCGACGAAGATCCGGTACTCCGTCTCGGGCGCCCCCAGCCGCCACCGCAGAAACTCTCTGCTCTTCACCAACGCGTTGGGCACCGTCTTCACCCACGCGTCGAGAAACGACGGGTAGGCGTCATCAGCGAGGAACTGCTGAACGCTCATCGACTGCACGGCGTAGCGCCGCGGCGAGGGAATGAGGTTGGGAAGACGGTTGAGACCCCTCGCCGCCAGATCACCCAGCGGGCTCAAGAAACCGAGCCTGGCGAGCTGGAGCAGGCCGCGAGTGCGCACCACCTTGATGAAGATCGGCATCTTCTGCACGACCTTCCAGCCGACCTTCAGATGCCCAGGCAGCACCTCGGGGCGAATGGGGTAGCCGGTGGTGAAGTCGAGCCCGGCGGTTTGCATCTGCCCGACGGAGTACGCGCCCAGCTTGGTGAACACGCCTTTGCCGCGCGCCTTGCTGCCGGTCATCACGTCGCACACCATGCCGGCCACCGCGTCACGGTCACCGATTTTGTATGGGTATGGAATGGCGGCGTAGTAGCCGATCAGATCGTCGGCCAGACGGCCCTCGTATTCGTAGGAGGGCGGCTGCGCGGGGAAGCTCTGAAACTTCCACGTGTAGTGTTGTTCGCGCGCGGCCGGCTGCCCGAGGTTCTCGGGGAAGCAGTCGAGAAAGAGGGCGCGCTGCGCAGCCAACTCGGTGGAGGCGTCGAACCGCTTGAAACGAAGCTCCGGTTGCATCGGTCGCGCCTAGACCATGCCCGCGCTGACGTCGATGCTGGTGCCGTTCAGGTAGTCATTGGAGACCACGAACTTCACCGTGCGGTAGATGTTCTCGGGATCACCGAACTGCCCGGTGGGAATCTTCGCCTTCACCACGGGCTGAAATTCGGCCGGCACCTCGGTGATCATGCCGATGTTGAAGTAGCCGAGGTTCAGGTTGTTGACCGTGATGCCCTTCTTGGCGTTCTCAGCGGCCAACGCGCGCGTGGCGCCCCACAGGCCGGCTTTCGAGGCGGCGTAGGCGCTGGTGCCGGGCACCGGCGTTTGCGCCACGACCGACGACATGTTGATGATCCGCCCCCAGTTCTCGTCGCGCATCAAGGGGAGCAGCGCGCCCATCACGTGGAAGCTGCCGATGAGGTTGACCTGGATGACCTCGGCCCACTTTTCCATGTCGGACTTGTGGCCGAAGGCGTTGTAGTTGGTGCCCGCGCAGTTGATCAGCACGATGCGCTTGAGCTGATCCTTGAGACCGTCAATCCAGCTCTTCACCTGGCTGAAGTCAGACACGTCGACCTGAAAGAGCCGGCCGTTCGCGAGGTCTGCCGGTGCCGTGCGGTGGTAGGTGCCGACGACCTGTTCGCCTTCTCCTGCGAGCCTGTCGAAGAGAAACTTGCCGATGCCTCGAGAGGCGCCTGTGATCACATACATGGAGAAACTCCCTGGTTCACCTACGCAGCACCATCAAGATGCCGAAGATGATGATGAAGACGCCGATCACCCGCGTGGGTGAGATCGACTCGTTGAAGATGAAGAAGCCAGCGGCCAGTGAGAACACGAACGACACACTGCTCACCGGAATGATCAAGCTGATGTCGTACTTCGACACCAGGAACATGAAGAAGGCCGTCGCGAGGATGTAGACCGCGAACCCCGCGAGGATGAAGGGGTTCGAGAGGATTCGCAGCACGTTGCCGAACGGCGTCTGCTCGGCGACGTAGAAGCCGCCGATCTTGCTGAAGCCCAGCTTCCACAACACCTGGCCCGACGTGGTTAGAAAGGTGGTGAAGATCGAGAGGATGACGGTTTTGAGCATGGCTTCGGGTCGGGGGCGGGTGGTGGTCAAGACGAACGGTCCACGAGGCTGATCACCTTGAGCAGCGCCCGCTTGGTGAGGCTCCGCCAGGAACGCGAAGCAGTAGAGGACACGGGCGCTTCCCAGGGCGCGGTGTTGGGCGCGAGTTGCCGCGGCACGAAGGAGACCGCCTCGATGTCGAGCTCGGCCGGAGTCTTCAGGCAGACGCGCACTTCGACGTTCGAGCTCGCTTCCTTCAACGAAAAGGGAATCGTCAACACATCGCCAGTGGCGCCGTTCAAATTCAGTTCCCGGTGCGCCACGATCCGGGTGCCGAGATCGGTCGAGACGTCACCCTGAATGAGACCCTTGCGAAGGCTGCCGGCCGCCAGATGGACGTGGGCTTCCCAGGTGCCCGCCGAGAGCTCCAGGTAGGGGCCCCACAGCACGTAGCCGTTGGCTGCGCTGCCGATGACCACGCGGCCATTCTGCTTGCCCAGCGGGCTCTGAACCGTGGGGTCACTCGCGGCGATGTGAACTGGCTCGGTGACCGTGCGTTTGATGGTCCACAGGTTCGAGAAGCCGCAGTCGAGTGATCGTTGCGACGACCCTGACCACCCCGTCCGGCGCAGTGCTTCCTTGAAGTAGTCCTCACGAAAACCCAACTCCATCCAGCCGTTCTGGCGAATGGCCCACAACGACTCACCGTCGAGTCGCAGGCCCCACGGAACGGGGAAGTCGGTGGTGATCGGTTCGGCACCCAGAAAAAGCTGACCTGTGGGCTTCACGACCTTCTGCAACCCGCGCAGCAGGCGCATGTGATCCGAGCAATGGTGAAAACACTCGTAGAAGAGCGCGGCGTCGAACTGCTCGGTCATCGACTCGCACGAAAGAAAGTCGCCGTTGATGACGTTGATCGAGACGTTGTTGAGCTTGGCCCGCTGCCGAATCAGCTCGCAGAAGCGGGGCTCGATTTCGACGACGGTCACTTGGTGACCCAGCAGCGCCAGGGCGAGCGTGGTGTTGCCCCAGCCCGCGCCGAACTCGATGATCTTCGAGCCCGGGGCGAGCTTCATGTGCCCGATTACGAACCCCAGTGACGAGAGGTGCATGCCCGCGGTGTCGTGGTTGCGCGAGTTGTAGGGGAACGGGCAGGTGATCGACGAGGTGACGTCGAGAACGCTCACCTCGTTGCTCACCTTGTATTTCTTGCCCGCCAGGGTGTCGTACATCTGCATCTGGAAGGCGAAGTACTCGGGGCTGAACGGGTCTTTCGGGAGCTCCTTGTAGAACTCGTCGAAGTCCATCTGGAAACCGTTGAACACCCCGCGCACGGCTGCATCAGATTGCGCCGCGGCTTCGTTGACCTTGCGAAGCTTGGCGTCGATCTGGGCGAGGCTGCTGATCGTTTCCATTTCGGGGATCTCCCTACCAGATCATGGAAAGAGCGAGACGCCGAGACTGAAGGGCCCCGAGGTCGTGCGAAAGGTCGTGCCTGCGTCGTCGGTGACGAAGCCCGAACCACCGCCCACCCAAAGGAAGTAGTTCCCCGCAGGGAGCCGACCGCCATCGAGCTCTGCGTTGCCGCCCGCGGCGCCCACCATGCACGGACCGTTCGGGTCGGTACACGCGCTTCCTCGAAGCGCCAGTGCAGGGGCGTAGTCGGTGCCACCCGCGCCCGCCTCGACCCGTGCGACGAGCGTGCGCGGCTGCGACAGGGTGAAGCCGTAGGTCAGGTAGTGACCGGCCGCGCATGACGCCACGACGCCCATGTCTCCCTGCCGGGTGTCGCCCAGCACGCTGGCCCGCTCGACGCCTCCGTCCTCGACGAAGGCCAGGGGAAGAGGCGCTTCACACGAGCCGGGCGTGGGCGGCATGAAGATGCTGCGAACTTCGAAGTGAGCCGGAACGAACTCCTCTGAGCCCACTTCGAACGTCGAGCGGCCGATCGCTGCCTCGGCCTGGAAGATCGCCGGAGTGGGGCGGAAGTCGCGGCAGGAGCGGGTGCAAACTTCGGAGGGCCCGGTGATCGTGTATTCGAGAGTCGATGGGGCCCGGTCGACCTCGGTCGCCAGACACACCGATGAGATCTCTGGCCTGCCGCCTTCGAGCGCCAGCACGTTGACGGGCCGGAAAGCGACGAACGAATCCATGTTCACATCGAGAGAGGCCCGGCCGCCGTCGAGGCTGACTTCGAGGGGCGCCTCGCACGACCGGCCCGCAGGGGGATTCTCGACCCAGACCGAGAGCTCGTAGTCGGTGGGGCCAAGCGCATTCATCGTCTCGACCCAGAGAAAGTAGCTGCCGGCAGGGAGCTCCAGCAGGTCGATCCGACCTGCGGCCCTGAAGATGCTCGGTCCTTCGCCATAGGCGCCCGGCTGGCAGCCACTGGTGTGGATGTTGGGGAATGAAGGCGAGCAGCCCGAGCCGAAGTGCAGGTTGAAGCTGGCGGTCACCCGCGCATGAAAGGACTGAGGCCGGGTGAGGGTGATTGTGTAGGCGTGGTCGGGCGTCGGCCGGAGAGACGCCGAACAGCTCACCCCAAAGCAGCACGCTCGGGGGTCTGGAAAGCCGAGCGTCGACCCATTCACCTCGAGGCGGCCGCCGTCCGCAGGCGGCTCGAGAAGCTCTGCCAACTCGCACGAGCCGCCCGCGAGCCCTCCAGCGTCGTTTGGGGCGATGCCTCCGTCGGGGCCGGGCCGCGGGAGGCAGCTGAAGAGCACGGCCAGGCACAGACCAACCGCAACCAACTGATGACGTCGCACGCCCAGACTCGCCTTTTCGAGAGCCGGTCCGGCCGGGCCCGCCCTCGGTGGGCGCACTCTGCATCATCGGCGCCGCGCTGCGAAGCGGCGATCAGAACTGAAAGTAGATGAACGGGTTGAAGCCCCGCTCGACCACCGAGATGCACGAGAGCAGATACAGCGCAACGCAGTAGGCGCCCACCACCAGCGGGTGGCGGAAGGTGAGGTTGCGCAACTTGTAGAACGCCTTGTCGCCTCCGAGGCAGATGGCGGCGGCGACGACGAGCAGGAAGATCACCTTGAGATCGGCCAAGCCGCGATTGGCGTCGACCCAGAACACGGAGCGGGGGTCGAGCATCACCCGAAGGAACCTGCCCGTCTGGGGCAGGTCGACCGCGCGAAACGGAATCCACAACAGGGTGGCGAGGAAGAAGACCGGCACGCTGCCCAGCCGCCACCTGTCGAGCTTGAGCACGCCGCTGCGCTCCAGCGAGAGCAACAGGCCGTGACCCAGCCCCCAGACCACGAAGGTGTACGCGGCGCCGTGCCACAGCGCGCAGAGGAAGAAGACCACGAAGAGGTTTCGGTGGATCTTCCACGACGCGACGCGATTGCCGCCCAGTGGAATGTAGACGTAGTCGCGAAACCAACGAGACAGCGTCATGTGCCAGCGCTGCCAGAACTCGGTGATGCTGGTCGCCGCGTATGGCCGGTTGAAGTTGCGGGGAAAGCGGAAGCCCATCATTCGGGCCATGCCGATCGCCATGTCGGTGTAACCCGAGAAGTCGAAGTAGATCTGAAACGCGTAGCAAAAGGCGCTCAGCCAGGCCGCGTACGTGGTGAGCGCCGCGTCAGGCCGGTGCACCGCGTCGACCACCGCGCCGAGGGGATCGGCGATCAGGATCTTCTTGCCCAGCCCGATGATGAAAATCGCCATGCCCCAGAACACGTCGCTCTTCACCACCTTGCGGCGCGCCAGGTCGAGCTGCGCCTTCACCTCGGCGAACCGCACCACCGGGCCGGCGATCAGGTGAGGGAAAAGGAAGACGTAGATGGCGAACTTCTGCAGGCTGCTCTCGGGGCGAATGCGGCCCGCGTGAACGTCGAGCAGGTAGGAGATGAAGTGGAAGGTGTAGAACGAAATTCCCAACGGCAGCGCGAGGCCCCACTTCTCGACGTGGGCCGAGAGCTGCACGCCCGTGAGGTCGTTCAGAACGTGGGTGAAGAACACGAGGTACTTGAAGAAGATCAGCGGCGTCAGGTTGATCGCGATCGCCCCGATCAAGGCGGGTGTTCTCCGCTGCTTCAGGTGGCCGAGCAGACCGCCCAGCAGCCAATTGACGATCAGCAGCAACACGCCGACGAGCGTGAGCGCGCCTGCTCCGAGCACGTAGAAGCCGACGCTCGCGACGAGGACGAAGCTGTTTCGCAGCGCGCGGGGCATTGCGAAGTACGCCCCGAAAAAGAGCGGAAAGAAGACGAATAGAAAGACGGGCGACGAAAAGACCATTGGCTGGTTTGCTCGCTATTGACTGAAGGCCAACCAATGGCCGGGCTGAATGTCGAGCACCAGGACGATCAGGTATTTGCAGCGGCCCTTGATCAGCGCAGGCACTTCCGCCAGCGGGAGCCCGCGTTCGAGCTTCGTGAACTTCTGGAAGTATTCCGGCATGCCGGCGACGAGAAGGCCGTCGCTGAAGCTGTTGCCGTACATGCAGGTGGGCGGCAGCAGGGTCGAATCATCCAGCGTGCCCGTCTCGAACTCGAAGCCCGGTTGAGCCCCGCTCCGCACGTGCCGGTCAGTCCAGGTGCGGGTGAGCTCGGGCTCGAGCACGGCGGCCTGGGCGTCGAGCCGGGCCGCGAAGCGCGCGTCAGAACCGACGAAGGGTTTGTCTTCGAACGCGATGCGGTGATCCCAACGCAGAGCAGCGCCTTCCAGCTTCGCGATGAGCTCGGTCGTCTCGCGGGCCACGGCGAGGGCCGACAGATCCGTCCAGTGAAAATCCTGCCGATAATAAAGGGGAAACTGGCCGCGGTGCGCCTCGAGAATTCCCAGGCTGTCGACGAAGTGCAGCGCCGGGTCGCTCTTCATGCGGCCGTACAGCGCCATGAAGTTCGAGGGCGTGGGCAGATGCGGTGCGAAGAAGGGCAAGCGGCCCGGCAGCAGGTATTCCTTCTGCACGGGCGCAATGATGATGGGCGTCACGCCCTGCGCCTCGAGCTGCGCGACGTAGCGCACCAGCCCCCGATGAATGGCGTCGACCTTGGCGGGGGTGTCGAGAATGCTCTGGGTCGCGGTCAGCTCGTTGTCGATGAGGTTGCGTCCGTACACTTCTCCGTCGGCGCCGAAGTACACCCGGGTCGACGAACGAAAGAGGCGATAGTCGAGCTCGTTCTTGCTGCGGATCATCAGGTCGCGCAGCGCGACCCGATCGCCGAACCACTTCTCGAAGCGCGCGTAGTTTTTGTCGACGTCGAGCCAGCGGCCTTCCCATGCAGCAGGAAAGGGGAGAAGCGGGCGCAGTTCTTGAACGGGCTCGATCTTCGCGGCGTACCACTTCATACCAGCCGCGACCCACGGCAACTCTTTGAGGCGCAGCGCTCTTTCAGCCCGGGTCTCTTCTGTCAGCCCCTGCACGAAGGTCAGCGCGAAAGGCATCACGCTGAGCACGAAGACCGCCGCCACGAACGCCAGCTGGAGGTGGCTGCGTGCGCGACGGCTGAGACGAGCCTTCTTCCGGGGGGACGACATCCGCGCGGTGGGTAGCAACAGCGTTCTGGCACTGCAAGCACCGACCAGTCAGCGCTCGCGGGCGACCTCGAACGGCCCCGAGGTCCTGCATCGAGGTCTACGCTGCCGCCCACCATGTTCGCCGCCGAGCACAGACCGCTGCCACCCACGCAATCGCTCCCTCAAAGCGCGATCGCCGGGGCGAAGGTGCTGCTGGTGGTCGAGGCGTGGGTCACCAGGCGACGGGGCGCGCCGAGGTTGAACGAATACGCCAGAATACGGCCCGCCCCCGCATGGGCTGGTCAGTCCGGTGAAGCCCCTTCGCGGGTATCGCCCGCGCCGGTCGCTCCGCCATCGAGCACCAGCGGGAGTATCAGCGGTGCGTCACACGAGCCCTGGGGCGGCGGCCTCATGACGCGGCTCGCACGACGGCCGGCGCTTTCCATCGCTCGAACCCTTCGAGGTATTTGTCGAGCACCACCGGCCACGAGTAGTTCTCGTTGACGAAGTCGCGCCCCGCGCGCCCCATCTTGGCCGCCAGCACCTTGTCGGCCCGCAGGCGATCGACGCAGGCAGCGAACTCGAAATACGTCTTGAACCAGAGCCCACCACCGCTTCGTTCGCAGTGATTGCGGGTCACCGCGCCGTCCGTGTGGACCAGCACCGGCCGCTCGGCCAGCCACGACTCCATCACCGTGAGCGAGAAGCTCTCGAGCACGCTGGGCTGGCACAGCGCCAGGGCGCCGGCCAGCGCGTCGCGTTTGAGGCCTTCGGGCGCAAAGCCGAAGTCGATCACGCTGCGGCCATCGGCGGGGTCGGCTTGCAGGCTGCCCGGCCCGAAGATGAGCAACGAGAGATCAGGTGCCCGCTCGTCGCGGTAGCGGCGGAAGTACTGCAGCAGCATGGGGAAGTTCTTGGTGTCTTCCTTGCGGCCCACGAAGGTCAGGTAGTCGCCCAAGCCCTGATCGAACTTGAAGCTCTCGCCGTCGCCGAACCAATCGGTCTCGAGGCCCATGCCCGCCAGAATGTAGCGATCTGCGCGAAGACCGAAGTGCGAGACCGCGAGGTCTCTCTCGGGCGGCGCGTTGAAGAAGATGCCCGCGGCCGAACGCATGGTCTCTTTGTACCAATCGAGCTCGAGGTACCCCTCGTCGTGGATACAGGGAATGTGAATGGCCTGGCCCGGGCACGCCGCCGCACCCTTGGCGCTGGTGGCAAACATGTACGGGGTGAAGATGAAGAAGTCGTAATCCTTGCGGTGCGTGCTGATGTATTCGATCAGCTGCGGGCACTTGATCATCTCATCTTGAAAGATGCGCAGTTCGTTCGCGTCGATGGGCTGCTTGGCCGTGACCTTGGCATTGACCGCCGCGAAAGCCGCTGCGTTGCGCTGCGCGACGGGAAAACGCCGCACCGGCAAACCATCCACCAACTCGACGCCCGCTTTGCGCGCGTTGACCGACCAGTCGTGGAAGTAGTCCTGCACGGTCGAGGTCAACACTTCGACCTTCGCTCCGGTGGAGGCCAGCTTGATGGCCGTGCGGCGTGCTTGTGACTCTGCCCCGCCGGGGATGTCGGAGCCGTACCAGGGCAGCACGAACGCCAACCGCAGGCCCTCGCCGCTGCGGTGTTTGCGCACCAGAGACGCCTTGGGCCCGCCCGAGAGCGCCGACAGCGCCTGGGTGAGCTCGATTTCGGTCTCGAAGGCGAAGTCGCCGGGGGCCAGCTGCTCCTTGAGGCCGCCCACGTTGCTCACCAGCAGCCGCTTCTCGAACAACCGCGCGCGCGCGGCGACGGAGCTGGACCAGATGTGCCGGTAGGGGAGCACCACCACGTCGCTGGCCGAGATCCACGTGTCGAACAACGCGTCGTCGACGAAACGTTCGATGACCTTGATGCGCGGGTCGAGCGAAGCGAGCTGCTTCATCATCTCGAGGTGGCGGCGGTGCTGCGGCTCTTCCACTCGAATCGAGCCCACCACGTACAAGCGGGCGTCGGGCGCGGCGATGCGGGAGAACGCACGGATGGCGCGATCGAAGCCCTTCGACTCCTGAATGAAGCCGATGCAGAGGAACACCTTGCCCCGGGCGGGCACGCCGAGCTCTTCGCGCGCGATCTCCTGCGAGATGTCGCGGAACTTCACCATCTCGGAGTGGTGTTCCTTGAGCTCGATTCGCGGTGCCAGCGTCGGCATCTGCTCGAGCAGGCGCACGCGCTCGCGATCGGTGTGGAGCACCAGCTTCTTCGCCATCGACCACTTGAGCCGCTCGGTCGACCAGATCCGCCGGGGCATTTCTTTGGGCGAGAGCAGCTTGTAGAGCAGCTCGTGCGCCACCACCTCGACGTTGGGGTGCAACGAGAACAACCCAGCGAGAATCAGGTTTTTGTAGCTGATGTCGGCCGGGTCGAGCCCGCGGAAATAGAGATCGTGCTGGTAGTGCATGATCACCCGGTCGTAGCCGCGGGCGATCACCGGCAACTTCGCGAAGTCAGTCCAGTCGTGGAGCTTGAGCGGGTGCTTCACGCCTTCCGTGCCGCCGTCGCACGAGGCCCAATCGACCGTGTGCCCCTCCTGGCGCATCACGGTGGCCTGCTGAACGGCGTAACGGGCGATGCCGCAATGTGCGGTCGGTGCTGAGGAGACGATGAGAATCTTCATGGGCGCGACTGGATCTCCGCTGAGAGCTCAGCGACGGCCCGCTTGAGCGCAGTCAGTTCATCTTTCACCTGGCGATTGAAGTCACGCTGGCGTTTGAGGATCTCCCGATCGTGGAGCCGCAGCAGCAGCAACGAGGCGCGCTTGAGCCACACCACGGGTGCACCGAGCTTGCGGTGGGTGGTCACCTGGGGCGGAAGCCACACGTCCCAGTTCTCTTCGATGGCGGGGTTGGGGGGAACGAAGACGGGGCGGCGGCTGCGGGCACGGCGCGCGATCACAGGGGCCGCTTCGATCAGCTTGGAAGCCGCTTCGATCTCGCGCATCAAGCCCTGCACGTCCGGCCGTTCAATCGGGGTCATACGCGCGGGAGGTAACATCCGCTCGTCATGGGGTCAAACGGGTGCGGCTAGCCTCGCCGAGCGACGAACACGAGATCCTGACCGTCGAGCAGCAGCTGGTTCAAACGGTCGATGTTCCCGTTGTAGACGGCCGCGTGCGCCGCGTCCGGGGGCACCTTCTGGAGGGGCGCCAACGGCTCGACGCCCTGACACAACAACACCGAAAACCCGTGCTCTGCGGCGATGAACTCCAGCAGCCGCCCGTCGACGGGCCGCAGGTGGGTGGGATCGAGGTAGAAGTTGAGCGCTGCGAGCAG
>JAYVFP010000343.1:0-7210 GCA_043773025.1 Archangium sp.
CTCCTTCCACTGTCGCCAGACGCGGGAGAGCATCACCCAGAAGAGCCTGTCGACGGTGCGCACCGCCGGACGGGGCGTCTCCCTCCGCAGGACGGCGAGTTGCTGGCGGAGAGCGCGATTCTCCAGCACGAGCTCCTGACGACTCCGCAGCGAGCTTCGTGCACTGGCCAGGAACGAACTGAGGCGCGCGAGCAGCGAAGACATCCGCGGAGTATGCGGCACGGAGAATTCACGTGAAGCGCGCTCTCACACTCGGCCTGATGCTGATCGCCACTGCGGTCAACGCGGCCGACCACCAACTCTCCACGAAGCACACCGAGCTGCGCGCGCTCGACGTCACGCGTGCGAGCCCGAGCCGAAAAGTGCAGTGGGCCCCATCGGGAAATTTTCAGGCACTGCACACGCGGGCAGTTTTTCGAGGGGAAAGCAGAAACAGCACGCGCCCTTGCCCCGGCGTTGGTGAAGTCCCCTTGGAAGGGGCCTGCGGACTACGGCGGCGTTGCCGATCCGAAAAATGTCTTCAACAGCACGAAGCCAACCCCGAGGCAGGTGAGCGAGATGAAGGCTGCGAACAGGGCGCAGAACGAGGGCTCGCTCCGAAGCGATCTTTCAGGCGAGGAGTTGGTCGATTCGGCCAAGTCGCAGAGCGGCATCACGCCCCCGACGAACGAGGCGCAGATCGATCACCGCCAACCTTCCGCTGGGTCACCGTGCGGAACGAGCCAAACAGACTGATGAGTGGAAAGTCTCGGTCGACCCTGGCGCGGCACACTGAGCGTCCTTCGCGCCTCGTATTGCTGATCTGCTTGGCTCCAGCACTGCGATCGCCAGCTGAGCCGAAAGTCAGGCGGTGCGACCTGAGCCGCAGGCTTGATTCGCAGTCGCGCGTGTTCCACACGATCGCGATCACCGATTCCACGGCAAGCTGATCGGGCATTCCACGGGAAGCTGATCACCCAGAAGCGGGAGCGCTTCGTCGAGAGTGGCGAGCAGATGGCGCTCTCTGCGTTGCTGGGCACCGCGTGAAGGTCGTCCACTCTGAGACAGCAGCCAGAGAATTTGCGGTAGGGACAGCCCTCAAAGGCGAGCGCATCCCCCTGCCTTTCGAACTCTCGCCCGAAGTCTGAGCTGACGGCCTCTCCACGCGATCGATTTTACGTCGCCGTGGGGCGCGGCGAGGATTCACACATGAACGCCCGCCTTGGCTGATCGTCATGTCGCGTTCGGGGTTTTCGGTAGGGACACCCGGGGAGAGGGGACCTCGTTCGGGCTATTCCTCGACCGGCGCGGGCTTGGAGCGTTTGCGGGGGCTGGTGTTGCTCGCTTCGGCGATCGCTCTGACTTCAGCGGCGTGACGGTTGTACGCGCCGATCGCGAACGGGGTGGCCACCACGAAAGCCAGCGCGACGAAGCCGATCTGCATCCACGGAAACTCGTACTCCGGGGGCAGCTCGGTCTCTCGCCAACTGCTCACCCGCGAGCGCGCCTTGTCTCGGGCCGCGGTGCGATCTTCGTCGGTGATCTCCTGGTACTCCGAGGGCTTGTGACGGCGCTCGTTGGCCGCAAAAGCCGAGGCTCCCAACGAGAGGCTCAGCGCGAGGAACAGGCCGTTGATCGTGCGACGCATGGGCCAGACCCTACCAGCCTGCCCGCCCTCAGTCGAAGGACACACCGACCACATGGAGCGGTGGCAGCCCGAAGTCGAAACGCCAGGCGAATTGGTACGTCAGCGAGACCGGAATGAAGCCGCCGATCGACGTGCGGAAAGAGATCGCCGCCCCCGCACTGCGCGCCACTTGCGACTCGGTGATGGCCGCTGCCCCAAAGGCTTCCACGTCGACCTGCCGAAAGAAGATCGACGGGAAGATGTAGAGCAACGACGCGAAGCCCCGATCGATGATGAAGCTGTACCGGTACCGCCCATTGAAGAGCGCGAGGTACTGGGCGCGTAGAGCGAAGTCGTCGAAGCCGCGCACGCCTTCGACCAGAGTTCCCGGCAGGTACACCCCGGGCCCCGCGGGAAACGGGTCGCTGCTTCCCTGTGAGTACAAGGTGGTCAGGGAAGACGTGCCGCCCACTCGCAACGCGCCTGACGGAGCACCGGGCAGCGCACGGCCCGTCGCCGAGACCGAGAACGAATGCCGCTTCGAGAAGGGCAGCGGCAATGACAACCCCACCGAGCTGCGCAGGTCGAGCATGTCGCGCTCGCTGGCGAGGAACCGCGGGTAGGCCGAGACGCCGAGTGAAAAGCTGAAGGTGCGCTGGGCCCCGGCGTACGCCGTGCTGTCCCCCGCGGCGTACGAGATCGCGAAGGTGGGCCCGATGAACTTCTCGGCCGCTTGGCCGAAGGGCTGCCACACCTCGGTCTGCACTCCGAAGAAGAGGGGCACCGTGAACACCGTGCGCGACGCGTAAAGACCGCCCGTCCAATACGCCTCGGTCGCGTAGGCCGTGCGTTCGGCGCTGGCGATCAACGACCACGGCGCGAGGGTCAGGTTGCGGTAGCCGAGCTGCACCTGGTTCTCGAGCGCCGGAAGGCCGAGGTAGCCGTTGATCGCCCAGGTGTGTTTGCCGAGCCGATCGCGACCCATCAACGACAACGCGACCGAGCCGTTGAAGGTCGGCGAACCATCGCTGGCATTCGGTCCGAAGCCGAAGGTTCCACTGGGCACCCGCAGCTGCGGCACGAACAGGTGATCGAGCGAGGAGTACTTCTCGTCGAAGGTCACCTCGAGCGGAACCGGCTCGTGCTTCTCGGGAATGGCGACTGGCTCGAGCGTGAAGGTCTCCTTCGCGGCGCCCGGCATCGTGTCGATCGACCAGTGAACTCCATCGCGCACCACGGCTGCGACTTCACTCCCCACCGGGGCGGGATCGAGCAGGCCATACGGCGTGTCGGTGAGCCGCTCGATGACGCTGCTCGCCAGCTCCATCCGGTGTGCCTGCAGGTATTTGCCTGCGGTGCGCGCAAAGATGAGGTGGGTGTCTCCGCTCCACTTCGCGGCGTAGTTGAACGCGCCGTCGGTGGTCAGGTCGCGGCTGGTACCGTCTTCACGCAGCAGCACCAGGTTCCACCCGTTCGAATCGAACCGCGAGTACACCAGCTGCGTGTGGGCTGCGTTCCACTGCGGCGCTGAGACCGAGACGCCCAGGGGGAACTCGGCCACCACCCGATCGAGCCCGGCCTCGAGCTCGCGCTCGATGATGCGTGACTTGCCCGCGGGGAAATCGACGAAGGTGAAGGTCAGACCATCCGCCGAGACCGCGCCGCCCATGCCGCGCCCCACGTCTTGGTACACCTTGAGCACCTCGCCGGTCTGCGCATCGACCTTCCAGATCTGCGCGCGCGTATCACCTCGATCGATCAGGTCGTCGTTGAGCAGAAAGAGAAACTTCCCATCCGCGGTGAAGGAAAGCCCGCTCATGCTGCCCGGCCCCACGAAGACGTAGTCTCGATCGGTGCCCAGCTTCGCCAGCCGCCGCTCAACGCGGACCGTTCCGTCGCGCTCGAGGATTCGCAGCATCGGCACCTGCTCGTTGCCTGAAGAGACGATGGCCAGCGTGCCACTGGCAGGGTGTGACGCGAGCCGCGCGAGCTGACCCACATCGGCGAGCAGTGAACGTTCTTCGGCAGGCCGGGTGCGAACCACCAGCGTCGCCGCGAGCTCCCTGGCCCACTCGTCGATCAACGCACCGGTCGACAGCCCGTAGACTTGCTTGAAACGCAGCGTGGCGCCGAAGGGCGAGAAGAGGCTGCGGCCCTGAAGGTCCATCAGCTTCCACAGCTTGTCTTCGCCGTACTTCGCCACCAGCCACTCGGTGAAATAGAGCCCCGTGATGTACGCGCCGCTGTACGGAGCCAGCTCGCGTTGGCTCAGCGAAAGATCGCCGGGCTCGACCGCACCGCCGCGCATCGCGACGAACGAGTCGAAGCTCCCGCGGTACACGGGGCTGAAGGGCCGGCCGACGGTGCGCGCGATGCGGCTTTCGTAGAACTGCGCCACGCCTTCGGTGAACCAGCGCTCGAGGAACGCTTGCGGTGGGAGCACCGGGCCGAAGACCGTGTTCACCACTTGCCAGAAACCCTGCACCTGCTCGTAGTGCACGAAGTGGAACATCTCGTGGCACGCGACATCACCGACGTCGGCGCCTCCCAGCCCGTACCAGTGGAAGAACTCTGAGGTCGCGGAGAGCGGATTGACGACCTGGAGCGGCTCACCCCCCGACTGCCCGCCGACGTACGCGTTGTTGTAGTTGGCCGAGGTCAGGAAGAGCAGGGCGCGGCCGTATTCGCGCTGGGTGACGTCGTGCGCGCGCATCGCTTTGAGACACTCCGAGGCCCGCGCGGCGACCCGCTTGGCGGCTTCGGCGTACTGCACCGGGTAGTAGATCTCGGCGTCCGCGGTCTCCAGCTTGCGCATGTCGTCTTGCGCGAAGGTGGTGGCGAGCTCTTGGTCGAAGCGGGGGGCGGTGGTCGCGCAGCCCACGAGCAGCAAGAAGGACAGACTGAGGCGGCGCATTGAGGCGCGCACCTTATCTCCGCGGAGGAAGCTACGCTGCGCGTTGATGGTCAACGAGTTCGACGAACGCCGCGCGGCCCTCACCGCGTTGGGCCAGAGACTGGAATCAGAGCTGCGCGCCTTGTTGCAGCAGGCCGGTGTACCGGTGCAGTTCGTCACGTGGCGGCTCAAGAGCCCGGCGAGCCTGGCCCACAAGTTGTCCCGCCCGGAGAAGACCTATCGCCATCTGTGGGACGTGACCGACCTCGTCGCGTTGCGCGTGGCGACGTACTTCGAGGATCACCTCGAGCAGGTCTCGCGGCTCATCGAGCAGCACTTTCGCGTCGACTTCACGCACTCGGCCGACAAGACGAAGCCCGCTGGCTATCGATCGATTCACTACGTGTGCGGCGTGGCAGATGGTCCGCATCCTGATTTTCGCTTCGAGATTCAGCTGCGCACGGTGCTCCAGCACGCGTGGGCCGAGGTCGAGCACGATCTCGGCTACAAGGTCGACGACGCGATGCCCGAGCCGATTCGTCGGCGGTTCAGCCGGGTGGCAGGCCTGCTCGAGATCGCCGATCAAGAGTTCGTCTCGATTCGCCGTGAGCTCGCCTCGTCACGTGAGGCCGCGCGCTCGACGCTGGCGAAGAGTGGGGCGCTGCCGATCGATCTCGTTTCTCTCGACGCGTTGGTGCGTCAGCCGGCCATCGAAGGACTGGATCGCGAGATCGCCCAGGCGCTCAACACCGAGTTCGGCCAGGCGCACTTCTTCCCGGACTATCTGGTGAAGCTGCTGCGGTTGTCGGGCCTCGAGACCACGCGCGAGGTGGTGGCTGCGATCGAACGACACGGTGCTGCAGTGAAGGGCGCGCTGCCGAAGTACTTCGATTTCGCGAAGCGCTCGCTGGGGTTTGCCCCCGAATCGATCGTCGAAGTGCAGCGAGGGTATTCGTTGCTGTTCATCGCCCTGCTCAGCGTGATTCGGGGTGACGCGTTGGCGATCAACAAGGTCGGCCGCCTGACCCGCGTGTACCTCGAGACGGACTTTCCCGGTGACGAGCGTAAAGCCCAGAAGGTCGCCGGCGAGTTGGTCTCTCTCGCCCTGTGAAAGGGTGACTCTCTATTCGAGGGGATTTCGATTCGGCGCTGACGTGATACGAGCCCGCGCACCATGTCGATGCCCCGCCCGCCGCAGCTCGATTCAGCTTTTCAGCAAGTGTCCTCCGTCCTCGCGCAGGTCGAGGGCAAGCCCGTCGATCTGGTGAAAGACAGTTGGGCCGACATCGAAAAGGGCGTGATCAAGTTGCTCGGTGGTCCCTTCAACCCTGAGCAGCCGGAGCACCAGGTGATCGCGCTCGGCCTCGCGGCGGCGATGGGTGAACGGCTCCACACGGAGTACCAGGCGTTCTGGTTCCCCTACCGGGAGACTCCCGAAGGCGCGTCGCTTGGTTTTCCGGATGCGTTGATCATGCTCGCTCCGTTTGGCGCGGTGGTCGATGCGCTGGCCGCCGGCAAGCTCGAGAAGGTCGAGGAGGTCACCAAGACCATCCGCACGTCGCTGGCGCAGGCGAAGTTCGGCGCGGGGGGGGGGCAGCCGATGCGGCTGGGTCCCGAAGATTACATGCGCCTGTTCGACCCCGGCTTCGTGCAGGTGGTCGGCGTTGATCCCGCGAAGCTCAAGCAGGCGTGGGATTCGGCGCCCGAGCGGCTGTCGATCGATCTGCGCGACGCGATCAACCGCGCGCCACGGCTGCCTGCTGAGTTGAAGAAGCAGCTCGAGCAGCAGTTGGTCGGTGCGCTCGGCCGGCTCGAAGGCGGCAAACCCATCATCACGCAGGCCGCTCGTGCACCGCGGGTCGTCGAGACCGTGGGTCTGCTCAACAGCGCGACCACCAACACGGGTCCCGCTGCCGAAGAGTTCTGGCAGGAGGTCGTGATGCCGCTGTTGTTCGTCGGCGCGCCGGCCACCTTCCCGCCGCTCGGTGATGAAGAGCTCGCGGCCGCCAAGCAGGGCATCGACCCGCTCTTCCTGTTCCTCGATGTGGTGCCCTTTCAGTTCAAGGCGGCCGAAGAGGGGCTGCTCGGCGCGTTCACGGATCTGCAGGTGCCTGCGCCCGAGTTCCGCAGCACCACGCAGGTGCGGTTGATCAAGGTGGGCACCGAGTCGGTGAAGGAAGCGTTGGCCGCGTTCGATCAGGTGAAGTCGCGCGATGCGATCAAGCGCTTCGGCGATCACCTGAAAGAGAAGGGTGGCGTGGCGCCCGAAGCGAAGGGCGCGCAGGAGGCGAAGACGATGCTCGACGCTGCCATGACGTTGCTCGGTGAACTCAAGCAGGCCGTCTCGGGTGGCCGCGACATCTACGTTCGCCGCATGACGGAGGCCGAGGCCGCTTCAGAGCCCGCGCTGGCGCAGGTTCGTCAGGCGCTCTCGGCGCCGCGAATCATCTTGTCGCCCTGAGGGAAACGGCTTCGCCGGCGAATTCACCCGACTGGTCATCCCGAGCAGGAGCACCGGCATCACCCCACCGTTCGCATCGAGAGGGTTGGCGGAAATAGAAATGACGCCAATCACCGGTCTCCCCGAGCGCAGTCGAGGGGGCACTTACCGCCCGAAGGCGAGGTAATCCCTCGACTCCGCTCGGCTCATGATCGCGCACATCTTTGATGGGGATCCACAGCGGCTACGAAGCGTGATCAGTTCGCCGCAT
>JAYVFP010000344.1:0-23391 GCA_043773025.1 Archangium sp.
GCGCTCACCGTTCATCCCGAGCGGAGTCGAGGGATTACCTCGCCTTCGAGCGGCAAGTGCCCCCTCGACCGCGCTCGGGGAGACCGGTGCTGGGAGTCATTTCTCTTTCCGCCAACCCTCTCGGGATGAACGGTCAGAGGAGCCCGGCCGCTTTCAGAATCTCAGCTGCCTGCTGGTAGTGCTCCTGAGGCCGCTCGAGCCCCGCCTTCGCAGGCCCGACCGCGCGCGCGTCATGAAACCGCGCCAGCCCCAGCACCGCCTCCGCACGAGCCTCCTCGTGCGAATCCTCCAGCCGGCTCGCAAACGCCTCACGCATCGAATCCAACCGCAACCCGAGCTCAGCCAGGGTGCCCAGCACGAACAGGGTCCAGCTCCGCACCTCGTCATCCGGGTCCGCGGTGAGCTCGATGAACCGCGGCGTCACCTGCTTGGCCGCCTGCAACAACCCATGCACCGCCGCCAGCCGCACCTCCGCCACCTCGTGGTGCGTGAGCGGCAACAACAACTCCACGACGTCGTTGTGCCCGAGATCGACGAACGCGCTCGCGATCGCGCTGAGCACCAGGGGGCTCGTCTCCGCCTTCAACATCTTCCGTAGCAACCGCACCGTCTCCTCTAGAAACGGCTGTGACTTCCCGCCCAGCCGCCGCAACACATCAGGCACCAGCGCGCGCAGTTCAGGCTCTGGAGAAATCACCAACGGCAGCAGCTCAGGCCACACCTTCGCCGCCGGCCGTTGTTGCACGACCTTCACTGCGGCCCAGTACGATGCCTCGTCGCCGTCAGGTCGCGTCGCTTCGCTCAGCGCAGGTTCGAGCATCATGAGGCGAGCCAGATCTCTTCGAAACGAACCTGCGGCGGCGTCTGATGCAACCGCAGCCCCTGCAGTTCCTGCGCAGCGGCCGCATGAAACCGCTCGTGGTACAGCGGCACCAGCACGCAGTCCTCGCGCACCAGGCTCTCGGCCTTCCGGTAGAGCGCTTCACGCAGGCCGGGGTCGATCGACACGCGCGCTTCGTCGGTGAGCCTGTCGAACTCAGCGTTCTTGTAGCCCACGCCGTAGTAGCTCTGTGCCTTCGAGTTGAGCAGCACGTAGAGGAAGTTGTCCGGGTCGGCCACGTCGGCGATCCAGTTGCCGCGGTAGACCGCCAGGCGCCCTTCACGCACGCGCGACCAGAAGTCCTTCAGCTCGACGTGCTCGAGATCGACCAGGCCCGCATCGGTGAGCGGCTTGAACAACGCGCGATCTTCTTCACGCGTGTCGCGATCAGGCGCGTACTGAATGGTGAGCCTGACGCGCGAGTGGCCCGCTTCGGTGAGCAGCCTCCGCGCCAACGCGATGTCGGTGCGAGGCTCGTGCACCCGTTCACTCTCCAACAACGCAGGGGGCGTGAGCGACTTCGCTACGCGCGCACCGGGGTGAAAGCCATCGACCAGCGCCCGCACATCGAGACCCGCGCGGATCGCCCGCCGCACCCGAACGTCATCGAACGGAGCGGTCTGCGCATGGAACGCGAGGAACCAGACCGACGGCGTGTTGACGGTCAACGCCTCGGCCGGGTTGAGACCTGCGTCCTTCAGGTTCTCCGCGTGCAGGTACGAGACGACCTGCACCTGGCCCCTGGTGAACGCCTCGAGCGCCGCGCGGCGTGACTGGTAGAGCTGGAACTCGAGCCGCGCGAGCAACGGCAAACCCGGCTTGTAGAAGGTCGGGTTGCGCTCGAGGGTGACCTTGTCGGCCGAGGTGGACACCAGGCGGAACGGGCCGGTGCCCAGAATGCGCCCGCCGTCGCGGCGCGTGATGCCGGTGGCAGGCAGCGCCAGCAGTCTCAGGAAGAACGCGCGCGGCTCATCGAGCCTGAACTCGATGGTGTGCTCGTCGAGCACCTCGATCCCCGAGACGCTCTTGGCTTCACCCGAGAAAAACGCCGTCGCGCCGGTGATGTCCTTGAAGAGCACCGCGTCGGGGGCGCCCACCTTGGGATCGAGCAGGCGTTCGAAGTGGGCCTTCACGTGCAGCGCGTTGAGCGCCACCCCGTCGGGGAAGGTCACGCCCTTGCGCATGGAAAAACGGTACCGGCGCGCGGTGCGATCGGCCTCCCAGCTCTCGGCGAGATCCGCGATGAGAATGCCGTCTTCATACCGAACCAGCGTCGAGTACATCGCCGCCGACATCTCGGTGATCTGCAGGTCGATGGTGAAGAGCGGGTCGAGCCCCCGCGTGTCGTCGATGTTGAGCGCGCGGTGCAGGCCGATCTGCAGCGTTCCACCCGCGCGGGCCTGCGGCAGCTTGAAGCGGAAGACCTCGGCCTCGAGCGTGTCGGCCTCGTGGCTGAGCTGCTCCACCATGCGGCTGAGCGTGTCGCCGATGCGCACCACCCGCTGCGCGTCTTCACGAACTTCCGCGACCTCTTCGCTGATCGCCGCGTCGCCCTGCTTGAGCACGGTCTGAGAAGCACGGATCTCGTCGATGGCCGCGGTCAGGCGCAGCACCGAGTCAGACAGCTCGCGACCCGTGGTGACCTGCCCGTCGGCTTTCGTCGAGGCCTCCCGCGCGGTGCGCGACATGTCTTGCATGTGTTTGACCAGCTCGCGGCCTTGCGAGGCTTGATCCGACGCGAGCCTCATCACCTCGTCGACCCGCTCGGTCACCTGCTGGCTGACGGCCACCAGCGAGACGCCCTGAATCTCCAGCCGCGCTGCTTCGGCCTGCGTCGACTCCACGGCGGTCAACGCGCGCTGCGAGGTGTACTGAATCGCGCGCAGGGCATCGGCCGCCTTCTCACCCAGCGTCACGCCCGCGGCTGCTTCGGTGCGGCCCCGGCTCACCAGCTCGACGGTGCGCTCGACGCCTTCGCGAACCGCTTTCACCTTCTGGCCGATCTCCCGCGTGGAACGGCTGGTCTTCTCGGCGAGGTTGCGCACTTCGGCGGCGACCACCGCGAAGGCCTTGCCGCTCTCACCCGCCTGGCTGGCGATGATGGCGGCGTTCAGCGCGAGCAGGTTGGTCTGATCGGCGATCTCCTGGATCACCTCGACCACGCGGCCGATCTCCTGGCTGGACACGCCGAGCTCGTCGACCAGGTTGGCGGCCCGGCTCACCGTCTCGTCGATGCGCTTGATGCCCTTGAGCGCGTCACCCACCAACTGTGCACCCTGGGTGGCGGTCGCGGTGACTTCACGCGCGAGGTCGCCGGTCTCGTCACTGCGACGGCGCACGGCATCGATGGCGTCTTCCGCGGCCGACACGGCCTCACGCGTCTGCACCGTGAGGCGGCCCACCGTGCTGCTCGCCTCGACCACCAGCACCGAGCGCTGGCTCATCGCGTCGACGCGCGAGGAGGTCTTCTCGGAGGCGGTGTTGAGCAGCGTGAGCGCACGCGCGACCTGCTCGATGCTCTCAGTCATCTCGGTCAGTGAAGCCGTGGTCTCACGCGCAAAAGACTCGAGCTGGGTGACCCGCTTGCCACTGCCTTCGAGGCTCTCGCCCATGCCCGCGACGGCCTTCTCACTGCGCTCCACGGCGGCGCCCTGACGGCGGGCCGCGTCGAGCACGTTGCGGGCCTGCTCTTCCACGCCCCGCGCGGTGACGTGAAGCGAGCGGGTCACGCGCTGCACCTGCCAGAGGGCGCGGCGCAGCGAGAGCGCCAGGCGCTGGAGATCGGTCTCGTCGGTGCCCTCGGTCACCGGCAACACCGTCAGATCGCCTTCGGCAAAACGTTCGATCACCTCGCGGCGCTTCTCCGACCGGCGAGAGCCGAGCTGGAAGAAAGTCAGCCAGCCGCCCAGGGTGAAGCAGCCCATCGAGCTGACGCACAACGCGAACCAACCGACCCACGTGCCCGGTTGACCGGTGATGGCCAGCATCACGAGCCCGGTGAAGAGCGCCGTGAGGAGTCCACCCACGGGGCCGAACAACAGAAGGTACCAACGGTTCGCCATGAGTGCGCCGGGACCCTATTCGCGCCGCGCGCCACCGTCACGTTCACGCTGTGGCAGAATCGAACTCTTGATTGCGTTGGTGCTCAGCCTGCTGACAGCCGCCCCCGTCGAAGCGCGCTTCGTGCTCGAGGTGGGCGCGCTCCCGGTGGCCGAGCTGCGGATCTCGGTGAAAGGTGAGCGCTACTTTTACAACGCCACCCACTTCCTCGAAGAAGGCCTGCGCGAGCACCACGTCGAGCTGACGCTCGGCAAAGGACCCCAGCCTGAGGTGCTAGCGCTGCTGCGCAGACCCAAGCCCGGCTGCCGCGAGGTGCTGGAAGAACGAACGCGCGTACTCGAGGAGCTCTGCGTAGAGCGCGCTGAGGGCCACGAGGTCGCCGGCACCATTGCGGGTGAAGCGTTCGTCGCGACCTACGATGCCGCCCAGCAGCTCATCGGGATCACCGTGGGCTCAGCGCGCTGGGCTGCCGCACCCAGGCCCGTCACCCCCCCGCTCGAGAGCCCCTTCGTGCGCGGCGTGAAGGTGCCGTCAGGTGCGCTCGTGCTCGATCCGCCCGTGAACGGCGCGAGGTGGCTTTCCTTGGTGCCGCGGGGCACCGGCAAGCCCGACACCGTGGGCCGCGTTCGCTGTCTGGTGCTGGCGCGCAGCCAATCAGCGCGAAAGCCGGGCTCGACGGTCTCGGTGGGCCTCGTCGTCGAAGACGGTCGCGCGTATCCCCACGCGTGGCTCACCGAGGCGAACGGCGACGCGGTGGATCCTTCCGTGCTGCCCGATGATCCGATTCTCTCTTCGCGCCGCTATCTCGAGATCCCGCGCGACGTGAGTGGCAGCTTCTTTCTTCGTTTCTTCGACGGCGCCGTGCGCTTGAAGGCGAAGTGATGTGGCTTTGGGGGGTCGCAGGGTTGTTTGCACTCGGCGTGGCTGCGCGCGTTCATCTGGTGGGTCAGCGGCGTCCGCAATTTCCGTCTCATCCCCTCACTGCGGTCGTGCTCGGCGCGAAGGTGCACTCCGATGGCAGGCCCAGCCATGCGCTGGTGGATCGGGTGCAGGTCGCAGTCGGACTGCTGCTGGAAGGCCGGGCGCAACGGCTGGTGTTGTCGGGTCGATCGCCTGAAGCCCAGACCATGGCGCGGCTGGCGATCGAGTCTGGCGCGAAGGAAGCGCAGCTCGTGCTCGAGGCGAAGAGCCGGTCGACCTTCGAGAACGCGGCGCGCACTGCTGAGGTGTTGCGGGGCGAGCACGAGATTCTTCTGGTGACCTGCGACTTTCATCTCGCGCGCGCCTCAGCACATTTCCGCGGGCGGGGATTTCTGGTGTGGCCCGTGCCGTCGGTTCGAGCACTCACGGCGGGTCAGCGGGTGCTGGTCACTGCGAAAGAGCTCGCGGCGTTGTTGCGCAGGCCGTGGTTGATCGCCCGGCTCTAACCACGCCCTGCGCGCGGGGAGAGAAGGAACTACTTCCAGCTCACCAGGTCTTCGACCTTCGCGTAGCCGGCCCGGAGCAACAACGTGCGCGCCTTCGAGCTCCCCGCGCCGTAGACGATGATCTCGCGCCTGCGATCCGCCGGGAGCGACTGGAGCGTCGACTCGAGCTCATTGACCGGCACGTTCACCGAACCCACCAGGTGCCCCTCGGCGAACTCACCCGGGCTGCGCACGTCGAGCAGCAACGCGCCTTGCTTCACCCGGGAACGCGCGGCCTCCACCGAGAGCGTCGAGTGTGCACAAGCGCTCAAAAGGCCGCACAGCAGCAACGACCTCACTGACGATCGCTCCGCGTGCCGCCCACACCCTGCGGCGTCGCCCAGCTCGAACGCGACACCGGCAAGGCGCCGAGTTCGTAGCTTTCAAGCACCACGGTGCCATCAGGCCTTCGAACCGTCACCACCAACGCAGACGCCGAGAAGTGCGCCTGCTCGATCGCCCCCGAGAGCTGGGGAAGCCGGCACACCGCCTTGCGCTCGCCATCTGCAAACAGCGCCGCGTACGCGCGAGGGCCGGCATCGGTCTGTGCGCGCAGCAAGGTGATGAAGCCGCCCGGCCGGCCGTCGAGCAGCGTGGTCGCCATCATCTGGCCTTGAAAATTCGGCTGCACCACCGGCACTTCCCACAGCGCCTCGCCGGTCGCGGGGTCGAACACCCGCACGTGGGTCTCCTCGTCCGGCCCACCGCAGCCGCCGTCGCAGCGCAGGTAGAAGACGTTGGTGGCGAGGCCCGAGCTCAAGGTCTGCTCATCGAGGAACCGCGAGACGCTCGCGCCAGTCCAGTCGAAGGGCACCACCCCTGCGTCACTGAAGAACGGCGCCTGGCCCACCGAGCCGAAGACGGCGGTGTTCTGCACCACCGCGAGCGCGTTGCTGAAGGTGTTGGGCAGCAAGAGTTCTTCCCGCTCGACCCCGCCATCAAAGAGCAAGGCCACTCGCGTGAGCCTGCCTGCATCGGGGCTCCACGCGAACAGCGCGCTGCCTCGGGCCATCGCCGTGGGCTCATCGATCGAGGCGAGCAAGGTCACGCCGCCATCGACCCAGGCCTGCACCCCACCATCAGCCCAGAAGAAGACGCGATCCCGATCGATCACCAACTGCGCCCGCGCAGGGGCGAGGTTCAGCTCATGCCGCAAAGCACCCGTCACCTTCGACCTCAGCTCGAGACCACCGTCTCGCTGCACGAGCACCCCGCCGCTGTTGACCGCGATGACCGAGCGCGGCGCACCATCGGCGTAGTCTTGCGGCTGCCTGCCGCCGTCGCGCTCGAAACGTTCGAAGCCCGTGCCGGTGTACGAGCTGAGGCTGCACGCGAGCTGCCATGGAGCCGGCCCCGCATCAGGCACACCCGCATCAGCGCCACCGTCGTCATCGCCCGCATCCACCACACCTGCATCGATGACGCCCCCGTCGACGCAGACCGAAAAGAACAACGTCGAACCGGCAGAGACCAACCCACCCACCGGCTCACCCGAAATGCGAGCCGACCACTCAGGCGACCAGTCGGCTTCAGTCACGCGGGTACAGACCTGGTTGCGACACTCCGCCTGGGGAAGGCAGGCGATGGCGGGTGAACACGGCAACCCTTCCGGCGTGGGCTGCTTGCGGCACGCGCCTTCGAAGCAGAAGCTCACCTCGATACAATCCTGCGGGCCGCAGGTGGTGAGATCGGCAGCGGGCCCCTCACCACAGCCCAATCGCGCGTCGCACCTGGCCACCCGGCAGGCGCCGGCAGGCATCGGGCAAACGTGCGGCGTGTGAATGCAGCCGATGTCCATCGCGCAGGCGTCGTCGGTGCAGAGATCGTTGTCATCACAGCGGCGCGCGATGCCCAGGCACTGCCCTGCGCGACAACGACCCTGCTCCAGGCACACGCTGTCGGTGTCACACGGCGCGTCATCTGCGGCCTGCGACTCGATGCAGCGATCTTCCTCGAGCGAATACACCGACACGAGGCACACCCCTGAAGGCCTGCAGTCGGGGGGCCGAACACCGACGCCGCGCAGCTTCATCACGGCCGAGCGGTCACCCACGGTCAGCCGCAGCACGCCTTCCACTGCGCCGTTGCCTGCGCGAAACGTGACGGGCACTTCGAGATCGCCGCCACCCGGCACGTCTGCCGAGGCCTCGACCTCGAACGGCGCTTCGGTCTCCAGCTCGACCGTGATGGCCGCGCGCGTCGCGCTGGTCAACGTCACGTTCAGCACCTTCGTGCCGCCTTCGAGCACGCGGCCGAAGTCGAGCTCGGCGGGCTGCACCCGAAGTCCCAACTCGATGGGCTCCACCGGGCCCGGCGTACGGCACCGACAGCCCGCCAGCACCGGAAGGAGAAACCACAGCCAGGCCGCTCGGCGAATCATGTTTGCGGTCTAGCCCGATGACGTCGCCAGAGGAAACGGCCGAGCAGGAGCACCACCACCAGCGCGACCCCAGCCATCGAGGCAGTGCGGAACTGACGAAAGAACTGCGCGATCTTCTCGGCGTTGTCGCCCACCGCAGCGCCGACCGCGAGCAGGATGCCGTTGAAGGTGGCGGCCGAGAGCGTGCCCAGCAGCAACGTCCTCCACAGCGGCACCTCTGCGGCACCGGCGGCCACGAACAGCACGGTTCGAAAACTCGGCAAGAACCGATTCGAGGCGAGCAGCCACGAGCCCTGCTTGCGCATCAAGAGCTGCGCCTTCTGAATGCGCCCCACCTCGAGACCGAACACCCGGGCGCCCGGAGGCGCGTGTCTGATTCTTCCCGCGAGCGCACGGCCCAGCCGCCACGTGGTCGCCATGCCCACCACGCTGCCCAGCGTCAGCACCAGATGCACGAGCACGAACGAGCGCGTCTCGCGCGCAGCCCACGCGCCGCCGAGCACCACCACCGTGTCACCGGGGAAGGGAGGAAAGAGGTACTCGACGAGCGCAGCCAGCCCGAGCCCGGGGTAGCCCCACGCGCCCAGCAACTCCATGAAGTGGTCGAGCTCTTCCTGCACCGGCACTCCTTCAGAAGATGCTGCCCAAAAGAGACTCAGCGGGGTTACTCCTCGTCGGGGTCGACCAATGATGGATCGGTGTAGGTGCCGCCGTGCCGGTTCATCGTGCTCCAGGTGGAGATCTTCGGAGCGATGACGGTGGCGAAGAACGAGAAGCACAACACGAAGACCAGCAGGTACGTCGCAGGCCGCGAGGGCCGCGCGCGCCAGGCCCAGAAGCGCTCTTTGCGCCGCTGAAACCCTGGAGCACTCACGTACTCCCGCCACGCGTCGTCTCGCATCAGCGCCGCCGAAGCGTCGTCGCCCAGGCCCTTCATCGCCATCGAAAGCATCACCCGGCCGGTGATCGTGCCCCGGCGAATCGCCAGCAATGACTCGAACGACTTCCTGGCTCCGGCGAAATCACCGCGCGCCAACCGCTGCCGCCCCCGCACCAGCTGAATCTCTCCCACGCGGAACTCGGGGTTCAGCTCTTCTGCGTGCTCGAGCAGCTTCTCGCCCTGTTCGACGTAACCCGCGATCAGGCACGCTTCGCCCATGGTGAACACGCTCTGAAGGTCGTCGGCGCCCTTGTCGAAGTTGGGCCGCAAGACGTCGACCGCTTGTTTGCCCTTGCCTCGCTCTACGTAGAGCTGCGCGAGCTCGAGGCGGGCGCGCCCGTCATGCGGGTTTCCCAGCAGCACGTCTTCCAGCCGGGCCGCGCGGCGCCACCGCATCACCCAGCGCACCGGGTCAGGCAGAAAACCCAGCGTGAACCTGTCGACCACCAGCCAGAACACGATGAGCGCCACCGCCGAGCCGAGCGGGCTGCCGGTGATGGCCGTCAAGATGAACCACTGGAAGTACCCGCTCATGACTCGTGTGCTCCCTACATCAATCTGGCGCTGATGGCTGAGTGCAGGTCGAAGCCGGTGTCCGTCAAGGCCAGGCGCCCTTCCCTCCGCTCGACCAGCCCGGCGTGAAGAAGATGCCGCACCGTGACGGCCCTCGCCTCGCTGCTCTGACCGAACACCCGGCACACGGCCTCGAGGTCGACGCCATTGACCAGCCGCAGGCCCATGGCCATGCGCTCTTCGAACAGCTCGAGCGACGTGAGCACTTCGCGGCTCGCTTCCGGCAGAAGGCCTGCTTCCACTTCCACCAGGTACTTCTCAGCGCTGCGCTGATTCGAGTACCGCACCGGCTCTTCGGCCCTCACGTAGCCCGTCGCGCCCGTGCCCACCGCGAGGTACTCACCGCCCGTCCAATAGAGGGCGTTGTGCCGCGAGTGGTAGCCCGGCTTCGCGTAGTTCGAGATCTCGTACCGCTGCAGCCCCGCGCCCGCGAACACGTCGCGCACCACGCGCTGCATCGCCACCACCGTCTCATCCGGAGGCAGGTGCACTTCGCCGCGCGCGAGCTGTTTGGCGAGCGGCACTTCTTCCGCCAGCGACGCCTTGTCGAGCGTCAGCGCGTAGGCCGAGAGATGTTCCGAGCCCAGGGCGACCGCTTTGCGGGCGTCCGAGGCCACCTGCGCTTCGGTCTGGCCGTGCACGCCGTAGATGAAATCCATCGAGACGTTGTCGAAGCCCGAAGCCCTCGCCGCTGCGAACGCGCGTTGGGCTGTGGCGCCGTCGTGCGCGCGGCCCAGCGTGCTCAAGGTACTGGCCTCGAAGCTCTGCACGCCCATCGAGAGCCGGTTCACCCCCGCGGCCCGGTAGTCAGAGAACCGCTCCGCATCAGAGGCGCCCGGGTTTGCCTCGAGGGTGATCTCGCAGCCGCGGGCCACCTGGAGCTGCGCGCTGATCGTTTCCAATACGGCGGCGACCGAACGCGGCGCCCAGAGCGAAGGCGTGCCGCCACCAATGAAGATCGAGGTCACCTCGCGGCCCTTCAGTTGCTGCTGCTCCACCCGCCGCGTCAGCTCGGTGAGGATCGCCTGCGTGTAACGCTCGTCGGGTATCTGCTTCGCCGCAGTGGAAGCGAAGTCGCAGTACGGGCACTTCGAGAGGCAATACGGAAAGTGCACGTACACGCCGAAGCGTGCCGCCTCGAGACCGGTGAGCTCGTCGACTGGCGCGCGGGGTGCCACTTGAAACTACTTCCGCGGCGCAGCGCCCTTCAGCTGAGCCTCCAGCTTCGCGACCTTCGACTTGAGCGAGGCCACCGCTTCGATGGCCGTCTCGGCCGACATCAGCTTCTTCTTGAGGTTGGCGTTCTCGACCTTGAGCTTGTCCAGCTCTTCGCTCGGGGCGTCATTGGCCGGCTGCGCGACCAGGTTGGTCGCCGTCGGAGAGTCCTCGCGATCCTCGAGTTCCTGAATGCGCAGCTTGAGCTGAATCTCATGGCCCTGCATCTCTCGGAACTCTTCTTCGATGCCCGACATCGCGCGCACCCGCTGCTCGAGCTCGGCGACCTTCGCCTCGGCCGCGCGCGACTTCTGGTCGCTGCCCGTACCGGCCTTCGACTGCGCTTCCTTCGCGCGCGCTTCGGCCTGGGCCGCTCTCGCCTCTTGCTGCGCCGCCCTGGTCTCCGCCGCCTTGGCGCGCTCGGCCGTCTCCTTGAGCCTGGCTTCAGCCTGCGTGGCGCGCATCTCGGCCGCGTGCCGCAGCTCGTCGGCTTCTTTCGCGCCGCCCGCCTGCTGCCGAGAGGACGACTCGAGCTGCTTGAGCTTCGTCTCGGCGGCCGTCGCGCGCAGGTTGGCCTGATTCACCATCGCCTGCAGCTGCGCACCCTGCGCGCCGGAACCGGCCGCCGTCTTTTGCAACGCAGCCAGCGAAGCGCGCAGCTGATCGATCTCGTCGTTGGCGCTCGAGCCCTGAGAAGAGACGGCCTCCAACGTGCCCTGCAGCTCGGCCACTTCGCCCTGTGCGACGGAAGCCCGGCCCTCGGCCAGCTCGAGCTCCGACTGCAACCGGCCCAGCTCGGCCTGCTGACGCTGCGTCGAGAGGTGGAACTGCTGAAGTTCGTTGCCCCGATTTTCCAGCTCGCGGTCGCGGGTCTGCGCTGCGGCTCGCCCTTCTTCGAGGGAAGCGCGCAGCTGCTGCAGCTCGCCTTGCAGTTGAACCAATTGCGTGCGCGCCAGCCCACCCGTCTCGCGCAGCTGCGCCTCGAGAGAGCTCACCCGCGCCTGGTTGTCACGCTGCTCACGCTCGAGCTCGGCCTCGACCGCCGCGAGCCGGCCCTGCTGTTCATCGAGCGCCTGCTGCCGATGGGTGACCTCGGCCTCGAGCGCTTCTTTCTCACCCTGCACCGAACCCAGCTGGCTCTCGAGCTCGCTGGCCGCCGACTGGCGATTGGCCAGCTCACCCTCGATCGCTTCTTTCTCACCCCGCAGCTCACCGACGGCCTGCTCGAGCTCGGTGACGCGCGACTGCGCTTGATCGAGTGACGACTTGGCCCAGTCCTGCTCGCTCTCGATGTTCTTGAGCTTCTCTTCAGCCGTCTGAGCGCGCTGCTTCTCGGCCTGCAGCTCGAGCGTGGAGCCGTCGGTCTCTCCCTTGAGGCGATCGACCTCCATCGAGTGCTGCTGCGCCTCTTCGGCGAACTTCGAGGCCTGCTGCTGGAGCGCGTCGTACTGCTCCTTGGCCGTCGCCAGCCGCCCGGCCAGCTCGGTGACACGATCCTGCGCGTTGTTGAGCGCCTCCTTGAGACCGGTCAGCTCTTCGGCCAGCTGCTGCCGCGCCTTGCGCTCGTCGTCGAGCTGGTCGCTCGCCTCACGAAACTGCTGCTCGACCTCGGCCAACGCGTTGGTGAGATCCTTTCGTTCGTTGTCCGCCTCGGCGAACCGAACGACCAGGTCCTCCATCTTCTTCTCGGCGGCGTCGGCGCGAACCGTGTCCTTTTCCAGCATGTCCTTGAGCAACTGGATCTGCTGGGGGTAGTCGGCGGCGCGCTGCACCTCCACCATCGCCAGCTCGAGCTGGCCCTTCATCTGCGTGGTGATCGCCCGCAGCTGCTGCGCTTCGAGATCGACCGCCTGGAACAGGGATCGGCCGCGACCGAGCGCCTCGTCCTTCCCCTTCATGATTCCGCGGAAGACCTTCAGCTTCTCTTCGGCGTCGACGCCGACTGGAATGCGCGGCTCGGCCGGCTCTTGAAACGGATCACCCGGCGGCGGGCGCTGAAACGCGCTGGGAATGTTGGGGATCGCGAAGGCGGGCGCGGGCTGAAGACCTTGCAGCGCGCCCATCGAAGGAGACGCGTTGGGCGGCACCACCGCGGTTCGCTGATGGATCGGCTGATGCGCAGCGAGCTGCGCGTGCGCGCCCGTCTTCGGCTTGGGCGGCAGCGGAGGGGGCATCGGCGGCGGCACGGCCGGCTTGACTGCCATCGGGGTCAACGGCGCAGACCGCGGCGCGGGCGAGGGTGCCTGGGCGAACCCCGGCTTTCCCGCCTGCGCAGGAAAAAGAGGTTCATCTTCTTCACTGAGCTCACTTCGTAAGCTGGCGAGAGAATCGAGGTCGTTGGGCATTTGTGTGCGGGACCGGCTGATCGGCAGTCTAACCCCTTCCCCCCAATGCGCGAAGTTGAGAGCTTGGGCAGCAATGACAGCTCGCTACAGGTTGCCCAATGGTCTGACCGTCGTGCTCGAACAACAGCGGCACGCGCCGGTGGTGGCCTTTCAGGTCTGGGTGAAGGTCGGCAGCGCCGACGAGTCCCCTGAAGAGGTAGGCCTCGCACACCTCCACGAGCACATGCTCTTCAAGGGCACGGCAAGGCGTGGGCTGGGGGAAATCGCCCGCTCGATCGAGGCCCACGGGGGGGAAATCAACGCGTGGACGAGCTTCGATCAAACCGTCTACCACGTGGTGATGGCCAGCCGGCACGCCCGCCAGGGGCTCGATGTGCTCGCCGACGCCGTGCGGAACTCGAGCTTCGAGGCCGCCGAGCTGACTCGGGAAATCGAGGTCGTCTGCGAAGAAATCAAGCGCAGCCTCGACATGCCCGGCCGCCGCGCCTCCAAGGCCCTGTTCGGGGAGGCCTTCAAGACCCACCCGTACGGGCGACCGGTGATCGGCTTCGAAGCCGACGTGCGCGCCCACACCCGGGAGCGGGTGCTCGCCTTTTACGGCAAGCACTACCAGCCCTCGAACATGGTGCTCTCGGCCGTCGGCGACTTCGATGAAGCGACCCTGCGCACGCAGGTCGACGAGCTCTTCGGCGGTCAGTGGGCCCGCGCCCCCCGCCCCGGCTTTCACCGCCCGGGGGAACCCGACTTCAGCGGCGTGCGCGTGGTGCTGCAGCGCGACGACGTCAAAGACGCGCACCTGCACCTCGCTTTTCAGATCCCCGGGGTGGAACACCGCGACACCGCGGCCCTCGACGTCCTGGCGATGCTGCTGGGCCAGGGCGACGCTTCGCGGCTCTCTCTGGAGGTGCGTCGCAAACGGTCCCTGGCGCGCGACGTCAACGCCTGGGCGTGGACTCCGCGTGAACGGGGCCTCTTCGCCGCCTCGCTGACCACCACGCCGGCCACGCTCTTCGACGCCTTCGAAGAGACCGTGCGCGTGATGGCCACCCTCACTCGCGTGGAAGCAGAACCCGATGAAGTGGAGACCATCAAGGCGCTCATCGAGGCCGAGGCCGTCTACCAGCGGGAGACCGTGCAGGGCCTCGCGCGCAAGCTCGGCTATTACGAGTCGATGGCCGGCGGTCTCGAGCGGGAGGCTTCCTACTACGAGGCCATCAGCCAGGTGACCGCGCCGCAACTGCGCGAGGTGGCCGACACGTACTTCACCTTCGATCGTGCGGTGGTGACGGGGCTGTTGCCGCACGACACCCAGCTCAGTGAAGCGCGCGTGCGCGAGGTGCTCACCCACGTCGCCGCCAACCGGCCCGCCACCCTGCCCGCCCGCACCCTCGCCGTGCCGACCCCGCTGCGTCTCGTGGGCAACGTGCGGCGCGAGAAGCCGGGCACCACCATTCACAAGCTCGACAACGGCGCCACCCTCATCGTGCGCGAAGAGCGGGCCGTGCCGCTGATGGCCCTGCGCGCCAGCTTCCACGGCGGCGTGCGCTACGAGACGCCCGAAGAGAGCGGGCTGACCACCCTGCTTTCACGGGCCCTCACCCGCGGCACCAAGACGCTGGGCGCCGAGGCGTTCAGTCACCTGGTCGATTCCATGGCAGGTTCGCTCTCGGCCATCGCAGGCCGGAACTCGATGTCGCTGCGAGGCGAGTTCTTGAGCAAACACTTCGACCGCGCGTTCGAACTGTTCGCAGACTCACTGCAAAATCCCGCCTTCAGCGACGAGGAGTTCGAGCGCGAACGCACGCAGCAACTGCAAGACATCGCCAGCCGCGATGACCGGCCTTCATCACTCGCGTTCGAGCTGTTCGCCAAGACGTTGTGGCTCGCGCACCCGTACCGGCAGTCGACCCTGGGTGAGCAGACCACGGTCGAACTGCTCACGCCCGCTGCGTTGCGCGGCTACCACTCGAAGTGGATGGATCCATCGCAGATGACCCTCGCGGTGGTGGGCGACGTCGACACGGATCTGGTGATCGAGCGTGCCCGCGCGGCGCTGGGCGGTACGAGGGGGGGCGCTGTCGCCGCTCCGTCGGTTGCACCTGAGCCCGCGTGGAATGGCCCGCGCGCATCACGGCGCACTTTGCAGAAGGCGCAGACGCACTTGGTGCTCGGGTTCCCCGGCGCACGCATGACCGACCCCTGGAGACGCGGGCTCGAGGTGATGCAGACGCTGCTGTCGGGCCAGAGCGGTCGCTTGTTTCTCGAGCTCAGAGACAAGCGGTCGATGGCCTACAGCGTGTCGGCGATGTTGATGGAGGGCCTCGATCCCGGCTCGTTCAGCATCTACATGGGCACCAGCCCCGAGAAGGTCGAGGCGGCCCTGGCTGGCATCCGGGCCGAGCTGGAAAAGCTGCAGGTCGACCTGGTCACCGACGCTGAGCTCTCCCGTGCAAAGGAACACCTCATCGGCACGCAGGGCATCGGGCTGCAGCGCAACGGGGCGCGCGCGGGCGTGATGGCGCTCGACGCCTGCTACGGCCTGGGTGCAGAGGCGTTCCTGCGGTACCCCGAAGAGATCGCCGCGGTGACGGCCGAAGATGTTCGCAGCGCAGCGCAGCGGGTGATCGACTTCCAGCGGCAAGCGCTCGCGGTGGTGGGCCCCTGAGGTTGCTGCTCCTTCTCGCGCTCGAAAGGCAGCGGCTGCACCTGCCTGAGCAAGTTCGATCCCGAGTCGCTGCACTGCTCGGCCACCGCACCCGTGGCCGAGCAGTGCAGCGAAGGCTTCGCGTGTGGTGACGCCGGCCTGTGCCGAAGAGTCCCCGACGCCGGAAACCTGAGTCGAATCCCCTGACCCTCCGGGAAAAGGGTCAGGGTGAGGAAGGGCCAGGCTCCTGACCCGACAACCACCTGCTCCGCAGCCGCTCAGCGCGAGCCCGGCGCTGCACGTTCTCCCCATCGAGCGAAGCGGCCAACGACGCCGCACGCACCGCCAGCTCCAGCCTGCCCTGCTGCTCGAGCACCACCGAACGCGCCCCCACGGTCTGAGCCGCCACCCGCCGAGCGCGCGCATCGGGCAGCTGCGTCGAAGAGAGCGCCCCCAGCGCACACCGCCACCGCGAAAGCCCCCGCTGCGCCTGATCCTCCGCCACGTCGGCCTCGAGCTGCGCGAGCAACTGCTGCGGAGAAGTCGACAACAAGGCCAGCCGCCCATCAGGGCATCGTGGATCGTCGTCGGGCGACTGCTCTGCCAGCCACCACGCTCCTGGCCCCGAAGTCATCGCAGTGGCCAACCGGGGCCACCCCTCCACCACCACGCGCGAATCGAGCACGTCGGGTGGCCCTTCGCTCATCAGCAGATCCTCCACCGAAAGGCTCGGCCCCGCAACCACCACCACCCGCGCGTCAGGGAAAAGCGCCGCAGCCTCCACGCCGTCACTCCACGCGACCAGCGGCTGGCGAAGGCCGCGCCGCTGCAATTCCTCCCGTACCTCGGGCCTCACGGTCGGGCTGGAGGCGACCTCCATCACCGGCCCCAGCGAGAACGACGTGGCCGCCGCCAATGACAACAAGACGGCCAGCCCGCAGAACGCAGCCCAGGCCAACGAACGCAGCGGCCTGGGTGTCTGCTGGTTCGCGCCCTCGCGCGCGGCCGACAGCCCCTCGCCGACCAACATCGCCAGCAGGGGCACACAGCCCAGGAACAGCCCGCGGGCCGAGTCGGTCCAGTTCGCGAGCACCACCGTCACCAGCACCCACGCCAGCACCGTGCCGCCACCGCGCAGCTGAAAGCGCCGCCACACCCCGGCCACCAGCGCGCCGGCGATCGCGGCCCAGAACCACCTCGACTGGCGCACCAGAAACGCAGCGGTGGCCGCCCGCCCCGCCTGGGAAGGCAGCAACCCTTCCACCGGAAGCGAGCCGAGCACCACGGAGCGAAAACCAAACACCAGCCCCACCACGAACGCGCCCGCGAGCGCGAACCGAAAGGCCTCTCGCAGCGCAGGCCTACCTTCGACGCGCGCCGCGATCCACCAGGTCGGCACGGTCGCCAGGAGCAACCAGCCCGCCGCGGGCCTGAACAGACACAGCGCCCCGATGGCGAGCGCGGCCGCCGAGGTCTTCCCCGTGGCCATGCCCCGCCCGGTCAACACGGCCGCCACCCCGAGCGCCAGCACCCAACCCGACGAGCCACTGCCCAGGCCCGCAACCTCTGCCGCCGCCGTGGCCATGCTCAAGCCCAGCGCGGGGAACACGTCTTCGACCTGCACCGGCCTTCGCCAGACCCACGACGAGCGAAAGGCCACCACCACCAGCGAAAGGCTCATCAGCAGCAGCGACAGCCGGGGCAACCACACCTCTGGGCTCGCGTTGGCGCGCAGCACCGCCGCTTGAACCGCCAGCCACGGCAGGTTCTGCGGGCCCGCCGAAGGCGTCGACCAGGCCGTCAAGCGCAGACCCAGCCCGTCCACGATCGAGCGCGCCAACAGCAGCGACTCCGACTGCTCCGCCGACAGGCCGAAGGTGTGAGCGCTCCAGCGCCAGAGAAACACGCCCAATGACATGACGAGCAACGCCCAGAACGCCAGCGTCTCCCCCCGCCGACCCCGGCTGATCACTTCTGGGCTCGTTGGGTCCACACGGCGTCGTACGGACACGCGCAATCGGTCACTTCAGGTTCGGGGTAGCTGTAGCGCTCGCCCTTGTAGTTGCGGAACACCGTCTCGCCTTCGCCGCGCTCGATGACGTACTCCGGCTGCAAAGTCACCTTGCCACCACCACCGGGCAGATCGACCGCAAGGTGCGGCACCGCCAGGCCCGAGGTCCACCCGCGCAGCTGCTGGAGGATCTCCAACCCCGCGGAGATCGGCGTGCGCAGGTGTTCGCAGCCTTCGGCCACGTCCATCTGGTGCAGGTAGTAGGGCCGCACGCGCATGCGCAGGCAGGCGTGGTTGAGCTCCTTGATGATGCGAGCCTCTGAGTTGAGCCTGCGCATGAGCACCGACTGGTTCTCCACCGGCACGCCGTGATCGACCAGCAGCTCGCACGCGCGGCGGGCGTCGGTGGTGATCTCTTTGGGGTGATTGAAGTGCGTGATGACGAAGAGCGGCGCGTACTTTCGTAAGATCTTCGCCAGCGCTTCGGTCACCCGCATGGGCAACGTCACCGGCATGCGCGTGCCGATGCGAATCATCTCCACGTGGGGAATGGCCCGCAGGGGCGCCAGCAGCTGATCGAGACGTTCGTCCGAGAGCAGGAAAGGATCGCCGCCGCTGATCAACACGTCACGCACTTCGGGGTGCGCGCGGATGTAGTCGAAGCCCTGCTCGTGGGCGCTGCGGGTCAGCTGAGCTTCGCCACCCTTGGTGATTCGGCGGCGGGTGCAGTGCCGACAGTAGACCGAGCAGGTATCGGTCGCCAGAAAGAGCACCCGGTCGGGGTACTTGTGAACGATCGCCTCGACCGGGCGGTGGGGATCTTCACCGAGCGGGTCGGCCAGCTCGCCCGTCCGAACCCGTGCTTCCGCGCGAACCGGAATCGACTGCATGCGCACCGGGCACAGCGGGTGCGCCGGGTCGATGAGCGAGAGGTAGTAGGGACAGACGCCCACCCGAAAGAGCTTCGCGGTCTCGTCGAGGCCCGCGCGTTCGTCATCGGTCAGGGGGACGAGCTTCGAGAGGCCCTTCGCGTCGTGCACCGCGTGGCGCATCTGCCAGCGCCAGTCGTTCCACTCCGCGTCGGTGGCGTCGGGCCAGAGCGCGCGCCTGCGCTGCGCCGGGTCGGCAGGCTGTTGCGGCTCGAGGTGACCCGAGCGCGGCCGCTCGTCTGAGGGCTCGAAACTCACCAGCGCCTTACGCGTGCACCGAGTGAGAGAGCTGGGTGCCCTTCGCGGCCTGCTCGCGCCAGTACTGCTGGCCCGACTCGGGGAGATCGAAGACCGGGTCATAGTACTCGTACTGCTTGTTGAGCGCCTCGGGGTCGTCCATCTCGATGCCGTTGCGGTAGTTCTTCGTCCAGTACGAGATGCCCTTTTCGCGGTCGTAGTTGGAGACCTGGTGCACCCACCGTTTGCCCACGTACGGCACGTCACACACGATGCGCGGCGTGGCGAAGCCCGGCATGTACCCCATGATGTCGTGCTGGAGCTTCTGCGCGGTGCCCACCGAGACCCGCCAGTGCTCAGAGTTGGGGATCATGTCGCACATGTAGAAGTAGTAGGGGAGGATGCGCGCGTGATCGAGCAGCATGAACGAGAGCTCGAGCAGGTCGCGTGAAGTGGCGTTCACCCCGCGCAGCAGCACGCCCTGGTTGCGCACGTCACGGAAGCCGATCTCGAGCAGCTTCTTGGCCGCCTTGCCCAGCAGCGGCGTGACCTGGTTGGCGTTGTTCACGTGCGTGTGCACCGCGATGTCGACGTTGCGCTCGAACGCCTTCTTGGCGATGCGATCGAGAGCCGACATCACGTTGTCCTGCAGCCAGTGCTGCGGAATGCCCATCAGCCCCTTCGATGCGAGGCGAATGTCGCGGATGTTCGGAATGTCGAGAAGCGCAGAGACGAAGCTCTCCAGCTGGCCGATGGGCACGTTGGCCACATCGCCGCCCGAGACCACCACGTCACGCACGGTGGGCGTCTGGCGCAGGTACTCGAGCATCTTGTTCCAGCGCTCGGGCTGGGCGATGGAGAACTTGAGCTTCTCGACCTGGGGCACGTCGTTGCCCACCAGGTCCATGCGGGTGCAGTGACCGCAGTACTGCGGGCAGGTCGAGAGCAGCTCGGCGAGCACCTTGGTGGGGTAGCGGTGGGTCAGCCCTTCCACCTTCCACATCTCTGCCTCGTGCAGCGAGTCACGCGAGGCCATCGGGTGGTTGGGCCACGCCGTGTGCCGGTCGTCGAAGGCGGGCAACATGTAGTGCCGCAGCGGGTCGTTCCAGAGATCCGCCGTGTTCATCGTGTTGATCATGTGCGGCGTGATCAGGATGGACATCGTCGCCCGCTCTTTTTGATCGCGGTCGATCGAGTTGGCGAGGGTCTCCGGCAACAGCGCGCCGAGCGCGGCCTTGAGCTCCTTGAGGTTCTTGATGGTGTTGCGCCGCTGCCAGAGCGCGCTCTCCCAGTCCTGCTTGGAGACCCCCTGGTACCCCGGGATTCGCGTCCAATCAGGCTCGAGGAACTCACGCGTCAGCGGGTAGGCGAACGGCTGCTCGGCGGGCTTTCCGGCTGCCGTGGGAGCTGAAGCTGTTGGCGTCGTCTGCATGGGGAACCTATGCCACGGCCCGCTGACTTCTTGAAGCCTCAGCGCATGACGCGGAAAGTCAGATCTCGCCCTTGACGACTTTGGGCTTGTCCTTGTTTTCCTCGGTCAGCTCGAACTCCAGCGGCGCTGAACTCTTGCCGTCGAGCTTGAAGACGACCTTGTGTTTACCCAGGCTGAACTCCAGGGCCTGCGGCTGGGGAAGGGGGGTCTTCTTGCCGGTGTTCTTGCCGTCGACCCAGACCTCAGCACCGGTCGGCTTGGAGGCAAACGCCGCCTTGCCCGAGCCCTTGGCCCTCGGAGGGTCCTTCTTGGGCGGCGGATCAGCCTTGGCGACCACCACCGGGTCCTTTTTGGGGGGCGGATCAGCCTTCGGAGGCGGGTCGGCCTTCACCACCACCGGGTCTTTCCTGGGTGGCGGATCAGCCTTCGGAGGCGGGTCGGCCTTCGGCGGGGGATCCTGCTTGACCACCGCGGCCACCTTCACCAGGGAGAGTGCCTTCTCGACCTTCGCCTGCTTCTCCGCGTTCGACACGAAGAAGGACTGGTTCTCGAAGCCATTCTTCTTCGCAGTGAACTCGTAGGTCTTGCCGGCGGCGAGATCCTTCACCACCACGGGGGCCATGCCGCGCGACTTGCCGTCGAGGAAGATCTCGACGCCGGGCTCGGCGCTGCTGATGGTGAGCTCCCACAACGTCAGCTCAGCCTTCGTGTCAGGGGGCGTCTTGCTGTCAAGCGGGGTCTTGGTCTCGGGAGGCGTCTTCGGATCAGGCGGAGCGGGATCCTTGCCAGCCACTTCGGAGGGCTCTGCCTTCTGGAAGACCACGCTGACCGGGGCGGTCTTGCCCGCCGCGAGCTTGATGGGCTTCTTCGCCGACAGGTAGCCAGGCACCAGGGGTTTGAACTCGACGGTGTAGTCGCCCGGGTCGAGCTCGATGGCCTTCGACGGCTTGTCGACCTTGATCGACCCCGGGTTGATGGTGACGGAGAACGGCACGTCTCTGGGCGTCGCGGTGACGAACAGCGCACTCTTGGGGCCACCAGCGAACTTCGCCGCAGCGGCAATGATGACCACCAGGGCGAGCACGGCGGTGGCCGCGATGGCGACCAACAGACCCTTGCGTTTGCCGTCGGCGGGCGCGGTGGCCTTGCCGTTGTTCGCGGGGCGTCTGGGCGGCGGCTTGGCCTTCGAAGACAGCTGGCGCGGGGCGGCGGTCTGATCAGCGTCGTTGCTGACCGGCTCTTCGTCCTGCTGCTCGTCTTCCTGTCGCTCGTCCTGCTGTTCGTCCTGGTTCTGGTCGTAGTCCTGCTCGTCCTGCTGACCTTCTTCGTTCGGCTCTTCTTCCGACGCGTCTTGCTCGTACATCCGCGTCTCGTTCTTGGCCGCGAACGGAGAGGGGCCGATGCTGGTCGCCCCGCCCACCGGGGCGTCGCCGATCACGATCTTCGGCTTGGCGTTGCTCTTGGGGGGGATGGTGGAGTCGTAGGCGTTCTGCTCGCCGGTGCTCGACTCGGCGTCGACCTCGAGCGCGGGGCGGAACCCAGTGGCCTCGATGGGGCGCAGATCGTGGGAACCGGTGTCTTCGTCGAGCAGCGAGGTGCGCGGCTGAGGCACCAGGGTCTCGTCAGCGGGCAGATCCCTCAGGTTCTTCACGCTCGCGCGCGGCCCAGGGGTGGGCTTGAGGTTGTCCGAGGTGGTCGAGTTACCCGAGGTCGGCGCGGCGGGCCGGAGTTGACGGCTGGCCGGCGAGGTCGGCGCGGGGTGCTGCAAAGCGAACGGAGAGGTGCCGATGGCGGTCGAGTTATCAGTCGAGTCCAGCGAGACCATCACGGTGCGGTCTTTCGCGCCGTCCATCTCGGCCAGTTCCTCCTCAGTGGGAGGGGGAATGTCGATTTTCGAGCGCTGCAGGCCCATCGCCACGGCGCCCGAGCCCGTGGCCACGGCGACGTTCGCGGTCGGGCGACGGCTGCCACCCACACCACTGCCCAGGGCCGAAATGGCCGCGGGTGGCTGCGCGGTGTTGCGGCGCGGAGGTGCCGCAGGGGGGGGCGCAGGAGCGGGCGCGCGGGGGGGTGCACTCACGCTCGAGGCATCGACGGAGTCAGGCTTCTCGACTGAGGCGAAGCGCTCCATCTTTTCGTTTTCGCGCAGCACGTCTTCGGCGAAGGCGTCCTTCATGAACGCGCCGAGGTGTTTGCCCGAGTAGATGGCGTCCCCCGCGAGGAGGAAGCGCATCAGATCTTCCTGAAGATCGGAGGCCCACTGGTAGCGCTCCTCGCTCTCGCGGGCGAGGGCCTTCATCACGACCTTCTCGAGGCCTGCCGGGATGTTGGGGTTGAACTGGCGCGGCGCCGGTACTTCGGCGTTGCGCACCTTCTCGAGCGTGGAGAAGTCAGACTCGCCGACGAACAGTTTTTCGCCGGTGAGCATCTCGTAGATGATCACCCCCACCGCAAAGATGTCGGAGCGCCGATCGATGGGCAGCCCACGCACCTGCTCGGGGCTCATGTAGCCGAACTTGCCCTTGAGAATTCCCGCCTGGGTCTTCTGGCTCCGGTTCGCCGCTTTGGCGATGCCGAAGTCGATGATCTTCACCTCACCCTCGAACGAGATGAGGATGTTTTGAGGCGAGACGTCGCGGTGAATGATGAAGAGCTCTTGCCCGCGCGCATCTTTCTTGCGGTGCGCGTAGTCGAGACCTTCGCAGATCTTGGTGGCGCAATAGACGGCCATGGCCGTCGGCATGATCTCCTTGCGCCGGCGGAACCGCTCGAGGAGCGAGCGCAGATCCTTGCCCGGCACGTACTCCATGGCGATGTAATAGGCGTCGTCGTGTTTGCCGAGTTCGTGAATGTGTACGACGTTGGCGTGATTCAGCTGAACGCTGATCCGCGCTTCGTCGATGAACATCGTGATGAACTCTTCATCCTCCGCCATCGTGGGGAGGATCTTCTTGATGGCCAGAATTCGTTCGAACCCCTCCACACCGAAGGCCTTGGCCACGAACACCTCGGCCATTCCGCCGACGTTCAGGCGCTCGAGGAGCAGGTACTTGCCGAAGAGACTGGGCTTCTTCATCGGTCAGTAGACGCGCATGCCTGGGAAACGGGTTCAGGAAGGAGAGACAAGAGACAAAACGATAGTCGTCTCGCGGTGGTGCGTCAATCAGCCAGTAGGCCGTTTGGGCCGGCAGAGGCGGTGCGAAGGCGCGTAAAAAAAGAGCAAAAAAAAGCCCTCACACTCGTTTTCACGAGGTGAGGGCACAACATCCGGCAACGACC
>JAYVFP010000345.1:0-7201 GCA_043773025.1 Archangium sp.
TCGAGTGGCAGAAGGCGCCGGTCGACGTCACGCTCGACTCACGCAACTTCGACGTGAGCTTCCTCTCGGGCGCGACCGAACTGCTGCGCGTGGTGGCCGGCCGCGTCGACCTGACGGGGCGGGTGAGCGGCGTGCTGGGGCTGCCGAAGTTCGTGGGTGACGCGAAGGTGCGCGACGGGCGCGTCGCGCTGGCGGGGTTCGGTGACTACCGCGACATCGGGCTCGAGCTGCACGCGGGCAACGAGCTCATCGAGATCAAGAACTTCGAGGCGAGCAGCGGTGGCGGCAAGCTGCAACTGGTGGCGAAGGCCTCGCGCCAGCAGTCGGGCGTCTTCCTGCTCACCAGCACCGGGAGCAGCGATCGTTTCCCCATCGTGGTGGATGATCAGCTGCAGGCCACGGCCACGCTCAACTACGAGCTGGAAGGTGACGCCAGCTCGACCCTGGTCGACATTCGCAAGCTGTCGCTGCCGCGCGTCGACGTCGGCTTGCCCGAGGTGAAGCGCAAAGACCTGCAGGATCTCGAACGCCCCGGCGACATCATCGTGCTGCGGGGGGGCTCGAAGGCCACCCAGCGCCGCCGCCAGGCCGCCAAAGCCGCGAGCGCCAGCAGCACCGCGAGCAAGCCGTTGGTCATTCGCGCGCTCATCGACGCGCCCCGCAACATCTGGGTGCGCAGCTCGGACGTGAACATGGAACTGGGCCTCAGTGACGGCTTCCGCGTCGAGCTCAACGACGGGCTGCGGCTGTACGGAGAGGCCCGGGTGATCAGAGGCACCGTCGAGGTGATCGGCCGCGAGTTCACCGTGCAGCGAGACAGCCAGGCGCGTTTCGCAGGCCTCGCCGCGCAGCCGTACGTCAACGTGGGCGCGCTGCACGTGAACGCGCGCGAACAGGTGAAGATCACCGTCGCCGTCGCGGGCAAGGGCACCGACCTCGCCATCAAGGCCTCCAGCGAGCCGCCCATGCCCGAGTCAGACATCTACGCCGTGCTCGCCACCGGCAGGCGCAACCTGAAGACGAGCGGCGGCGCCACGCTCTCGCCGGGTCAGGCGGCATCGGTGGTCGGTCAGCTCGCGGCCAGTCAGCTCAAGACAGTCATCGCCAAGAAGCTGCCCATCGACGTGTTCAATTTCGATACCAGTGACAACTTCGAGAAGCTGAAGCTCGACGTCGGCAAGTACCTGTCTGACACGGTGTACCTGGGCGGCTCGGTCGACATCGGCGCGAAACGTGAGCGTGGCGAGAACGTGTGGGCGGGCCGGCTCGAGCTCCAGCTCACCAAGTCGATCTCTCTCGAGGCGTACGCGGGTGACGCATTGAGCTTCGGCGCCGACGCGGTGTGGTCGCGAGACTTCTGAGGGGGAGGAGAACGAACACCCGAGACCGGTCTCCCCGAGCCCAGTCGAGGGGGCACTTGCAGTGCGAAGGAGAGGCAATCCCTCGAGTCCGCTCGGAAGGAACCGATTCTACTTCGGCGCTTCCAACTCAGTCCGCACGTCCCACAGCTCAGGGAAGAACGTCAGCCCCAGCGCGCGCTGCAGAAACGTCACCCCCGACGAGCCGCCCGTACCCATCTTGAGCCCGATGATGCGGTGCACCGTCTTCATGTGCCGGAATCTCCACAACTGAAACCGCTCTTCCATGTCGACCAGCTTCTCAGCCATCTCGTAGGCGACCCAGTTGGTCTCGGGGTGTTCGTACACCTGCTTGAACACGTGCATCACCTGCTCGCTCTTCACGTACGGCTGGGTGAAGTCGCGGTTCACGTGATCCTCCGGCACCGGGAGCCCCTTACGATGCAGATAGCGCAAGAACTCGTCGTACAGGCTCGGCTGCTCCAACCGCGCCTCGAGCCAGGCATGAATCTCGGGCGAGTCGCGGTGCGGCAGAATCGCGTTCGCGTCTTTGTTGCCCAACATGAACTCGATGGCCCGGTACTGGTAGCTCTGAAAACCCGAGCTCTTGCCCAGCGCGTCGCGGAAGGTGAGGTATTCAGAGGGGGTCATGGTCTCGAGCACGGCCCACTGCTCGAAGAGCATGCGTTGAATGTGCGCCACCCGCGCGAAGATCTTGAAGCTCGAAGAGAGGTCGTCACGCTTCACGCAGTCGAGCGCGCGGTCGAGCTCGTGCAGCATCAGCTTCATCCACAGCTCGCTGGTCTGATGCTGAATGATGAACAACATCTCATCGTGCTGGGGCGAGCGCGGGCTCTGCGCATCGAGCAGCCGGTCGAGCTGAAGGTAGCCGGCGTAGGTCTCCTGGCGCGCCAGGTCGACGTGAATGCCCTTCTCGAGATCGCGCTGAGTCATGCACCACTTCTGCGCGACTGCCGGGCAAAAGAAAAGCGGCCCGAGACGAAACGTCCGGGCCGCCTCTTTGAAGCCTCACCTTTCGGTGAAGTTCACTTCTTCTTGCGGGCCTCGGCCAGTGCCTTGGCGCCAGCGCGGCCGCGGGGCAACGCGAGGTTCTTCACCGACGACGGCGAAGCATCCGCCACCCAGTCAGACGGCAGGCGGCCGGTGCGGTCGAGCATGCGGAACTTCTGGTAGTGCGCCGCGCAGTAGCCCTTGCTCCGTGCAGGGCGGCCGCAGCCGATGACCGCGCAATCACGCGTATCACCCGAGGGCTTGCGGCCCCGCTTGGCGCCAGTGCCCGGCAACTTCACCGGCGCGAACGCGTTCTTGGGGGGGCGACCCGGGCCACGCTTGATGGGTTGGCCCAGTGCCGCGGCCAGTCGCGCGATGATCGCGCCGTTGCCCTGAAGCTCCGCGAGCGCAGCGTGCACAGGCCCCAACGCTCGGGCCACCTCGTCCGCCACCATTTCTCGAAGCACCTTTTCGACCGACATTTCTCTTCCATTTCTGTGAAGGGGGGGTACCAACTGCATCACTGAAAAAGCAAGAGACTCTTAACACTGAACAACCGCCGAGCAACGAGTTTCAGCGAAACCTGAATTGGCAGTGCTGCCGGTGCGCAAATGCCGTGCGAGCCCAGCGCTCAGGCAGGGGGATCGTCGATGGGTTTGAGCTGGTACAGCGGGGGCAACGAGCGCAGCTGGGGAAACGCGAGCGCCACGAAGACCACGACCAAGAGCGTGCCGATGCCTCCGCCCACCACCGACATCACGGTGCCGAACAGGGCCGCGGTGGCGCCCGACTCGAAGCTGCCCAGCTCGTTCGACATGCCGATGAACACGTAGTGAATGGCTGACACCCGGCCGCGCATCGAATCGGGCGTCAAGGATTGCTCCAGGGTCGAACGAATGACGACAGACACGTTGTCGAAAACACCACTGAAGAACAACGCAACAAAAGACAACCACATCACCGTGGACAACCCGAACACGATCATGGCGAAGCCGAAGCCCGCCACGGTGAAGATCAACACGATCCCCGGCTTCTTCCAGGGAGCAAGGCGCGTCTGCAGCAGCGCGGTGCACAGCGCACCCAGCGCCGGCGCCGCGCGCAACCACCCCAGGCCCACCGGCCCCACGTGGAGCACGTCTTTGGCGTAGACCGGCAACAACGCCACCGCGCCGCCCAGCAACACCGCGAAGAGATCGAGCGTGATGGCCGCGAGGAACACCTTGGTGCGGAAGACGAACCGCAAGCCCGCAAGCAGGTCGCCCACGCCCTGGCTCTTGCCCGTCATCGCGGCGGGCCGCGGGGGCAACGACCAGAGCACCCACACGAAGCCCAGGTGCGCTGCGAGCGCGAAGGCGAACGCGAGCTGCGCGCCGCTGACGAGCGCGATCAAGAAGCCCGCCACCGCCGGGCCCGAAATCGACGCGAGCTCGTAGGTGCTCGAGAACCACGCCGCGGCATTCGCGAAGTCTTTGGAAGGCACCAGCTGCGGCAGCATCGCCCCCACCGACGGCCCGCGGAACGCCATGCCCACGCCGATCAAGAAGAGCACCGGGTAGTAGAGCGTCGGCGATCCATCCAGCGCGCTCAACGCCATCAACGCCGCGGCGCACACCGCGAGCGTGAGGTGCGCTGCGATGGCCACCCGACGGCGGGGGAACCGGTCGGCCGCCACGCCCGCGGGCAGGGCGAGCCCCACCACGGGGATCACCTCGACCAGGCCGACCAGCCCCAGCGCCCACGTCGAGCCGGTCTTCTCATAGAGCTGCCAGCCGACCGCCACCGAGACCGAGGTGCTCGCCATCGCGGCGAGGAAACGGCCCACCGCAAAACGCGCGACCGCCGGGTGGCGAAACGCGGCGAAGGTGTCATGCGCCGGCATTGAACTTTTGGTCACCACGTGCCGAGCTGCTCGTACCGGGGGCACTTGCTCGCGTACGCCGGCAACTGAAGCCGAACGCCGGGCTCCAATTCGAGCCACTCCACGCCCAGCTCTGCTTCCACGTGGTCTTCGTTGCGCGAGGTGATGGCGAAGGCGGTCTTCGCCTCGAGCGAGCCCACGTCGATGAACTTTCCGTGGCTCTCGATGCTCACCGGCATCGACCTCTCACAGGCTCGCCAGTCCAGAGAGGGGGCGGCGACCTCAGGCAGCACCTTCTTTTCCTCGGCCACCGCCACCTCGCCGCCGGGCGCCTGCAGACCTTCCGCGGCCACCCAGCCCACCCACACCACGCCATTGCGCGTGGGCACCACCAGCCGCGCTTCGTCTCCTCGTTGCTCGACCACGAACCCGCGGGCGGGCAGGCGCTGACTTGCGAACTGGCCCACCGTGGGGCCGCCGGGTTGCGCAGAGGCCGACAAGACCACGCGCTGAGGCACCCAGCGCTCGGGCGCGTCGGCGGGAAAGCCGCTCTGGGTCAGCTGGCGCCGGGCGAGATCTCCCGCGGGCTCGACCAACGCAGAGAGGGAAAGCGACTCACACGGAAGCTCGAGCGCGATCTGCTGCGCGGGCTGGAACGGATCGAGCGACTCTTCAGCGGGCAACACGAGGGCGCGGCCGAGGTCGGCGTCGGTGACCCGCACGTGACCGCCCTTGAGCAGCAGACCGGCGGGCCCCACCCGCACCGGCTCGTAGGCGCGGAAGATGGCGTCGGTCGTCACGTCGGCGTCGGCAGCGAGCGTGAGGCCGGGGCCGGTCCACTCGCCTTGCAGCAGCACCACGGGCCCTGCGCGGCGGAGCACGGCCGAGATGTTCGACCCACGCCACAAGTGACCGGACCAGCGAGAGCGCGCGTGCGCAAAGGGCTGGCCGGTGCCCCGCACCAGGAGCGGGCCGCGGTCTTCCCACCGCGCGTCACGCCACCAGCACAAGCCCACTGAGCGGAGGGCGAGGTTGGTCTTCCACGCGTCGCGATTGGCCGGCGCGCACGAGGTCAACGCACAGAGCAGCAGCAGGCACCGTCGAATCACGCGCGAGGGATAGCACACCGGCAGGCAGGGGACCGGTGTGGGGAGACCAGAGTTCAGCGAGAGGTGGCCGTGCAGTCGCCTTCGCCCCGGAAGTGGCCCACGGTGCGGCTGAGCGTCTCGAGGAAGTCGGCGAGCGTCTTCACGCCGGCGGCGCTGGTGGTGTCGTATTGATCGAGCGGCAACGAGGTGAGCTGCACAGCCTCGAGCTCTGCCTGGCTGACTTCACCATCATCGTTCGCGTCGGCCGCGATGATGGCAGCGCCGCGCACCTGGGCGTCGTCCGCGGAGAGCCCGTCGTACCAGAGGTGATCGCCGTGCATGGTGAGCTGCACCGTCTCACGCGCGCCGCTGGGCACCGTCACGCCTTCGCCGTAGTCGAGGTTGCTGCAGTCGACGTAGTGCGTGCTCTTCGAAAACGTCCAGGCGAACCGTTTGCTCACGGCGCCGTTCGTGACCGTGCCCTCCACGCGCAGCGAATGCCCGCGCATCGACTCGAGGTCGGCCTCGCTCACCTCGCCCACGCCCACCGCGTCGTCCGCGGGGCCGATGCGGTAACTGACCTGATCGTACTTGAGCGCGTCGACCCCTTCGAACTCGAGCAGCGTGGTGGGCCCGGGCCGGGCCACGTCGACGACGAAGGGCGTCGACTGCGAGGCGCCCCGTTCACCGGTCTTCTTCCCAAGCACGAAGTCGCGGATCACCACGAGGAACTTCGAGTAGCGCACCGTGTGGCCGTCGGCGAAGACGGTGGAGGGGATCTCCTGTTCGATGAACTCTTCACCCCAGGCGGTCACCCAGACCTGCCCCACTCCGCCGCAGCCGGTCAGCAGCACCAACAAAGACATCCATCTCATTTCAATTCTCCGTCCAGGCAAGGACATACCCATGGGTGTCACCCACGCCGCGCGCGAGGCCATTGAAGGCAGGGCTCGTCACGTCGATGGGCGCCGCGCTCGAGCCCACCCGGCCAAAGTCGACCCGAGAGAGCAACACCTGCAGCTCGAGGCGAAGCTGCACGCTGCCGGCAGCGGTGGTCATCTCGTGATCGAACGGCAGGCCTTCCAGCGCGGCTTCAGGCTGAACGCGCCCGGCGAACACCACCGTCTCTCCTGCGCGGGTCGCGGTGCCTTCGAGCTCCAGCCCGCCATCGGCAAAGCCCAACTGCACCGAGCCGTAGCTGCCGGTGATCGCGTTCACCTCGCCCCAACGAACTGCGTCGGGCGAGAGCAGGTCGAGCTCCAGCGGCGCGAGCAACTCACCAAGCGATTGACCCGCCTGGTAGTGACCGGGGTGAGCCCACGCGTCCGAGATGAGCAGCGAGCGCCACCAGGGAGAACGGCGCGTCACCAGCACCTTGCCCTCGAAGAAACGAACGCTCGCGAGGTGCGCGGTGGCCTTGTTCAACGTGACTGACCAGCCGCTGTCGGTGACCAGCGCCACGGGCCGCTGACCTGCGACGTCGAGGGGAAAGGTGCGGCGGGTGTATTCGGTGCCACCGCACGCCATCAGGAACAACATCGAGCTGACGAGCATCGGCTTCACAGGTGCACCTCGAGTGAGACGAAGAGAGTCCGCGGGTTGCCTGCAGTGAATTGACGCGAAGGGAGCAGGCGTTCGCCATCCCACTTCGAGGCGAAGACGAACTCACCGTCACGCCAACGCGAGTCGAGCAGGTTCTGCAGGTCGGCCGTCAGCTCGAAGGGCCCGACGCGAACACCCGCGCGGGCGTCGACCAGCACGACGGTGCGGCTGAACTCGTCGTAGGGCAACGGGCGCGGACCCAGCAGGGTGACTGCGGCGCCCAGGCGAGGCGTGACCGTGACGCCGTACACCTGGAAGGGCCGCGCCCACGAGCCGTCCACGCG
>JAYVFP010000346.1:0-23354 GCA_043773025.1 Archangium sp.
CTCGTGAGCCAACGACGGACCGACCCCGGTCACCAGGGCGAAGTCGGCCTCGGTGGCGGTGTTGCAGTCGAACCTCTGACGCAGCGTGAGCGCCTGCCCGGCCGGTAACGGAGCCCCCGGCTGACAGGTGGCGACGCCGCCGGGGCCGAGGTGCACCCGCCCCCCATCCGGGCAATCGAGCGAAGGTGCGGTGACCGGCACACGCCATGCGGCGGCGAGGCCGAGCAGACCGGCCAGGGCCAGCACGACCACGATCGCCCGCGGCCGGCTCATGCCTTGGTGTCGAGACCGAATTCGGTGTGCAGCGCGCGCACGGCCAGCTCTGCGTACTTGCCGGGAATGAGGCAAGACACCCGGATCTCCGAGGTGGAGATGGCGAGGATGTTCACGCCCTCAGCCGAGAGGGTCTTGAACATGCGCGCCGCCACGCCGGAGTGCGTGCGCATGCCCACGCCGACGATGGAGATCTTCGCGCACTGATCGTCGACCTCGATGGGCCCGGCCTTGAGCGCCTTGACCACCTTCTTCATCACGTCTTGCGTCTTGATGAGGTCGGCCTTGCCCACCGTGAAGGTGAGATCGGTCTTGCCCTTCACCGGCGTGTTCTGAACGATCAGGTCGACGCTGATGGCCCGCTCATCGAGGGCGCCGAAGATCTTCGCGGCCATGCCCGGCTTGTCGGGAACGTCGCGCACCGAGACGCGGGCTTCGTTGCGATCCAGCGCCACGCCACTGACCAGAATGTCTTCCATCGTTGCATCCTCCTCACAGACCAGCGTGCCTGGATCGTCGCTGAACGACGACTTCACCCAGAGCGGCACCTTGAACTTCATCGCGATCTCGACCGAACGAATCTGCAGCACCTTCGCGCCCACCGAAGCGAGCTCGAGCATCTCTTCGTAGCTGATGCGATCGAGCTTCTTCGCCCGGGGCGCGATGTTCGGATCGGTCGTGTAGACGCCGTCGACGTCGGTGTAGATCTCGCACGCGTCGGCCTTGATCGCCGCGGCGATGGCCACCGCGGTGGTGTCGCTGCCTCCACGGCCCAGCGTGGTGATGTTTCCGTCTTCATCGACACCTTGAAAGCCGGCGATTACCGCGATCTCGCCCTTCTTGAGGGCCTCGAAGATGCCGTCGGCGTCGATGCGTTTGATGCGCGCCTTGCTGAAGGTGCTGTCGGTGACGATGCGGCACTGGTGGCCCATGAAGCTGCGGGCCTTGCCGCCCAACGACTCGATGGCGATCGACACGAGGCCGATGGTCACCTGTTCACCCGTCGCCACCACCACGTCTTGCTCGCGCTCGTTGGGCCGCTCGGTGATGCCGTGCACCAGCTTGAGCAGGCGATTGGTCTCTCCGCTCATCGCCGAGACGACCACCACGATCTGGTGACCTGCCTTTTTGGCCGCGATGGCCTTCTTCGCCACGTTCTTGATGCGATCCACGTCACCGACCGACGTGCCGCCGTACTTCTGAACAATCAACATAGGGGAAAGCCCCCTTACTTTGTCGCGACGCGTCACGCGAGTCTCTTGCGAACCCGGGTGCCGTGGTGGATAGCCGCGGGTCATGTTTCCTGTCGCGCCACCTCGGCCAGCCGTCCGCTTCGCTCCTGTCTGTCTTGCGCAGCGTTCCGCTGCTAATGAGGTCGCTCGATGACTCAGCCTCTGCAGCTCGATGGCAACACGCTCTCTCTCTCCGACATCCGCGACGTGGCCGCGCGCAATCGCCCCGTCGAGATCACCGCGGCTTCGCTGGAGCGCGTGGCCAAAGCGAGGGCGCTGGTCGACAAGGTCGCCGCGGGTGACGAGGCCTCGTACGGCATCAACACCGGCTTCGGCACGCTGGCCGAGGTGCGCATCGAGAAGAAGGATCTGCAGACGCTGCAGCGCAACCTGATCGTCAGCCACGCGGCCGGCGTGGGTCAGCCGCTCTCGATTCCCGAAGCGCGTGGGCTGCTGCTCTTGCGTTGCAACGTCCTGGCGAAAGGCTTCTCGGGGGTGCGGCCCTCGACGCTGCGGCTCGCGGTGGAGATGCTCAACCGCGGCGTGACCCCGGTCGTCCCGGAGCGCGGGTCGGTGGGCGCGTCGGGCGATCTCGCCCCGCTGGCGCACCTGGCGTTGGTGATCATCGGTGAAGGTGAAGCGTTCTTCGACGGCGCCCGCATGCCGGGCCGCGATGCGCTGCGCAAGGCGGGCCTCGAGCCGGTCGTGCTCGAAGCAAAAGAAGGCCTCACCCTGGTCAACGGGACCCAGGCGATGTGCGCGGTGGGTGTGCCGGCGCTGCTGCACGCGGAAGAGCTGGCCGAGCTCTTCGACGTCGCTGGCGCCATGACCATCGAAGGCATGCTCGGCTCGCATCAGCCCTTCATCGAAGCGGTGCACGCCGTGCGGCCTCACCCGGGTCACGGCACGGTGAGCGCGCACATGCGCTCGCTGCTGAAGGACTCTGCGCTGGTCGAGACGCACGCCGACTGCGCCAAGGTGCAGGACCCGTATTCCATGCGCTGCATCCCCCAGGTGCACGGCGCTGCACGCGAGGGTCTGACCTTCGCCCGCCGCATCCTCGAGGTCGAGGTCAACGCCGGCACCGACAACCCGCTCGTCTTCGCAGACACGGGCGAGATCGTCTCGGCAGGCAACTTTCACGGGCAGCCGATCAGCTTCGCGCTCGACGTGGTGGCGATGTCGCTCACGCAGCTCTCGTCGATCAGTGAGCGCCGCGTGGAGCAGATGGTGAACCCCGCGCTCTCAGGTCTGCCGCCCTTCCTCGCCCGGAACTCAGGCCTCAACTCGGGCTTCATGATCGCGCAGGTCACTGCGGCGGCGCTGGTGGCCGAGTCACGCATCCTCTGTCACCCCGCTTCGGTCGACTCGATCCCCAGCTCCGCAGGGCGGGAAGATCACGTCTCGATGGGCATGACCGCGGCGCTCAAGGCCCGGCAGGTGGTGGAGCACGCGCGCTACGTGGTGGCGATCGAGCTGCTGGTCGCGGCGCAGGCGCTCGACTTCCGCGAGCCGAAGAAGACGTTGCCGGGCCGCGGTGTGAAGGCGGCGCACGATCTCATTCGTTCGCGCGTCTCGCACATGGATGTCGATCGCGAGCTGCACAAAGACATCTCGGCGGTCGCAGCGCTCGTCGATTCAGGCGAGCTGCTGGCGACGGTGCGCGCGGCCTGTAGCTAGAAAACGACCGTTCTGGAGAGGCGGTAGAGGGACCGGTCAGCCCACGCCCCGACCCTCCCCCCCGCGGGGAGAGACAGACAGTGCTCAGAACCGCTGCCGGGCCGGGCGTTGCGTGCTACGACTCCCCCGCATGAGCGAGCAGCGGAACGAGTTTCCGAGAACGCTTTCGACCGCGATCCAGGCCATCTCGATTCCCGCTGAATCGACCGAGCCGGCCACCGCGAGCGAAGACGAAGCCAAGGTTCGAATTGCCGCACTGGAGAAAGAAGCCCGCGCCATGGGCGGCGCTCCGGGCGCGTCCCTGCTTTTCCACGAGATGGGGCTGTTGTGGGAATCGCCGCTCAAACACCCGCGCAACGCCGCCGTCGCCTACCAACAGGCCTTCAAGCTGGCGCCCCGCTTCCTCGCCAACATCCGTGCAGCGCGCCGCCTCTTTGCCGAGGTGGGCAACTGGGTGATGGCCGTCACGTTGATCGACGCCGAGCTGGCCGCCAGCGACGCCCGCCGCGCCCGCGCCGCGCTGCTGTTCGAAAAGGGCCAGATCCTCGAGCAGCGGCTCTCGCGTGAAGCCGACGCCTCCGCGGTGATCGCGCAGTGCCTCGAGCTCAGGCCCGAAGACGTGACGCTGCTGGTGCAGCTCGAGCAGGTGTATTCCGAGAAGAGCGATTACCCCGCGCTGGTCGCGGTGTATCGCCTGCTCGCCGAGGCCGTCACCGAGCCGACCGCGAGGGCGGTGTACCTGACCTCAGCGGGTCTGCTGCTCGAGGACCGGCTCAAGAATCCGCGCGGGGCTGCAGAGGCCTTCCGTCAGGCCTTCGCGCTCGATCGCAGAGATCCGCAGCTGCTCGCCGCGATGAAGCGCGTCGCTCAGCGTGAAGGCACCGTCGATGAAGAGCTCGCGGCATTGGCTGCCGAGGCCGAAGGGCAAGGCGCTGCGGCGGCCCCGACGTTCCTGCAGATCAGCAAGGCGTACGAACGGCTCAGCCGCCCCGAAGACGCGCTGTCTGCCCTGCTCGCCGCCCGCCGGGTGAGCCCGAATGACCCGCTCATTCTCTCTGAGCTCGCGCGCATCTACGAAGGCCAGAGCCGCTTCGAAGAGCTCGCCGACGTGCTGCAGGCGTGGGGCGGCTCGAACACCGACGAGAGCGAGTTCGTCAGCATCAACCAGCGCCTGGCCGCGTTGTACGAGCAACTGCAGCGCGACGTCGACGCGGTCGGCCGCTATCACGCGATCCTGAACCGCGTGCCCGGTCACGCAGGTGCACTCGCGGGCCTGGGCAAGCTGCACTACCGCTCGCAGAACTGGCAGGGGCTGCTCGCGACTTACGAGGCCGAAGCGGCTTCGATGGACGATCCGCGCCAGAAGGCAGGGCGGGTCTACAAGGCGGCCGAGACGCTCGAAGAACGGCTCAATCAGATCGACGACGCCATCGCCCGCTACAACACCTGCCTTCAGCTCTCGCCCGGGTATCTGCCGGCGCAGAAGGCGCTCATTCGCCTCTACGAGAAGCTGGGCAAGTGGCAGGAACTGGTGGCGATGTACGAGCAGGATCTGCTCCAGACGAGCGATCGTGAGCAGCAGGTCTCGACGCTCAACAAGATCGCAGCGCTCTACGAAGATCGCATCAACGACGTCGATCACGCGATCGAGTGCTTGAAGCGCGTGCTCGAGCTTTCGCCCGATCACCTGCCCACCATGCGCAACCTGGGCCGCCTCTACGAGCGCGGCAGCAAGTGGCAAGACCTGCTCGACCTCAACGAGTCGGAGACACGCCTCGCCAGTGACACCAAGCAGGTCGTCTCACTCGCGCACCGCAACGCGGAGATCCTGGAAGAGCACCTCAAAGAACGCCCCGCCGCCATCCAGGCGTGGGAGCGCGTGCTGCAGTTGTCGCCTGCGTATCTGCCTGCGCTGCGTGCGCTCGGCCGACTCTACGGTCAAGACGGCCGCTGGGACGCCCTCATCAAGATGTACCGGGCCGAAGCCGAGATCGCGCCTTCCACCGAGCAGGCCGCAAGCCTGGTTCAGAAGGTCGGCGAGCTGTTCGAGCAGAAGGTGAAGGATCTGAACGAGGCCGTCTCGTCCTACCGTGAGGTGCTCACGCTGGCGCCCAACCACGTGCCCGCGCTGCGTTCACTGGCGCGCATCTACCGCACGCAAGGTGACTGGGAGTCGCTCATCGAGATCCTCCGCGCTGAAGCGGCGAACCGGAGCGATCCCACCGAGCGCGCCAACGCCATCTTCCAGTCGGCCGCGATCTGGGAAGACCAACTGCAGAAGCCCGAGGCCGCCATCGAGGCGTACCACGAGGTGCTGCGGCTCGCGCCCAACCACACCACGGCGCTGCAGCAGCTCGAGCGGCTGCTCACCACCAAAGACGACGTGAAAGAGCTGGTCGTGCTCCTCGACCGTCAGACGCAGACCGGCACCGACGCCGCGAAGATCAGCGCGTGGCTCAAGCTGGCGCGGCTGTATCTGGACCGCATCAACGAGCCCACGCGCTCGGCGACCTGCTGCGAAGCGGCGCTCGCGCTCGACGAGAACAACCTCACCGCGCTGCGGCTGCTCGAGCGCATTCGCGCGAACGACAAGCCCCGCCGCGCCGAGCTGCGTGCGCGCATCGCCGAGGCGATAGGTGATGCCAAGCTCGCCGCGGCCATCAAGCTGTCGAACGTCGAAGCGAAAGACCCCGGCGGCACGCCTGACCCCGAGGTGATCCAGCAGCTCAAGGCCGCCTACCTCGCCGATCCCAGCGACGAGGCCCTGGGCCTGGTGCTGGAAAAGGCGCTGCAGAAGGTCGGCGACGGCAAAGGTCTCATCGACCTCTATGAGCGCCGCCGCGCGGTGGCCACCGACTCGGCCGACCTGCTGCAACTGCAGCTGCGCATCGGCGATCTCTACGAGACCCGGCTGAGGGACACCCTGGGGGCGCTCAAGGCGTACGAAGGGGCGCTCCAGTCGGCGCCTGATCTCTACCCTGCCCTTCAGGGTCAACTGCGTTGCTACCTGAAGCTGAGCGACCACCCTCGTTCGCGCGCGACCTATGAGTCGATCGCGCAGACCGCCCGCGATCCGCAGACCGCGCTCAAGGCGATGCTCGATGCCGCCAAGCTGGCGCGCGACGTGGAAGGCAACCAACCCGCCGCTGAAGCGCTCTTTCAGCGCGTGCTGGCGTACGAGCCGCTGCACGCCGAAGCCGGGCCCGCGCTCGAAGACATGTTGGCGCGCAAGGGCGGCGCGGAGGATCTCGCGAAGCTGCATGAACGCCGCGGTGACGCGAAGCTTGCTCAGAAAGATCTGCTCGCGGCTGCGAAGGAGTTCTACGACGCCGCACGCATCTGCCTGGACACGCTCAAGAAGCGTGACCAGGCGAACACCATGCTCGACCGCGCGCTGATGGCCATGCCGACGTTGTCCGAAGCGTTGGAGATGAAGGGCGCGCTCGCGTTGGAGAACCAGGACTATGCCGAGGCCGTGGCGGCCTACGCCGTGCGCGTGCAACAAGGCGGAGAGCCCCGCGCGTTGGCCCGGCTCAACCTCAAGCTGGGCGCGCTCTACCACGACCACTTGAGCGACATGACCCGTGCCGCGGCGCACCTGCAGACCGCGTTGTCGGGCGATCCCACCTCGATCGAAGCGCTGGAGCGGCTGGCGAACATTCACAGCCACGGCCGCAACTGGACGGGCGCGGCTGACTGCATGCGCCGGTTGCTCGAGCTCGATCCGCCCTCACAGGTTCGGGCGCGTCACACGCTCGCGCTCGCCCGCATCACCGATGAAGGGTTCGGCGACATCGCGCAGGCCATCACGCTGTATCGCAAGGCGCTGGAGCTGACCCCCGGCGACGCGGTGACGCTCGATCGCCTGGCCACCCTGTACGAGCGCACGGGCTCGTTGCCTGAGCTCGCCGTCATGCTGGAGCAGCAGGCGCAGCAGGCCTCCGACGTGAAGAAGGTGGTGGCGCTCAAGCTGCGCATCGCCTCGCTCTACGCGCGCGCTCTGGATGATCCGCCGCGCGGCATCGCGACGCTGCGCCAGGTGCTCGAGCTCGACCCGACGCAGATCGCAGCGTGGAGCGCGCTCGCCGAGCTGTATGGCCGTGACAGCGCTTCGACGGCGCTCGCGGTGGAAGCGCACCGCAACATCATTCGCCTCGATCCCACCCGGGTCGACAGCCTGCACTCGCTCTTCCGCATGTGGGAGGCGCTGCGGCAGGTCGACAAGGCGTTCTGCGCGGCCTCGCTGCTGGTGTTCTTGAAGCAGGCCAACGACACCGAAGCGGCGTTCTACGGCGAGGGCCGCAACCGCCTCAGCAACGATCTCAAGGGCTCACTGCAGGCCTCCGACCTCGTGACGTTGCACCCCGTCGCGGCGCGGCACCCCATCGTCGACGTGCTGCGCGCGGTCGGCGACCAGTTCGCGAAGCTGCACCCGCCGCAGTTCGAGGCGCTGGGCATCGACCGCAAGGTGGATCGGCTCAAGAACGACCACGCCGTGTTCAAGGCGCTGCAGACCGTCACCGCGCTCTTCGGGGTCGAAGAGTTCGAGGTCTACCAGGCCAAGCGCGGGCTGGTGTTCCTGGAGACCAGCGAGCCGCTGGGCGTGTGCCTGGGCCCCGACGTGGTGCGGCGCTTCAACATTCGCGAGCAACGTTTTCTCTACGGGCGCGCGGCGATGGGCCTGTCGGACAAGGCGGCGATCCTGCGCAAGCTGGCGCCGGCAGAGCTGGCCGAGATGCTCGGCAACTCGGTGCGCATTCACCAGCCGACCTTCGATGGGCTGGGACGGCGCAGTGATGAGCAGAGCAAGCAGCTGCGGCGGGCGTACTCACGCAAGGCGCTGCGGGCGCTGGAAGAGCCGGCGCAGGCTGCGGTGTCGCTCACGAAGATCGTGATCGAGCCCATCGTGCAGGCGCTCATGTTCGCGGCTGATCGTGCGGGCCTGGTGGTCTCGGCCGATCCGACGGCGGGCTTGAACCTGATCTTGAAGGAGGAACTGCCGGGGAATCAGGCGAAGCCGGAGACTGCAGAAGCGATCGCGGCGGCCGTGCAGAGCCGGGCGGATCTGAAGGAGTTGATGACCTTCGCGATCACCGATGACTTCTTCAGGCTTCGTCAGCGGGTCGGCGTTTCGCTCGGGTAGTCGAGGCCCCTCGCCCCTCTCGAGGGGAAAGGGAGCTCAGTCTTTTCGGATGATGCTGGTGCCCAGCGCCGCTTCGAGCGCGGCGACGGCCCCATCGACCACCTCAGCTGACGCATGTTCGACCGTCAGCCGCACCCGGTGATCACTGCCCTCGCCCCAGGTCGGGTACGAGCCGAACGCCACATGAGGCCACGAGCGCGCGACCACATCGAGCGCCGCCGCGATGTCAGCCTCGCCCACTGACAAGTACAGCTGCCGCAACACCCCCGGCGTGCCCGGCAGCTGCGACAACACCGCCTCGAGCTGCACCTTGAACAACTGCGGCACGCCCGGGAGCATGAACACCCCGTCGCACTCGAGCACCGGAAACCGCAGGTCGCCGCACGGAATGAGCGTGCTGCCTGCCGGCCCCTCCGCCATGCGCAGCGCCTCTGCCGGCACGGGCCGCTCGCCGTAGTAGCTGCGAATGCGAGTCTCCATCTCGGGCAGGCGCACCACCGGCCGTTGCAGCGTCAACGCCACCGCCCGCACCGTCACGTCGTCGTGCGTGGGCCCGACCCCGCCGCTGGTGATGACGAACTTCGTCTTCCGCCGGCAGGCCGCGAGGATCTCCACCAGGTCGTCGATCTCATCGCGAACCATGTGCACCGAGTTGAGCTCGATGCCGCGTTCGCGCAGCCGGCGAATCAGGTGCGTGCCATTGGCCTCCACCACCTTCGCGGTGAGCACCTCGTTCCCGATGATCACCGCGCAGACGGCACGCGGGTTCATGAAGCGGAACCGGCGGCAGCGCGATGCGCGAGACAGACGGGAGCGCAGCGGCCGGCTGGCCGAGGTGAAGCGACCCAGCTCATGAGACCGTTTGCGTCACAGAAGCAGGCGCGTCGACCCCGAGTTCCTTGCGGAGCGCGAGAAGGCGGGTGAGCAGCAGCCGCTCTTTGCCATTTGCGCGAGCCCCCAGCCAGAGCCGAAGCCCGGCGTAGCCAAGCGCGAGGGCCATGAGGCCGAAGAAGCCGCTCGCCCACTCAGGGTTGGTCGACCAGAAGTCCCACCAGAGCTTCGCCGCTGTACCTGCCAGCGCGACGGAGATGAGGATGCTCACCGCGGCGTGCGCGAAGTGCATGGTGCTCACCCGCGTCGAGAGGGACGTCAAAACAGCGTCGTGCTCGGCTCGGACAGGATTGGTCGACATGCGCGGGATCGCCATACCGACCCCTGCACGAAGCATCAAGCGTCGGGGTAGGGAACTTCACGCCCGCAGTCACCGCAGCGTTCCCCGGCCTTGCTGGGGGCGCCGCAGGATCGGCACCGAACCTTGCTCTCGAAGTCACCGATGATTCTCCCGACGATCAGCTCGCCCTCGGCGGCGATGACCGGCAGCTTCATGCCGCAGCGGTCGCACATCGTGCCCGTGGCCTGCACGTTGCGGCAGTACCGGCAGGTCACCGGGCCCGTGGCGACCGGGGTGCGCTGGCCGTCGTCGGGCACCCGATCTTCCGACAGGTCAGGCACCTTCTCGATGGCGATGTCGCCGACCGGCGCGCGGGCGGTGAACTCGACGTCAGGGGTCACGTCGGGCGCCACGTTCACCGCGGCGAAGCGGGTGACCTCGAGCTCGCCCATCTTTTCCACGGCCACTTCACCCAGCGGCGCCTGCAGCGTGGCCTCGAGCCCCTCGACCACCTGGATCTGAATCGGAGGCGGGCCGAGATCATCCAGCCCGCCCAGCGCCTTGCCGCACACCTCACACTCGACGCCGAAGTCCTGATTGTGCTCGCACACGGGGCAGATCATGCCCGGAGTGTATCAGCCGACGCGGGCGAGCTTGAGCCGACCTTCCCACCGTTCTTCCAGCGCGCGGACCAGCCGCTGGTGTTCGGGGGCCTTCAATTCGGGGTCACGATCGACGATCGCCCGCGCTTCTTCCTGCGCGGTGGCGAGCAGGGCCTGGTCTCGAACCAGGTTTGCGACCGCGAGCTCAGGCAGACCGCTTTGACGGGTGCCCAGGAACTCTCCGGGCCCGCGGATCTCGAGATCTCGCTCGGCGATCACGAAGCCATCGGTGCTCTCTTCCATCACCTTGAGCCTCTGGGCCGATTCAGCGCTCTGCGCAAAGCCCGTCACGAGGATGCAGTACGACTTGGCGGCGCCACGCCCCACGCGCCCGCGCAGTTGGTGCAGCTGCGAGAGGCCGAACCGTTCGGCGTGCTCCATCACCATCACCGACGCGTTGGGCACGTCGACGCCGACCTCGATCACCGTGGTGGAGACCAGCAGGTCGAGCTCATGCTTGCGGAAGGCCGTCATCACCACGTCTTTCTCGTCTTGCTTCATGCGGCCATGAAGCAGCCCCACCCGCGCGTTGGAAAAGATGACCTTGAGCTGCTCGGCGCCTTGCGTGGCATCGGCGAGGTCTAACTTCTCGCTCTCTTCGACCAGCGGGTAGACGACGTACGCCTGGTGGCCCTTCTCGAGCTCGGAGCGCACCACGTCCCACGCGCGGGTGCGGGTCTTCTCAGAGATGACGTGGGTCTCGATGGGCGTGCGGCCGGGGGGAAGCTCGTCGATCACCGAGACGTCGAGATCGCCGTACAGGGTCATCGCCAGGGTGCGGGGAATCGGCGTGGCGGTCATCACCATCACGTCGGGCCGAACACCCTTCCCCATCAGGGTGTGGCGTTGGATCACCCCGAAGCGGTGCTGCTCGTCGATCACCACGAGGCCCAGCTTCTCGAACGAGACCGACTCTTGAATGAGCGCGTGCGTGCCGACCGCGATGCGCACTTTTCCGGAAGCGACCGCGGCGCGCTGGGCGGTCTTCACCTTGGCGGTGCCGCTGCCGGTGATGAGGCCGACTTCGATGCCGAGCGGCTCGAACCACTTCTGGAAGGTGCGGTAGTGCTGCTCGGCGAGGATCTCGGTCGGCGCCATCACCGCGACCTGATAGCCGTTCTGCACGGCGACTCCGGCGGCGACCAGGGCGACCGCGGTCTTGCCGCTGCCCACGTCGCCTTGCAGCAGCCGGTTCATCGGCTCGGCGCGGGCCATGTCGCGCGTCACCTGGCCCACCACGCGTTGTTGCGCGCCCGTCAACGTGAACGGCAGCAGGCTCTTCGCCTTGTCGACGAACGCGGGCGAGGTGTCGAAGGCGATGCCCGGCTGCACCTTCACGCCTTGTCTGCGCAGGGCCATGCCCAGTTGCAGAAAGAAGAGCTCGTCGAAGGCGAGGCGCTGGTGCGCGGGCGACATGTGCGCGTCGAGCGCGTCGAGGGCCGCATCGCCGGGGGGGAAATGGAGGTACTTGAGCGCCTCACCCAGGCCGAGGAGACCGAGCCGGTTGCGAAGCGCGTCGGGCAGCGGCTCTTCGATCGACGTCGCGAACTTGTCAGCGATGCGGAAGGCGAGCTCACGCAAGGCGCGTTGTTCGTGACGCTCGAAGCCCGGGTACACCGGGACGACGCGGTTGAAGTGGATGGGTGAGGTCTCCACGTCGTCGGCCGGTTCGATTTCGGGGTGCGGCATTTCCCAGCCGAAGTGGGTCTGGCGGACTTCGCCACTGGCGACCAGTCGTTTGCCGACGGGGAAGCGGGCTTTGAGCCACGGGCCGGTCTGGAAGAAGACGGCGGCGATGCTTCCTGAGCTGTCAGCGAGCACCGCGCGGAACTGGCGGCGGCCTCGGCCAAAGCTCTCTTCGGCGCGTTTGACCTCGGCGATGATCGTGCCGCGCTCGCCCGATTGCAGCTGGGCGATCTTCTTGAGCGTACGGCGGTCTTCGTAGACGCGCGGGAGCAGGAAGAGCACGTCGCCGGTGCGTTGCAGGCCCTTCTTGTTGAGGATGCCCACCAGGCGCGGGTTGATGCGCCAGCCGACGAGCTTGAGGGGCGTGGCGAGCGGGCCGGCCGCGGGGGCGATGCTCAGCATGCGAGCGGTCGCGTTCTCTGCGTCAGTCGGGGCGGCCTTCTTCTTTCGAGTCTTCTTCTTCGGAACTCCCTCTCCCTGCGAAGCGGGGAGAGGGTTGGGGTGAGGGGCCGTCTTCTTCACTGGAGCAGGAACGGGTTTGGGAGCGCTCAAGACCGCCCTCACCCCGACACCTTCCGCTTCGAGGATCTGCAGCACCCGCCGAATCGATCCTTTGCGCGCCTCCGTCACCGGCGCATCGATGAAATCGAGTTCTTTCTCGAGCGCAGCCAACCGCTCGAGCGCAAGCGTGGGCTTCGCGCGACTGAGCGCGGCGGCGAGCGTCGTTCGCAGCCCCTTCACCGCCCCGAGGTTGGCGAAGTCGCGCGCACAGGCAAACTGCAGCGGCCTGACCAGCGACTCGAGCGGGTGCGGGCTAGGCGGCATCCTCGAAATCGACGGAGAGCACTTCGTAGTCGCGGTTTCCGCCCGGGCTCTGAATGGTCGCGACGTCGCCGACCACCTTGCCGATGAGCCCCCGCGCCACCGGAGAATTGACCGAGATCCAGCGCTTCTTCAGATCCGCCTCGAACTCACCGACGATCCGGTAGCTGACCTTCTTGTCCGACTCGACGTCGAGCAACTGCACCGACGCCCCGAAGAGCACCTTCTTCTGCCCCTTGAAGGCGGTCACGTCGATGACCTCAGCCCCACCGATCCACGCGTTGAGCGTGAGAATGCGGCCCTCGATGTAGCCCTGTTTTTCCTTGGCTGCGTGGTACTCGGCGTTCTCTCGAAGATCGCCGTGCGCGCGCGCGATGCCGATCTCGTTGGAGATCTTCGGGCGCTCCACGCTCTCGAGGTGCTTGAGCTCCTCTTGCATTTTCTTGAGGCCAGAGGCCGTGGTGGGGTACCGATCAGACATCTCGTTAACTTCCTTTCGGAAAGCGGCGAACCGTAGCGGACAGTACCTCGTCGGGTCTAGCGTGGGCGGGTGTTGTCCGTGAAGGAACTCAGAGGTCTCGTCGCCCGATTCACCGCGAAGCAGTTTCGCGAGCAGATGGGGCCATTCGTGCTGGTGCAGCAGCCCCCTACCCTGGCGGCCGGCACTCCTTCGACCCAGATGATGGGTCTTCCCTCCAACGTGCACCGCACCACGGTCGCCAAACCCGAGAAGGTCTCCGCGGGCGCCCTGGGCCTGTTGTTCCAATTCGATGAACTGGTGGTGGCCTCGGTGCCTCCGCTGCATGGCGTCGACCAGCTCACCGTGGGCCGCCAGCCCGACAGCGACCTGGTGCTTGACGATCCGTCGGTCTCGAAGACGCACGCCATGCTCCGGTGGGATGAGGCGAATCAGCGTTGTTCGATTCAGGATCTCGACTCGACCAACGGCACGTTCCTCAACGCCAGTGTTCGGCTGCGCCGCGAGACCACCCTGAAAGACGGCGACATTCTGTCGTTCGGTGAGGTGCAGTACTGGTTTCTGCTGACGGCGACCCTGCACGAAAAGCTGAAGAAGGCACCGTCTCGAGGGTTCGGCGTCTAAAGGCGCTTGTCGACGCAGTGAGGCTCAATTGCCCGGCGCGCGCGGTCTCCTCCGCAGCGAGCGCTTCTGGTCTGCCGAATGCAACCTCACCCCGCGGGACACACGGCTTCTCACCGTCCCTCGGAGAGAAACATGGAACCGCAAACCTACGCAGAGAGTGGCAACAACCTGCAGCCCGACTACACCAGCACCAGCAAGCGCGAAGGCAAGGTGGCGCGGAAGATCGAGGAGCAGACGGCGAAGATCCCGTCTGACGTGTTCCTCTGGGCCGCGGGCATTTCGATCGTCGGCTCGCTGGTCTTTCAGGCGATCGGCATGTTCGGTGGCGCGCGCACCCAGATGAAGCAGCTGTACCGGCCCACCCGTGCGCCGACCTCTCAGTTCATCGGCATGTGGGCGCCGACACTTTTGATCCTGGGGCTCTACAACAAGCTGGTGAAGGTGGCCGGCTCGGATCGCGTCACGGGCTGATCGTTTCGCAGCAGCTCGAGGGCGCGCGGGCCTTCGTCGCTGCCCTCGAGCTCTTCCATCTTCAGATCATGTCGACGAGCAGCAGCTCAGGCTGCTCGATGAACTTGATCAGCTCGTAGGCGAACTCAGCGCCCGTCGCGCCGTCGATCACCCGGTGATCGAACGCGAACGAAAACAGCATGATGGGCTTGATCACGATCTGGTCGTCTTCCGTCACCATTGGGCGCTTGCGGAGCTTGTGCACGCCCATGATCGCCACCTCGGGGTGGTTAATGATCGGCGTGGCGAAGAGCCCGCCGGTCTGACCGAGCGAGGTGATGGTGAAGCTGCCGCCGGTGAGCTCCTCGAGCTTGAGGCGCTGATCGCGCGCGGCCGTACCCAGGCGGGAGATCTCATTGCCGAGGCCGCGCAGGCTGAGTCGATCCGCGTGGCGCACGACGGGAACCGTGAGGCCCTGCTCCGTCATCGCCGCGATGCCGATGTTGAAGTCACCGCGCACCACGAGATCCTGAACGGCCTCGTCCATGTTCGCGTTGACCTGCGGGTACTTTCGAAAAGCCGCGATCGCCGCCTTCACGAAGAACGGGAGGAAGGAGAGCTTCACGTTCTCCTTCGCGAGCGAGTCGTTCAACTTCGTGCGCAGCGCGACGAGGGCCGAGACATCGACCTCTTCGACGAAGGTGTAGTGCGGCGCGGTGAACTTCGACTTCACCATCTTCTCGGCGATCTTCTTTCGCAGCCCCCGAATGGGGATGCGCTGATCGACCGCGTTGGAAGCGAGCGGAGCCCAGGTCTTCGTGGCAGCAGGCGCCTTCGCAGGGCCATTGCCGTTGCCCGAAGCCATGAACGCCTCGACGTCGGTCTTGAGCACCCGCCCCTGCGGACCGCTGCCGGAGACGTTCGCGAGATCGATGCCGTGCGTGCTGGCCATGCGGCGGGTCACCGGCGTGGCGAGCACCTTCTCACCCGAAGGCGCGCTGGGCGCCGGGGCCGCCGCGACCGGGGCCGAAGCAGCAGCCTTGGCGGGAGCGTGGCCGTTGGGCTTTGCAGGCGCGCCGCTGCCAGCGATCTCGATGTCGACGAGCGGCAGATGCACCTTGGCCAGCTCGCCCTCTTTGCCGTGCGTCTTCACAATCGTGCCAGCTTTGGGGCTGGGAATGGTGACGGTCGCCTTGTCGGTCATGACCTCGAGGAGAGGTTGGTCTTCTTTGACGACATCGCCGGGCTTCACCAGCCACTTGACGATCTCACCCTCGACTACCCCTTCACCGATGTCCGGGAGCTGAAACTCGAAGAGCGCCATGGAGAAAAGCTCGTACTTCAGGTCAGGGCGCTGCGACAGCGACTTGTGCCGGAGCGGCGGTGCGATCGCGATCCATCAGGCCCTTCATGAAGAACTCGGCGGCCCGGTAGCTCGAGCGAACCAGCGGCCCCGAGGCCACGTAGAGGAAGCCGTAGCTCTCGGCGATGCGCTGGTATTCGGTGAATTTCTCGGGAGAAGCGAAGCGCTCGACGCGCAGGTGGTACTGCGAGGGTTGCAGGTACTGGCCCAGCGTCACCACGTCGACACCCACGTCGCGCAGATCCTTGAAGGTTTGTTCGACCTCTTCATCGGTCTCGCCCAGGCCAATCATGATCGAGGTCTTCGTGTAGAGCTTCTCGGGGCGCTGCTTGAGGTACTCGAGCACACGCAGCGACTGGCGGTACTTCGCCCGGCGATCGCGCACGGTCGGCGTCAAGCGCTCGACGGTCTCGATGTTGTGCGCGACCACGTGCGGGCGGGCTTCGGCCACGATGGCCAGTGAGGCCTCGACGCCTTGAAAGTCGGGGATCAGCACTTCCACCGTGGTCCTGGGCGACTCGCGCTTGAGCGCGGTGATGGCGGCAGCGAAGTGACTGGCGCCTCCGTCGGGGCGATCGTCGCGGTTGACCGAGGTGACCACGATGTACTCGAGGCCCATCTCGCGCACCGCGGCGGCGAGGTGTTCAGGCTCTTGCGGATCGAGCGGCGGCGGTGAGCCGACCTTCACGTGGCAGAAGCGGCAGGCGCGCGTGCAGACCTCGCCCATGAGCATCACGGTTGCAGTGCCCCCGCCCCAGCACTCGGCGATGTTCGGGCATTTGGCTTCTTCGCAGACCGTGGCGAGCTTGAGCGACTTCACGAGGCCCTTGACCTTCTCGTAGCCCTCGCCTTTCGGCAGGCGCACCTTGAGCCAGTCGGGCTTGCCGGTGGAGGTGCTCTGAGCCAGCGGCAAACGGTTGGGAGTCGCCATGGTGAGGCCTCATGTATTGACGGGGGACCCAACCGTCAACTGGCTGAACTTTGGTGGGCTTCCAGGAAAGTTGCACGGCGTACAGGGGGTGCCGGGTTCCGGACTCATATGCGCCGCGAGTTCTCGATTGTCCGGGTGAAGAGCGAAGTCTCGAAGTGGGAGTTTCCCCTCTCGTGGGACGACGTCGAGGTCTCTCCGTTTGCCGGGCCCTTCAATCAGCTCGATCAGCTTCGGCTCGATGTCGCGGTGGGGTGTTATCCGTTCGCGCGCCGCACGCGTGATGGCCGGCGTGCGTGGCGGGTCTCGGGTCAAGGCAGCGGCGTGGTCGAGGTGTGGATCACCAGCGATGGCAGCCTGTTCATCGAAGGCGAGACATCGTTGAACCTCGTGTACTCGCTGTTCGTGCACCTGTCGGAGACGCAGCGAAGCCTGGTGATCGAAGACCGGATCACCGGCGTGGTTCACAACGAAGCGTCGTTGTTGAAACTGATGCGCCGCGATGAAGCGGCGATGGTTCCGTTCGACTTGCCCGAAGTCGCGGCCTGATCAGCTCGCGCGACGGCGCAGCCAGAGCAGCACAAGCGCGAAGACCTCGAGACCGCTGGTCGCAGAGCACCCACTCTGAGGCGGGCCGGCACTGGAGCCCGCATCGGCCACGAAAGAGCCCGCATCGGTTCCTGCGTCTTCGACCGGCGGCGTGCAGACCAGGTTGACCTGCAGCACGTTCGACGCAACCGGAGCGTTCAGTCCGAGGATGCGAGCGAGCACCTTCACCTCGTGCAGCCCTGGCCGAAGATACCGCGCGTCCAGTCCGCCAGAGGCACCGCCGTCGTCGGGGACGCCACCATCAAGCATGTCGCCGCACTGCACCGCCAACGAGTTGAAAGTGCGAAACAGCGCGTTCGGAGTCGGATCGAAGGGCTCATCGGAGATCCGGCCAAACCCCGAGGTCGTCACGTTCGAACCGTCCACCAGCACCTCCCACCGAACCAGGGGAAGCCACGGGACCATCTCGGGGCTGGCCTCGATGCGCAGTCGCCCCATCTGGTGGGCCGGGTACGGTCCGGTGCAGCCTGAGTAGGCTGGTGGAAACCAGAACGTCTCCACCATCGACACAGTGCCCGCCACCGTGGGCAACGGAGACGGCGGCCCCACCGCAAACCCTGATTCGGCAAAACAGAGCGACGAGTCATCGAGGCGCATCGCCCACGAGCCCTCGACCAGCGGCGTGGCAACGAAGACCCCAAGCTCTGGTTCGACGCGAGGCCCCAACACTTGGCCGCCGTCAGGCCCCCGCAACGAGAAGGGCGTCGTGGTGGTCTGCGAGTGCTCGATGCCTCCATCGATGGAGACGTCGCCAAACACCGTCAACTGCACGCCGACAGCGGGCGCATTCGAAGGAATCGTAGAACCCGCCCTCGGCACGCGGACGACGACGGCCTCACAGGTCAAGCCAGGACAAGCCCAGGCCTTGGCCCCGCCCATCAGCCCCACCATCAGCGTCAGCCTGAACATGTTCATGCCGGTTTGACCCGTGAGCCAAGCCGGCTGGGACATTCAGATGTGAATCGGGTGACCGAGGACCACTTCGGCCGCCTCGTGCATCACTTCCGACAGCGTCGGGTGCGCGTGGATCGTGCGAGCGAGCTCTTCGGTGGTGGACTCGAGCTGCAACGCCACGCAGGCCTCGGCGAGCAGCTCGGTCGCGTGCGGGCCGATCAAGTGCACGCCCAGCACCTCGTCGTACTTCTTGTCAGAGACGATCTTCACCATGCCGATGCCCTCATCGGAGATCGCCGCCTTGGTCACGGCGGAGAACGGGAAGATGCCGGTCTTCACGTCGAAGCCGCGCTCCTTTGCCTTCTTCTCGGTCAGGCCGACCGACGCCACCTCGGGGTAGCAGTACGTCGCGTTCGGAATGCGATCGTAGTTGAGCGGGCGCGGGTTCTTACCGGCGATGAACTCGGCGGCCACGATGCCCTGGGCCGACGCGCAGTGCGCCAGCCACGGGTACGGGGTCACGTCGCCGATGGCGAAGACACCCGGCTCGCTGGTGCGCATCATCGCGTCGATGCTGATGGTGCCCTTCGGCATGAGCTGAATGTTCGTCTTCTCGAGACCGATGTCTTTGGTGACGGGGCCGCGGCCGACGGCCGAGAGGAAGTACTCCGCCTCCATCGTCTTCTTGGTGCCGTCGGGCAGCGTGGCGGTGACCTTCACGCCGTTCGCGGTGGTCTCGACGCTCTCGAACTTCGTGCCCACCATCACGTCGATCTTCCGGCGCTTGAGCTGCTTCTCGAGCTCCTTGCTGATGTCGATGTCTTCGATCGGCAGCACGTTGGGCATGAACTCGATCAGGGTGACCTGCGAGCCCGCGTGGTTGAAGATCGAGGCGAACTCACAACCCACCGCGCCCGCGCCGAGCACGATCAGGCTCTTGGGGATCACCGGCAGCTCGAGGATCGAGTCAGACGAGAGGATGCGCTTGTGATCGAGCGTGATGCTCGCAAGCGTGGTCACCACCGAACCGGTCGCGACGATGATGTTCTTCGTCTCGAGGGTCTCTTTCTTGCCACCCTCGGTCAGCACCACCTCGACCTTGCCTTTGCCTGCGATCTTGGCGGTGCCCTTGAAAACGGTGACCTTGTTCTTCTTCATCAAGAAGTCGACACCGCCCGCGCCCTTGTCGACCACCTTCTGCTTGTGCTTTTGCGCCTGCGCCCAGTCGAGCGATGGGTTGCTCACGTTGATGCCGAAGTTGGCCGCGTGAAGAATGTGGCTGTACAGCTCAGAGGTGTAGAGCAGCGCCTTGGTGGGAATGCAGCCGCGGTGCAGACACGTTCCACCGAGCCGCTTGTCCTTCTCGATGATCGCGGTCTTCAAACCGAGCTGACCTGCACGAATGGCCGCTACGTAACCGCCAGGACCTGAGCCGATGATCACAACGTCGAAAGTGTCCGCCACGAACGTCTCCTTGGGGTGACTTGCGCTACTGCTTGAAGAGGCCTGTCTCTTACGCCGCCACATCGAGAAGGCAACCAGCTTTCGTTTGGCTTGCTATGGAATAGGCCGTGGCCCGCTTCCCAGCTCGCACGCTCATTCTGATGACGCTCGCGCTGTTCGCGTTCGTCTGGTTCTGGTGGCGCACGCATCAGGAGCCTGCGCCTGTGCCGGTGCAGCGGGTGGTGATCGACGGAGGTACACCGTGAAGGTGATCGTGATCGGCGGCGGGATCATGGGCATGTCGATCGCGCTCGAGCTGCGTCGCACGGGCGAGCTCGAGGTCACCGTGCTGGAGCGCTCCATTCCCGGCGCGGAGGCTTCATCAGCAGCCGCGGGCATGCTGGCGCCGCAGTTCGAAGCGTCGGCTCCGGGCCCGATGATGGATCTGTGCCTGCTCAGCCGCATGGCCTGGCCGAAGTGGGCCGCCGAGTTGGAAGAGCGCTCCGGGGTCGACCTGGGCTACCTGCCCAGCGGCGGCCTACAGGTCGCCTTCACCGAAGACGAGGTGCACGCGCTCGACGCGAAGATCGCCTGGCAGACCGCGGTGGGTCTGCGCGCAGAGCTGCTCACCTCAGCTGAGCTGACCGCGCGGGAGCCCCGCCTCAACCCGAAGGCCCTCGCCGCGGCTGACTTTCCCGATGATCACCAGGTCGACCCACGAAAGCTGATGCGCGCGTTGGCGGTGGCGGCCAGTCGCGCGGGCGTCTCGTTCCGTTCGGGCACGGTGCGTTCGGTGGTGGAGAAAGACGGCACGATCACCGGCGTCGATCTCGAGGGTGAACGCCTCGAAGCAGACCTGGTGGTGCTCGCGGCAGGCGCCTGGTCAGGCCTGGTCGCTGGCGCTGAAGTGGATCCCGCGCGGGTCAAACCGGTGCGAGGGCAGATGATGGAGCTGCAACTGCGCGCTCCCCTTTTTTCCCGCTTGCTCAAGAGCGCCAGCGGCTACGTGGTGCCGCGGGCCGATGGCGCGGTGCTGGTGGGCAGCACGATGGAGATGGTGGGCTTCGACAAGAACGTCACCGCTGAGGGGCTCTCGAGGTTGCTCGCGGCTGCGTTGCAGTTGGTGCCCGACCTGGCCTCGGCCTCGCTCACCAGCACGTGGGCCGGCCTGCGCCCGTGGACGGATGATCAGCTGCCTTTTCTGGGAGAGGGACCCCGCCCGGGGCTGCTGCTGGCGACGGGGCACTTCCGAAACGGCATCTTGCTCGCGCCCATCACCGCGCGCCTGCTGGGGCAGGTGGTGCGTCGCGAGAAGCCCTCCGTCGACCTGCGCCCCTTCCGATATCGGCGCGGCGCACCGCAGTAACTCCATTTCAAAAGTGAAATGCTCACCAGTTCGGGGTGGGAATGGCCCTTTCGGTTCGAGCGGAACTCGCCCTAGAGTCCATGCTCCGCTACACACCGGGTCGACACCTTGGAAGCCATCCCCCCGCCACCTCCCCGAATTCTGATCGTCGACGACGATGAGTCCGTCCGTGACGTGATCAGCGTGCTGCTCCGCGAAGAGGGCTACCACTGCGCCGTCGCGTCAGGCGCTGACATGGCGCTCGAGCTCGCGCAGCAAGAAGAGACGCCGCTGGTCATCTCCGACATGAAGATGCCCGGCAAGGATGGCCTGTGGTTGCTCGAGGCCTTTCGCGAGCAGCACCCCGACACCGCGGTGATCATGCTCACCGGCTACGGAGACACGGAAGCCGCGGTCGACTGTCTGCGGCGCGGTGCGGTCGACTACCTGCTCAAGCCACCCAAGCTCACCGATCTGATCAGGTCGATCGAGCGCGCGTTGGCGAAGCGGCGCATCGAGCTCGCGCGCAAGCGGTACCAGAAGAAGCTCGAGCGCAAGGTGCGCGACCGCACCACCGAGCTGCGCAGCGCGCTCAAAGACGTCTCGACCACCTACCAGAACACCCTGCTCGCCCTGGTCACCGCGCTCGATGCGCGTGAACACGAGACCAGCGATCACAGCCAGCGCGTCGTCGAATACACCGCGGCGATCGCGCACATCATGAACATCAAGGGCCCCCAGCTCGATGAGATCGGCCGCGGCGCGCTGCTGCACGACATCGGGAAGATCGGCGTGCCTGACGCGGTGTTGCTCAAGCCCGGCAAGCTGACTCCGGAAGAATGGGTCGAGATGCGCAAGCACCCCGACATCGGCTTCTCGATGATCGCGCCCATTCCGTTCCTCTCGATTCCTTCGCAGATCGTGCTCTCGCACCAGGAGCGCTTCGACGGCCGCGGCTATCCCCGTGGGCTCGCGCGTGAAGAGATCCACATCGGCGCGCGCATCTTTTCGGTGGCCGACACGCTCGACGCGATGACCAGTGATCGCCCGTACCGCAAGGGCACCACCTTCGCGAACGCGATCGAAGAGATTGACCGGTGCAGTGGCACGCAGTTCGACCCGCAGGTGGTCAAGGCGTTCCTCGACATCGGCGAGGGCAACCTGGTGAAGATCAAAGAAGACATGATCGCCCGGAAGAAGGCGGCTGCGGCGGCAAAGAAGGCTGGCGGCAACGGTGACGGCTCGAGTGGCCCTGGCGGCGCGACCCCTGCGAGTGGTTCAGGCGCTGTCCCTGGCGGCGGCGTCGCGGCGGCACCGGATGTCACGATCTGAGCTGAAGGATTCACTGCGGCGGCCGCTTCGCAATCTGCGGCTCTCGGTGACGGATCGTTGCAATTTGCGCTGCGCGTACTGCATGCCTGAGGAGGACTACTCGTGGCTCCCCTCGCGCGAGATCCTCTCGTTCGAGGAGATCAGCGCGCTGGTCTCTCGCTTCATCGCGTTGGGTGTGACCAAGGTACGGCTGACCGGTGGTGAGCCGCTGGTGCGTCGCGATCTGAAGGTGCTGGTAAAGCTGCTCTCCGGCAAGCCGCTGCAGGAGCTCGCGATGACCACCAACGGCGTGCTGCTGGGTGAACACGCGGTGGCGCTCAAACAGGCAGGGCTGCAGCGGGTCACCATCTCGCTCGACACGTTGCGACGGGAGCGCTTTCACAAGCTCACCCGGCGGGATCAGTTGCCCCAGGTGCTCGAGGGCATCGTGGCGGCGCGCGCGGCGGGGTTCAGTGCAATCAAGCTCGATACGGTGCTCACCCGCGGCGTGAATGACGATGAGCTCGAGGCGCTGCTCGAATTCGCGGGGCGGCACGAGGCTGAGCTTCGGTTCATCGAGTACATGGACGTGGGTGGTGCGACGCGGTGGTCGATGGATCAGGTCATCTCGGCGAAGGAGCTTTTGAGCCGGCTGTCGGCTCGGTTCGGGGTGATTGAGCCGGTGCCCGGGCGTGGCAGTGCACCTGCGGAGCGGTTCCGGTTGGCCGATGGGCGGGTGTTCGGGGTGATCGCTTCGACCACTCAGCCGTTCTGCAGTGCGTGCGATCGGGCCCGGCTCACCGCCGATGGGCACTGGTTCACGTGCCTGTACTCGACGACGGGGACTGACTTGAAAGCAGCGGTTCGCGGTGGGGCCAGTGCGAGTGAGCTCGAGTCGATCATTCAGCGCGTGTGGGAAGGCCGGAGTGATCGGGGTGCGGAACAACGGCTGGCGCTTCGTTCGCGGGGCCCGCTGGTGTCAGCGGCCGAGCTTCGTCGCGAGCCGCACCTCGAGATGCACACGCGCGGCGGCTGACGAGTGAACTCCCCTCTCCCTCTCGGAGACTGTCGACGTACGCCCTCGACTTCGCTCGCAGGGTTGGCGGAAATAGAAATGACTCCAATCACCGGTCTCCCCGAGCACAGTCGAGGGGGCACTTGCCGCTCGAAGGCGAGGTAATCCCTCGACTCCGCTCGGGATGAACGGTGAGCGCTCCTTATTTCGATCAACCCTGCGAGC
>JAYVFP010000347.1:0-7197 GCA_043773025.1 Archangium sp.
TACCTCGCCTTCGGGCGGTAAGTGCCCCCTCGACTGCGCTCGGGGAGACCGGTGATTGGAGTCATTTCTATTTCGGCCAACCCTGTCGATGCGAACGGGGGGCGTTCTTTGGGGTCCTCGTCCGAGGGCGAGAGCAACCCGCGCTCCCTCAAGGCTGTTTCGCTTGAACAATCAGAGCGGGATGATCGGCGTACGCGTCGTGCCAAAGGCAGGCGCCCACTCTTCTTGAAACGCCTTCGACATGAAGTGCGAAGCGATGTGCGTGAACACCGCGCGCGTCGAGCCGAACTCCTGGCCGCGGGGTGAGAGGTTGGGCATGAGATCCTCCTCGTCGAACCGCACCGCGCCCGGGTCCGTCAGCAGGGCGCGCGGCACGAACTCAGGTGAGAACCGCGAATGCCGGTACATCGTCACGCACCCGGGCTCATCGATCACATGCGCTGCCAGCGGCAGCTCGTGCACGTTGAAGACCAGCTTCAGCTTCGCCGCATGCGGGTCGAACCCCCCGCGCAGCCGGTGATCACCGCGCGGAATCAACAAGCGGTCGACGTAGCACCACGCATTGGCCCCACGTGGATTGGGCCCGCGATACCGCAAGAACGGCCGCACGAAGCCCGCACTGAACTGCGCCTCGCGCGCGTGTTCCTTGAGCTGCAAGAGCTTCGGCAGAAACTTCTGCAGCCCGAACTGCTGAGCGAAGGCCTCGACGCTCGGCGTGGCGATGAACGCTTCGACGCGCGCCTCGAGCGCCGCACGATCATCGTCGACCAGCAGCTCATCGAAGCGCGTCTTCAACCCCGCGAAGCTCACCGGCACCAGTGAGGTGAGCGCCTCACCCCGATCGCGCCACGCATCTTCCAGCGCCTGAGCGGCCTCCGCCGGTGGCTTCAGGCGCCAGTCAGGCGCGTGCGGAGTGAAACGCAACGCACCCAAGCGAACCAAAGTGGCCGCTGGAGCCACTCTCGCGAACAAGTCTCCATTCTCACCAGGCGCGAGCTTGTGCCGCGGAGCATCTGCGCCGAGCGGCGTGGTCCACACCGTCACGCATGGCACCACGCGCGTGCCCTCGAACGTTCCACGCTCCAGCTCGATGACTTCACGCAGTTGCATGCGCGAGAGCAGCGCTTCTCGCACCGGCGCATACGCAAACGTGTCGAGCAGCGTGGCCGAGGTGATGAACGCGAGCGCGCCGGCCCGCTGCTGCAATCGAAGCGAGGCTTTGAGCAGAAAAAACACGAAGTCCTCTCGCAGGCTCGTGCCCCTCGGCAGAGAAAGATGAGCCGGCATCCACGCGCACGCGGTCGCCCACGCCGTTTTGCTCTGCAGCAGGGGAGAAGTGCCATTGTACGGCGGGTTGCCCAGCCACAGCTCGAAGGCGCCATCTGCTGGCGGCAACGCGTCATCTGCCAGCGCATCAGTCACCCGCACCTGCGCCCGCGGCACCCGCTCGCGGCAGATGCGAGCCGACTCTTCATTGAGTTCGAGTCCGAGCAACTCGGCGTCGGGCCAGCGCGACGCCGCAACGGTCAAGAAGGCTCCCGCACCGCACGCAGGATCGATGATGCGCAGCCGCGACTTCTCCGGAACAAGGGGGGCGATCGCCTCAATCACCCGCTGGACCAATGGCCGGGGCGTGAAGAACACACCACGCTGCAAGCGCTCTTCGGCGCTCACATGAGATCCCAGTGCTTCTTCGTCCAACGAGCCGGTCATCGTGTTAGGCAGGGCGCCGTTCATGGCCCCTCGCCGCGTTCATCTCCGCATCACGGGCCTCGTGCAAGGTGTCTCGTATCGCGCCAGCACGCAGGAAGAAGCCCAGCGCCTGGGCGTCAAGGGCTGGGTCCGTAACCTCCCCGACGGCAACGTCGAAGCGATGGCCGAAGCGGAGCCTGAAGTGATCGAAGGCTTTCTGGCCTGGTGCAAACGGGGCCCACGCTCGGCAAAGGTGAAGTCGGTCGTCGTCAAAGACAGCCCCATCGACGCGCTCTTCACCCACTTCGAGGTACGACGGTGAGCTTCGGTGGCCCCCTTCTCATCGCCCCGCTCACCTCCATGCTCGGCATTCGGGCCGGGATGAACGTGTCGATTCACAACGCGCCGTCAGGCTTCCTGGAAGCGTTGCTCCCGTTGCCCGAAGGCGCCGCGCTCATCGACAGCGCGAAGACCGGCCTCGACGTGCAGGTGCTCTTCTCGGCGAGGAAGACCGATTTGGTCGAGAAGCTGGCTTCGCTGACCCGGGGTATGGCCGTGACCGGCTCCATCTGGGTCTGTTTTCCCACCTCGACCGAGCTCACCCAGGCCCCGTCAGAAGACTTCGTGCGCCTGGCCGCCCTCGAAATGGGGCTGACCGACACCAAGAAGGTGATGCTCGACCCCGCGTGGACAGCCCTGAAACTCCAACGGAAAGGGAAGAACCCGCGCCCTGAGCTTCCCGCCGCCCGCGCGTGAAACTTCCCGACATTTCCTTTCTTCAGCAGCCGATTCGTGAAACGCTCTCTTCGACAACATTTTCGGACGGGGCTCTCGAGTCGACCCTGAAGCAGGGCGACCCCCGAAGTGGGGCACAGTTGACGAGGGCGAAGTCGGCTTCGCGGGCAGTTGGGCCGCGAGGTTCACCGATTCAAACCGGCAGGGGGTCTTGGTGGTTGACCTTCGCGGAGTGACACCACAGCGTGAGCTTCCTGCGAGTGGCGCCGCCTCCTGCCTATCGTTGCAGCCGTTGACCCGTGTGAGTCCTACGTCCCGTCCGTGGGGACCACGAGGTCGTGCTGCACAGAACGGATTCATCCATGAGCAGCGTACTCGTCATCAACGCCGCGGGTCGGGAGACCCGTGTCGCGCTGGTCGAGCAGGGCCACATCGCTGAGTTTTATCTCGAGCGAAAAAAAGACAGGGGCATCGTCGGCAATATCTACAAGGGCCGCGTCACGCGCGTGCTCCCGGGCATGCAGGCTGCCTTCGTAGACATCGGGCTCGACAAGGCCGGGTTTCTCTACGTCGGTGACGTGCTGTTCGACCCCGATATGACCCGTCATCAGTTCGACATGACGGAGGGCGAAAACGACGACGACGTCGACGAGGTGCCCGGCGAAGAAGCCGAAGACGCTGCCGCGCACGCAGCGCCGAGCGCCCCCACGCCCCCCGACGCCGAGTCTGCGCCTGCGCCGGCCGTGACCCAGGCCGCCGCCGTCGCCGAAGAAAACCCGGCCCCGACCGGCGCTGACGTGGTCGCCGCCGCGGTCATCGAATCGAACCTGCCCATCGTCGAGGGACAGCCCGAGACCTTCGAGGGTGCCGTCGTGGCCGTTGCCGCCGCGCCCGTGGTGGAGACCGACAAGCTCGAGACCCAGCGCACTCAGGCCCCGCGCGACGTTCGCTTCAAGGAGAAGGAGCCGAAGGAGCCGCGTCACGGCGACCGGGGCCCGCGCGCCGAACGGGGCGAGAAGCGCAAGGCGGAGCCGCCCAAGAAGCAGCAGAAGATCGAGGATCTGCTCAAGGTCGGCCAGGAAGTGCTGGTGCAGATCTCGAAGGATCCCATCGGCACCAAGGGCGCCCGCATCACCTCGCACATCTCCATTCCCGGCCGGCACCTCGTCTTCATGCCGACCGTCGATCACGTCGGCATCAGCCGCCGCATCGGCAACGAGAAGGAGCGCCGCCGCCTGCGTGACACGGTCGATCGCCTGCGCCCGCCCGGAACCGGCTTCATCGTTCGCACCGTCGCTGAGAACGTGCCTCAGGAGAAGCTCGAGGCCGACATCCGCTTCCTCATCGAGGTGTGGAACGAGACGGTCAAGAAGAACGAGAAGGTTCACAAGGCCGGGCTGATGCACCCCGACCTGGACCTCATTCTTCGCGCCACCCGCGACTTGTTCGCGCAAGACATCGAGAAGCTGATCATCGATGACCGCGAGGAATTCGAGCGCGTGCAGCGGTTCGTCGAAGCGCAGGATCCCGCGCTCAAAGAACGCGTGGTGCTGCACGACGGTGAAGAGCCCATCTTCGACGCCTACGGCATCGAGGAAGAGATCAAGCGCGCCACCGCTCGCAAGGTCTGGCTGCGCAGCGGCGGGTACCTGATCATCGATCAGGCGGAGGCGCTCACGGCGATCGACGTGAACTCCGGCCGCTACGTCGGCAAGAAGAACCTCGAAGACACGATCGTGAAGATCAACACCGAGGCGGCGAAGGAGATCGTCTACCAGCTGAGGCTCCGCAACATCGGCGGCATCATCATCTGCGACTTCATCGACATGGAGAAGCAGGCCAACCGCGACAAGGTCTTCAAGTCGCTCCACGAAGCGCTGGGCCGCGACAAGGCCAAGACGAACGTGCTGCGCATCAGCGAGCTGGGCCTCGTCGAGATGACCCGCAAGCGCGTGCGCGAGTCGATCGGCCGCGTGCTGCACGAGAACTGCGGTTACTGCGCAGGCCAGGGCTACGTGAAGACGGCCACCACGGTGGCGTACGAGATCTTCCGCGAGCTGCGCCGTTCGGCCGGTGCCTACAAGGATCCGACCATCGTGGTGCAGGCGCAGACCGAGGTCGCCAACGTGCTGCAGAACGAAGAGCGCGAAGAGCTGCGCCACCTGATGGATCGTTTCAACAAGTCGATTCAGATCAAGGCGCGCACCGACTTCCACCGCGAGCAGTACGACATCTACGCGCGGCCCATCTCGGGCGTGGAAATCAAGATCGCCGCGACCACCGTCGAGCACGATCCGTCGACGTACACCAGCAACCGCAAGCCGGGCAGCAGCGAGGCGAAGTTCGATCGCGAGCGCGGTGCGACTGAAGCGGGTGGTGGTGGGGGCCGAGGCCCCGAGCGTGAACGCGGCGGCGGTGGTGGTGGCGGAGCCGAACGGGGCGGAGCCGAACGGGGCGGCGGTGAACGGGGCGACCGCGGCGGCCGCAATCGGGATCGGGGGGGCAAAGGTCGTGGCGGCGGTCAGCAGAACCCTCCTGCGCGGCCTTCTTCCCCTGACGGAGGTGCTTCGGCGCCCCCGCCCAACAGCGGCACCCCTCAGGAGTGAACTGACATGACTGGAACGGTTGACCGACGCATCGATGTTCGGCGCACGATCAACCACGAGTTCTCGTCGGTGGAGCAGTTCATCAACGAGTACGTGATCAACCTGAGCCGCAGCGGCGTCTTCATCAAGTCAGACGATCCGCTGCCCATCGGGACCCAGGTCAACTTGCGCTTCACGGTCATCTTTCAGGATCTCGAGACCATCGAAGGCGTCGGCGAGGTGGTGCGCCGCGTCGAGCCTGGCACCCCGGGGCAGACCTCGGGCATGGGCGTAGTCTTCGTCGAACTCACGCAGTACTCGCGCGAGCTGGTCGAACGCATTCTGGTTCGGCGCTGACGCAGCCGATGGAAGAGCCGGCTCCCAGCCCCCCGCCTCCGCCCATCAAGCGGATCTCGAACTGGGGCAAACGCGCGGTGAGCCTGTGGCGCCTGCTCGTCTCGGTGGTGCTCAGCTACCGCGGTGAAGCGCTCGCGTTGCGCGCCGGCAACCTCACCTTCATCACCATCACCTCGTTGGTACCGATGGTGGCGGTGATCTTCTCGCTGCTGCACGCCTTCAACGCCAAGCGCATCGACCCGCTGGTGCTCAAGTTCTTCGAAGACATTCTTTCGCCCGGTGGGCGCGCGCAGTCAGAGCAGACGATTCGCACCTTCCTCTCGGCGGCGAACTCACGCACGGCCGGCAGCTTGTCGTTTTTGGTGGTGATGATCTCAGCGGGGTTGATGCTCCGGCACCTCGACGCTTCGCTCAACGACATCTGGAAGGTGCGCAGGCACCGGCCGATTCTGGTGAGCATCGGGTTGTACACGGGGGTGCTCATCTTCGGCCCGCTGCTGATCGCGCTCTCGTTGCTGGGCACCCAGGGCGTCAAGCAGCTGATCGGCTGGCTCGAGTTTCCCTTCTCGGCGCAGCTGTATTTCCTGGGCGCGGTCTTCTCGGGAATGACGGTCTTCACGCTGCTCTACAAGCTGGCCCCGCACGCGCCGGTGCCGTGGAAGTCGGCGCTCACGGGCGGGGCCGCGGCCGGCATCGCGTGGGAGCTCGCCCGCCACGCGTACGGCGGCATCGCCAGCCTCTTCTTCAGCGCCAACAAGGTCTACGGCTCGTTGGGCATCGCGCCGCTGTTCCTCATGTGGATCTACGTGGGCTGGTACATCGTGCTCTCGGGCGCGCGGCTCGCCTACGCCGTCGAGCACGCCGACCTGCACGATGAGTTTCACGAGCTGCTGGAGCACCCGAGAAGCCATGAGCTGATTGCGTCGCGCATCGCCGAAGAAGTGGCGCGCGCTTCACTCGACGGGCTCAAGCCGCCCACCGCGCGCAGCCTCGCCCTTCAACTGCGCCTGCCGCAGCAGCGAGTGGGCGAGATCATTCATGTTCTCATCGTGGGTGGGTTGATTCGGCTGGAGAAAGGCTCGCTGCTTCCGGCGCGCGACGTCTCGACGCTCACCCTCGCCGACATCTCTGCCGCCGTCGGAGGCACGGCTCGGGTCGTCAAACGAGACCGCCCTTCGAGTACCGGGCACTTCGAAAGTGTGGCCCGCCTCTTTTCCACCGCCGATGAGGGAACCATTGAGAAACTCAAGGGAATCTCGTGGCGGGACCTTGTTCAAACCCCTGCTGACAAGGTCGAAAAACCGTAGGTTTCTTGCAGGGTTGAGTCTTATGGAGCTACCATGACTTCCAAATCCGCAGTGATTCTGGACCGTTGGTCCACAGTGACCACAGGGGGAACGCAGGTGCTCAAGTCCGATCTCGTCAACATCCTGGTTGCGAAGAAGGGCGTCACGCAGAAGCAGGCGGAGGCGACTGTCGAGATGATCTTCGGCGCGATGAAGGATGCCCTCGTCGCTGGAGAAAACATCGAGATCCGTGGCCTCGGTGCTTTTCACGTGAAGCACTACGGCGCCTACCAGGGCCGGAACCCCAAGACTGGGGAGCCCATCGCGGTGCGCGCCAAGCGGGGCCTTCTGTTCCGCGCGGGTAAAGAACTGAAGGACCGCGTCAATCGCCCCGGCCCTGACGGCAAAGTTCCGCCGCTCAACCCCGGTCAGTAGCCCTCTCCCACCACCGTTCGCATCGACAGGGTTGGCCGAAATAGAAGTCACTCCAATCACCGGTCTCCCCGAGCGCAGTCGAGGGGGCACTTACCGCCCGAAGGCGA
>JAYVFP010000348.1:0-7193 GCA_043773025.1 Archangium sp.
CGATCTGAAAACTTGCGCTGATCTTATTCCTCTTTACCGGTGGTCGAGGCAACCAGCAGGTTGACGCCACTGGTGCGTACCTTGGCGGCGATCTCTTCACAGATCTTCGGATTGTCTTTGAGGAACTGCTTGGCGTTTTCGCGACCCTGGCCGAGCTTTTCGCTGCCATAAGTAAACCAGGCGCCACTCTTGTTGGCGATCTTGGCTAGCACGGCGAGATCGAGTACGTCGCCAGTGTAGCTAATACCTTCGTTGAACATGATATCGAACTCAGCCTTGGTGAAGGGCGCTGCGACCTTGTTCTTGACGACCTTGACCCGGACGCGGTTGCCGGACTGGCGTTCGCCGTCGGTGATCGAGGTCACGCGGCGGATGTCGAGGCGCAGACTGGCGGCGAATTTGAGAGCGCGGCCACCAGGCTGGGTCTCGGGGTTGCCGAACATCACGCCGATCTTCATGCGGATCTGGTTGATGAAGATGAGGCAGGTCTGGCTCTTGGCCACAGCGCCGGTCAGCTTGCGCAGCGCCTGGCTCATCAAGCGCGCCTGCAGGCCCATGTGCGCGTCGCCCATTTCGCCTTCGAGTTCAGCCTTGGGAACCAGCGCCGCCACGGAGTCGATCACCAGCACGTCGATCGCGCCCGAGCGCACCAACATCTCGGCGATCTCCAGGCCCTGCTCACCCGTGTCGGGCTGCGAGAGCAGGAGATCGTCGGTGCGCACGCCCAGCTTGCGGGCGTAGCCCACGTCCATCGCGTGTTCGGCGTCGATGTAGCCACACACGCCGCCGCGCTTCTGCGCTTCAGCCACGATGTGCAGACACAACGTCGTCTTACCGGACGACTCAGGCCCGAAGATTTCAACGATGCGGCCGCGGGGCACGCCACCCACGCCCAGGGCGATGTCGAGGCCTACGGAGCCCGTGGAGATGGTCGAGATGTCCTTCGCCATCGGCTCGTCGTTGCCCAACCGCATGATCGAGCCCTTGCCGAACTGCCGCTCGACTGCCTGCAACGCCAACTCGATCGCCTTTTCCTTCTCGGTGTTCGCCATCTGGTCATCCCCTGGAGTACTTCGTGTTTGTCGGAGCTACTGAACAAGCGTTGCGTGTCACTGTCAACGCTCTTCTACCCGAGGGCACTGACATCCAACTCAGAACAGGCGCAGCAAGAGGGTCTCGGCGAGGGCGCCCACGCCAACAATCGCTAGCAACATCAGCCACTTACTTCGCCTCCGGACAAAATGCAGGTTCCGGTACCAGGCCAGTTCATCAGGGTGAATCTGCAACGCGTGCGGGTAGCCCAGGCGCAGCAGGGTCTCCACGGCGAGCTCGCGCATGAGGGTGCCGTCGTCGCCCACCAGATCGTGAAAGGAGCCGTCGTCCAGCAACCGCGACAAGACCTTCGCGTTCTCCTCGGTGGGCGAGAGTTCCGTGAGCGCCTGGGTGAGTGAGATGAGCGCGTCTCGGCCGTCCTGCCCGGGGGTCGAGCGGGCGGTGCTGGCCAGCAGCTCGAGCGCAGGGGCCAGGGCGGTCTCGGGAAAGGGGGCGAGCGAGGGGAGCGCCGAACTCTCCAGCATCGACTGAGGCGATTGCACCCGTTCCATCGGCGAAAACCTTACTCTGTGTCGGGTGGCGTCACTCGTCACAGTGGATCCCGCCCGCGCACCCGGGCAGGCTCCCTACTTCCGTGGCCGCCCAGCAGCTTCCTGTCGAGCTCAGTCATTCAATCGAGCGCTGCGCAGCCGCGCTGAGCGACGTGACGCGCCTCAAGCGCGAGGTCGGTGCGCTCAAGGCGAGCGGTGACGGGCTGGCCCACTTCGTCGCGGCGCTCTTCGAGCTCGAGCTGGCGCGCCAGGGTGATCCCGAGAGCCGCGGTCACTTGAGCCAGTTGGCCGAGGTGCTCCTGGTGTTCTGGCGTGACGGCAGCGGCGACGACATCTCGCGCCGGCATCCCGCGCTGCACAGCTTGTGGCTGTCGGTCGCCCCGATGTTGGTGCAGTTCGAGATGCGCAGGTTCGACGCCGCGTTGGTGTCCTGCTGGAAGCTGCGCGACGACACCCGGGCGCTCGAGCGCGCCGTTCACGAGCTCGAGCCGGCAGGCAACAGGCGGGTCGAGTTCGCGCGCTGCGTCTACCACCTGGAGCTCGTGCGCAAAGGCGTTGAGGCCAGCCGCACCGAGTTCGCCAAACGCGCGGGGCTGCTCGCCGAGGCCTACCAGGATCCTTCGTTCGCGAACGATCTGGTGGGGCACGACGCCGGGCTCATTGCCCTGTGGGCCGAGCTGCGCCCCTATCTCGATGAGTTCTTCGAGGGGCTCGAAGAGCAGGCCGCGCGCAAACAAGAAGGCACCCGCAAGGTGCGCATTCCCTCGGTGCCGCCGGTTCCTCCCGTGCCTCCGGTCGCGCCGGTGATTCCGCGGACCGAGACCAAGCCTGAGTTTGCGCAGGTCGCGCTGGGTGACACGCCCGAGATCCCCAGCTTCCGCTCGTTGGTGAAGAACGGAAAGCCGCTCGCCTTGAAGGCGAAGGCCCCGCCTGTTCCGGATGACAACGTGACGCCGCCCGGGGGCTGGGTGCCCGACGCTGACGTCATCATGGATGCGGAGGAAGAGTCCGCTCCGCCGCCGCCGCCGCCGCTCAACCTCACGCCGCCCGGCTCGTGGTTCCCGCCCAAAGACCCCGTCGCCGACGTGGACATCATCGAGGCCGACTTCGAAGCGCCTCCTCCCCCGCCGGCCATCACGCCTGCGCACGGCATCTCGGCGGCGATCGCCTACGCCGAAGACATCGACGTAGAGTTCGATCCCGACGAGGCCACGCTCGCTTTCTGGGACTACACGTTCGCCGCGCTGCAACAGGCCCCCATCGAAGGGCAGAAACCGCGCATGTTGGCCACCGAGAGCCGCACGGATCGCAAGCGGCTGACCACCTGGCTCGAGGGCATGGGCAACCACCTCGCCGTGCCCGAAGCGCGCGCGTTCGCAGCCCTGGTGCGCCTGGTGCTCGCGGGCGAGACCAAAGAGAAGAGTCTCTTTGGTCAAGCCAACCCGCGCCGCAAAGAAGCGCTCGAGGCTGCGTTCTCACTGCTCTCCCCCACGCCCGAAGCCGCCGGGAAGGCCGCCGTGTGGTTCGAGCTCGATGGCAACGAGACGCGCGACTCGTTGGGGCGTGGGCTCGAGCTGCTCTACCCCTTCCTCGCGTTCTGCAGCCGGCACGCGCTCGACCCGCTGGCGCCCACCGCGGTCGCGACGTACCTCGAGCAGACCTGAAGTGATTTGGCGGCCTTAGCGGCCCCGCAACTGACGGCCCGTTCGCGGGTTCAAGACACCTGTGCAAGTCGAGCCCGACGAAGACGCGAAGTGGATGCTGCAGGTCGCCCAGGGCGATCGCGCCGCGTTTACGAAGCTCTTCGATCGCCATCAGCAGCGCGTGGTGCGCTTCTGCCACCGCTTCGTGGGCGACGTTGGCCGGGCGGAAGAGCTGGCCCAGGACGTCTTCGTGAAGCTGTACCGGAGCGCCAATCGGTATCAGCAGACCGCGCGCTTTCAGACGTTCCTTTTTCGGGTGGCGACCAACACCTGCCTCAACGAGCTCCGAAGGCCTGGCCGGGCGGCAGAGAAAGTAGAGGCTGCCGTGGAAGACGACGAGGCCCCTGGCGCGATCGACCTCGCCCGCACCGCAGAGAGCCCGGATCAAGTGCTGGAAGCCAAAGACGTCGAGAAGGCCCTGCAGCGCGCTCTCGCGAGCATGAGCGATCGCGAACGGGCGGCGTTCACCATGTGCCGGTTCGAGGGCATGGCGTACCGCGACATCGCCGATGCGCTGGAGGCCACCGAGGCGGCCGTCAAGAGCCTCATTCACCGGGCGTCGTTGCAGGTGCTCAAACACCTCGACGCGCTGAAGAACGACGCCAACCCGGCAGGGAGTGCCGCATGAGTGACTTCGAAGAAGACCTGACCGCGTACATCGACGGGGAGCTCCCGCCAGAGAGAGCACGCGCGTTGGAAGCGGCGATGCAGACAGAGCCTTCGCTGCGTTCACTGGAACAGCGGTTGAGAGCGAGCATCGCTGCGGTGGAAGAGTTGCCTTCGCCGCAGACCTCGCCTGCGTTGCGGCGCGCGGTGCTCGAGGCGATTGAAAAGCCCACCTTCTTCGAGCGCTGGTTTTCGCTGCCTCGTCTGTTGCCGCTGGGTCTGGCGCTGGCGGCGGGCGTGGCCCTCATCGTCTGGCCGCGGGGTGAAGAAGCCATCGACGGAGAGAAGCTGCTCCTCGCGCAGAACCTCGAGGTGGTCGAAGACCTCGACTTGATGGACCTGGGTTCGACGGAAGATCTCGACGTGGTCGCGCAGCTGCATGAACTCGAGGTGACGCAATGAGAGCGCTCGTTCTGATGGTGATGACCGTGGGGGCGATCGCTCACGCGCAGGGTTCGGCGATCGAGCGGTTCAATGCGCTCCCCGAGGCCGAGAAGCAGGCGCTGCGGGAAAAGTTGAAGGCGTTCAAGCAGCTGCCCCCGGAAGAGAAGCAGCGCCTCAGGGGGAACCTGTCGCGCTTCAAGCAACTGCCGCCGGAAGATCAAGAGCGGGTGCGAGAGAACCTGCGCGCGTTCACGAAGCTGTCGCCGGAGGATCGCCAGGAGCTGCGCGGGCGCATGGGTGAGTTCAGGAAGCTCGAGCCGGAGCAGCGACGGGAGCTGCGGCAGCGCATGCGCGGGTGGCTCAAGGCGAACCCCGAGAAGCGCGAGCAGATGCGCGAGAATTTGCGGAAGTGGCGCAGTCTGTCGCGGGAACAGCGGCAGCAGCTCAGGGAGCGCGCTCGGGAGCGGCGGCGATGAGCCTGGTGCTGGGGTGGATGGTGATGTTTGCGCTCGACGGCGGGGTTCAGCTCACGGCGGAGGACCGTGAGGTGATCGAGAACCTCGAGCTGCTTCAGGATTTCGACAGCGCGGCGGATCTCGAGCTGCTCGAGGAGTTGGCGGTCGAGCGTTAGGCCTCGTGAGCCTCTCCCTGCTTCGGAGACTGATGAAACAGGTGCCTCGACTCCGCGCGGCACGAACGGAATTGGCCGAAATCCGTTCAGCCCGAGTGACTCCAATCACCGGTCTCCCCGAGCACAGTCGAGGGGGCACTTGCCGCTCAAAGGCGAGGTAATCCCTCGACTCCGCTCAGGATGAACGGTGAGCGCTCCTTATTTCGAAAAAAACCTGCGAGCGAAGTCGAGGGCGTACTTCAACAGTCTCCTTCGCATGGAGAGGAGCAGCAGCGCCGCTTTCAGGCCTGCTCCTTTACGAACTTCTTGCCCGCGGTGTCGCCGCGAAGTTCATGCGCGGCGATTTAGCCGAAGGACACGCGTGTCCCCAGAACAGACATCAGCTTCTGCGCGCCCGCATCGGTGAGCAACCGGCACCACACGCGAGAGATCACCACCGTGGTCGATGCCTTGCCGAGCGGGCCCTTCACCAGCGCTTCCGCCAGCTCGTCGTCGAAGGCCTGACATTGCAGCCGCAACAACTCGAGCGTGGCGAGCCGAGGCGCAACCACCAGCTCAGCCAGCACGTCGGTGGTGGTCTCGGGCCCGAGGGTGAGCGTCCACAACGCGAGCGTCTTCGACTTCACGAAGGAGCGCGCCAGCTCGTTGCCGTAGTTGTTCATACCCTCGTGCACTTCTTCGAGGCGCTCGAGCGCAGGGTTGTTCAGGATCGCCTTGAGCCCCTGCACGCCCAGCCAGTTGTGCCCCAGCGCGAGCACCTTGAGCGCGCTCACCTTCTTCGAGGCCGCCAGGCCTTTGGCCCCGGTGTTCTGGAACTTGTTGTGAGCGAGCGTGAGCTCTTCGACCTGCGTCAGCAGCGCGCTCTTGCCCAGGTCAGCCATGCCCGGGCCCTTGATGGCATTGCCGCCGAGGTGCAGCACCTTGAGGTTCGTCAGCACGGTGCTCTTGCTCAACGCCGTCAGCCCGTCGTCGCCCATCAGGTTGCCCGCGAGATCGAGCTCGGTGAGCTGGCGCAGCGCCTTGTTCTTCGACTTGCCGAGCGGCTCGAGCGCTTTGCCTTTGAGGCCGCACGACGAGAGTGAGAGCGCCTTGAGCGAGGGTAAGGCGAGCAACTCGAAGAAGGGCACGAGTGACTTACCCCCAATCGCCGTCGAGCTCAGGTCGAGCGAGATGAGCTGCTCGAGGTGCGGTGAGGTGGCCAGCGCCTCGGCGCCTTTGGGGCCCATGGTGTTGCGCGACAGGTTGAGCTCTTTGAGGGTGGCGAGCGCTTTCGAGGCGGCGAAGAGCACCGTGCCTTTGACGCCGAAGTTTGCTGCAGCCAGCGTGAGCCGTTCGAGCTTCCACGGCATCGCGGCCAGATGTTCGGCGCCGGGCAGGCCGAGCTCGAGCCCCTCGAGTTCGAGAGTGCGCAGCCTGGGGAGCTTCAACTTGAGCAGGCGATCGAGCTGCGGCACCACCACCTGAGTCGTGTTGCCGTAGAGGCGAAGGCGCTCCAACTGTGCCGCCCAGTCGGACTCCGCCAACAGGTGCAACGCCTCGTCGTCAAAGGGAAGCGCGAGCGAGGTCAGTGACGCAAAGCCAGGGCCCAGCAGCTTGCGTGCGTTGAGCTGGTTGCCGTACTGGCTGACCTCGACGCGCACGATGCCCGAAAGCCGCGGCCAGGAAGGCACCAGCGCAGTGCCCGAGCCGGTGAGGTCGAGCCAGGCGACCGGACCGTCGAGCAGCGTGGCCACGTTCGAGTCGCTCGAGTTCACCTTCGAGGGGATCGCGCGGAAGAAACCGACGGGCGCTCGAATGGGCCCGGTGAGGGGCTTGCGCAGGCGCGCTCTCCAGCTCTCGCCGTAGCGGGCTTGCAGGCGCTCGAGACGGCGGTGACCCAAGCGGTGTTCGTCCTGGCCGGGGAACAGGCTCTCGAGATCGAGCGCGAGACGAATGGCTTCGCCCCAGGGGTCTCCTCGTTCGAGGAGCGCGTCGGAGAGCACTCTGAGGGTTGCGGGGTCTCCTGGGCGATTGAGGAGCGGTTGGAAAATGGGTTCGATGGTGTTCCCCCTCCCCCCTTTCGGGAGACTGTTGAAGTACGCCCTCCACTTCGCTCGCAGGTTTTTTTCGAAATAAGGAGCGCTCACCGTTCATCCCGAGCGGAGTCGAGGGATTACCTCGCCTTCGGGCGGCAAGTGCCCCCTCGACTGCGCTCGGGGAGACCGG
>JAYVFP010000349.1:0-7180 GCA_043773025.1 Archangium sp.
GCGCGACGTTGATGCCCGACGGGAGCGTGGTGGTCAGTGGCGGGTGGAACTCCACCGCGGGCGCCAGTGTGGCGAGCGTCGAACGCTACGTGCCGGCGCTCGGCACCTGGACACTTCAGACGCCGCTCTCGGCCGTGAAAGACTCGCACACCGCGACGTTGATGCCCGATGGGCGGGTGTTGATCAGCGGCGGCTCGAACACCATCGCGCTCGCCGACACCGAGCTGCTCGAGCTCAATCTGCCCACCGTGAATCTGGCTGGGGCGCTGCAAGTGCCTCGCGTCAATCACACGGCCACGATGCTCGCGGGGGGCCAGGTGCTGATGGCGGGCGGCGAAGCGGGTGCAGTGGGCACCGCGACGGCGGAGCGCTTCGATGAAGTCACCGGCAACTCGGTGGCGGTCGCGCTGATGAAGGAACCCCGCGCGTTCGCGGCGGCCACGTTGTTGCTCAACGGCAAGGTGCTGGTGACGGGCGGTCGCAACGCGAGTGGTGAGCTCGCCACCGCCGAGCTGTTCGATTCAACCACGGGCGCCTGGGTTCGCGCGGGGGCGATGACGCTCGCGCGCAGCGGGCATACCTCGACGTTGTTGACCGATGGCCGGGTGTTGATCGCAGGAGGGGGCACGCTCGCCGACGCGCGCCTCTACGATCCCGCCAGCGGGCGTTGGACCATCACCGGCGCCATGAGCGTGGCGCGCCGCTCGCACACCGCGACGTTGTTGCTCACCGGGAAGGTGTTGGTCACCGGCGGCGTCGGCCTCTCCAGCGCCGAGTTGTTCGACCCGCTCACCGGCACCTGGAGCCCGGCTGCTCCCATGTCCATCGCGCGCAGCCAGCACACCGCGACGCTGATGCCTGACAGCAGAGTGCTCATCACGGGTGGCGCGAGCGCCGAGCTGTACGAGTCGGCGGGGAATGCATGGAGCCCCGCGGTGCCACTGCTCGCCGCTCGCGTGGGCCACACCGCCACGATGCTGCAAAGCGGTGATGTGTTGATTGCGGGCGGCGGGTTGCAGAGCACCGAGCTCTTCCGGCCCATGCGCGGCGTGTTCGCGGCGGGACCTTCGTTGAGCGCTGCTCGCAGTGGTCATGGCGCGACGCTGCTGCCTTCGGGGCGGGTGCTCTTGAGTGGTGCGGGTGTGAGCGAGCTGTTCGATGAGGGGCGCGCGGTGGTAGCGGCCTCGCAGCCGGTCATCAGCGGTGCGCTGGCGGATACCAACCCGGGCGCGGTGCTCAGTGTGAACGGCTCCTTGTTCACTGGGGTCAGTGAGGGCGCGGCAGGCAGTCATCAGTCGTCGCCCGCGGATCTTCCCGTGGTGCAGGTGCGCAGGTTCGACAACGAGGCCACGGTGCGGCCCAGCCTTCGTGACTTTTCTTCCAGCAATGTTCGGGTGCAGTTGCCGGTGGTGACTCAGGCGGGGTGGTACCGCGTGAGCGTTACGGTCAATGGGGCTTCCAGTGTCGCTCGCACGATGCTGGTGCCGACGAGTGCGGTGGCCTCTTCGTTGGGTGCAGGCTGCACGATGCCTGGCGCGTGTGCGAGCGGGTTCTGCGTCGATGGCGTGTGTTGTGATCAGGCGTGTACCGATGGGTGCTCGGTCTGTTCGGTTGCGTTGGGGTCGGGCTCGAACGGCGCTTGTGAGCTTCCTGTGGGCTCTGTTTGCGTCGCCGATGCGGGTGTCGCCGATGCGGGTGTCGCCGACGCGGGTGTCGCCGATGCGGGTGTCGCCGATGCGGGTGTCGCCGATGCGGGTGTCGCCGATGCGGGTGTCGCCGATGCGGGTGTCGCCGATGCGGGTGTCGCTGATGCGGGTGTCGCTGACGGTGGCGCAATTGACGGCGGCTCTGAGCGGCGAAACCTGAGCGTCGGGTTTGGATGCAGTGCGGCTGGTGGAGCCGGCTTGTGGGGGTTGTTTGCTTTGGCCTGGGTGGCTCGCCGCCGCTCACCCCGACTCAATCACCTTCGGGCGCCATTCCCTTCAGTGGAGACGATCTCCGAGAAGCGCGGCATCGCGATCGCGGGGGTCTACGCCGCCTGAGGCGGATGGTGCCTGGACCCTCGAGGTGTCTGTCGAGCGCCTCGAGGATCAGCTCTGCTTCGCGCGCCACAGGTGGTCTTTCGTGGCAGGGCGCCGGACGAGCCGCTGGGGGTCGTAGTTGAAGCGCACGTGGGCATCGCCCCGAGGCTTGCGGAACAGCTTCGCGACGCCGACGACGGGCGCCGTCAGCTCTCCTTCAGGCACCAGGTTGAGCACCCACGCCAACGCGATGTCAGCGCGCTCGCGGCGGGCCCTGAACACGAGTTTCGCGGCGTCGAGTTGAGTCGATTGAAGCAACCGAACGACCAGCTTGATAACCCGCGCATCGAGCTCTGCGTGGGGCATCAGGAGCCCGACGACGAGGTCCTCCAGCCCGAGCGAAGCGTCGACGGCCTGCTCGCGATTGACGAAGGCGCCGTGAAAACCGCGCGCGTTGGCCTGCGCGATGAGCCAGTTGGTGACCTGCGAGGACCCTCCGGCGCTTTGGCTGAGCCGGTGCCAGAACGCCGACCAATGCAGCGGTATGCGCGCTGCTTCAGCGAAGGTGGGCGGAGCAGAAACCATCGACCACACCATAGCCCGCAACGGTCACCGCTGCTCTTGGGGTACCCGGCAGGTCGACGCGTCACCACGTGAGGCAAGCCGATGGCCTTCACCGCGCCGGCCGCCCCCCTGCGCGAGGAGTGCTACGACGGCCCTCACATGAGTTCGCCCCCCGCGCCCTTCCCCATCGGAAACCCCGGAATGCCATGGACCCAGGCTGAGCGTGTTCGCTGGCGGGCCTCGGTGACGAAGCAGCGCAGCTACGTCGACGAGGTGGTGAGCGCCATCGAGCGGCTCACTTCGCGCTTCGAGGTCATCTCGTACGGCGCGCTCGAGTACGGCGACGACGGGCGCTTTCCTCTCTTGCTCCTGAAGAGTCGCGCCTGGGTTGACGGCCTGCCCATCGCGATGGTGACGGGCGGCGTGCATGGCTACGAGACGAGCGGCGTGCACGGTGCGCTGCGCTTTGCCGAGCGAGACGCGAGCACCTTCGAGGGGCGACTCAACCTGCTCATCGCGCCCTGCGTCAGCCCCTGGAGCTACGAGCGCATTCAGCGGTGGAACCCTGACGCGGTCGACCCGAACCGCTCGTTCAAGCCCGATGGAGCCGCGGCCGAGGCTTCGCTGCTGATGGCGTACGTGGCGCCGTATCGCGGCCGCTTCCTCGCGCACCTCGACCTGCACGAGACGACCGACTCTGACGAGAGCGAGTTTCGGCCCGCGCTCGCGGCGCGCGATGGCAAGCCCTTCGAGCCTGGCGAAGTTCCTGACGGGTTCTATCTGGTGGACGACGCGGCCAACCCGCAGCTGGGCTTTCAGCAGGCCATCATCGAGGCCGTCGAGACGGTGACGCACATCGCCGAGGCCGATGACAAGGGCCTGCTCATCGGTGAGGCGATGCAGTCACGGGGCATCGTGAACTACGACGCGAAGCCGTTGGGGTTGTGCGTGGCTCTCACTGGCGCGCGCTTCACCACCACCACCGAGGTGTACCCCGACAGCCCGCGCAGCACGCCCGCCCAGTGCAACGAGGCTCAGGCCACGGCAGTGCGGGCGGGCCTCGAGCACGCGCTCAAGGGCTGACCACCTGGTGACGAACCGCCGTCACGGTCCAGCCGCGACCGCCTGATGGTGCTCAGGCCACGCGGAGGCGCACCTTCTCGACCAGCGCGAGCAGCTCTTTGGCACTGAACGGCTTCTCCAGCACGGCGTTGGGCCACTGCTCGACGAAGCGGGCGCCCGCATCGGTAAAGGCGCCGCCGGTCATCATCACCAGCCGCGGAATGAGGCGGGGGAAGCGGGCAGACACCTCTGCGAACACCTCTGCGCCGCCCATCTCGGGCCTCATCACGTCGCAGAGAATGAGATCGAAGGTCTCACCCTCGATGCGCTCGAGTCCCTCCTTGCCCGACAGCGCGATGGTGACGGTCGCCGACAGGCCGAGGAGCCGCCGCACCAGCTTCCCCATGTCAGGCTCGTCGTCGATCACCAGCACCCGCACCGGGGCACTCGCGGCCACAGGTGGGTTGGGGGTGTTGACGGCCCTCGCGCGCTGGGCGACCCGCTTCGAGCTCGGCAGCACCACCTGAAAGGTCGACCCCTTCCCCTCACTCGACGTGACCTCGATGCGGCCCGAGAGTGAGGTGACGATGCTGTGGGCGATGGAAAGCCCCAGCCCGGTGCCTTCGCCGACGGGCTTGGTCGTGAAGAAGGGGTCGAAGATGCGCGAGAGGTGCTCGGCGCTGATGCCCGCGCCCGAGTCAGAGATGCTGACCCGCACCTGCCCGTCGGGGTCGCGGCGGGTCTGCACCCGAATGCGGTTCTCCGGCTTGCGGCCCTCACGCATCGCCTGGGCTGCGTTGACAACCAGCGCGAGGAAGACCTGGCCCAGGCGGGCGTCGTTGGCCTCGACCGCGGGCACCTCGCCGTAGTCGCGCTCGATGGTCGCGCGATGGCGGATCTCAGGGCCGGCCATCGAGAGCGCAAACTCGAGGCAGTCCCGCACGTCGACGGCCGAGATCGACGAGTCGTCACTGCGGGCGAAGGTCTTGAGGTCTTTCACGATGGCCTCAATGCGGGTTGACCCCTCAGCGGCGTCGTCGAGGGCGGCGAGCAGGTCATCGGCGTCGGGCACCTCGCGCAGCGCCGGGCGCAGCTCGCGCAGCCGCGTGCGCAAGAACTCGATGTTGCCGCTCACGAAGGCCAGCGGGTTGTTGATCTCATGGCCCACGCCCGCGGCGAGCTGGCCGACCGCTGCCAGCTTCTCGCTCAACACCAGGCGATCTCGGGTGAGCTGCAGCTCGGATCGCAGGCGTTCGCTGAGCTCGAGCTGCTCGGCGTCGTGGAGTTTGCGATCGCGCAGCCCTGCCGCCACCACGCTGGCGATCGCGACGTCGGCGATCGCGATACCAAAGTGGAAGATGAGCTTGAGCACGCTGACGCGTGACTCTTCAAAAAAATAGAGCGTCACGCCTGAGTTGTGCAGCACCGCGAAGAGCAGGTGCTGGCCGATGATGAGCACCGCGGCCGGCCACATCGCCTGCCAGTCCTTGTAGAGGATCATCAGGGTGAAGCTGGTGAAGAAGAAGAAGTGCATCTCGGGCAGGCCATGCAACTGGAAGATGTGCAGGGCGCAGAAGACCTGCAGCGAGATGCCCCCCACCACCCGGGTGAACCGGTGGCCAGGCAACAGCCAGGCGCAGACCCAGAACATCACCGTCGCCATCAGCCCGACCGGCACGGCGATGGCCCAGGTGCTGTAGACGCTGGCGATGGAGAGCGCGAGGCCGAGGTGCACCAGCGTAGCCCCGCGGATGATCTTGTCTCCCCGCAGGTAGACGGGTCGCATCGTGGCCGCGATTTGCTGAGGCGTCATGGCTGGCCCTCTTCACCTGGCACACGCGTCGAACTCTGAGCGAGGTGGGAAGGCAACTGACAGCCCCAGGGCTCGAGCTGCGGCAGCGGGTGGCCGGGTTGGGCGAGGGACTCGAGGGCGAGGCGCACGAACTCGGTGCGGCGATCAGCGCAGTAGCGGCTGGTGTTGTAGTTGCCCGTGTAGACCACCGCGCCGCGGGCATCGAGCAGCACCGCCTGGGGCGTCGACCAGACACCGAGCGCAGCGGCGAGGGCGCCGCCCCGGTCGAGCAGCCCCGGCGCGTCGTCGCCGAGAGGTGAATCGGCCTCGCTCTGCGCGACCACCACGAAGCGCACCGTGCTGCCGAAGCGGTCGAAGAGCCCGCGAAGGTGATCACGGTTGAAGCGGCTGCAGGGGCAGTCGGGGTTGTAGAAGTGCACCAGCAGCGGCGCGCCTGGCACCGCGAGCGCCTGGAGCGAGGGGGGAAGCGTCGGGCTGCTGCCCAAGGTCAGCGCGCGCGCCTGAGCCGGTCGGGGCGTGGGCAGCGAGGTGCGCCAGTCGAACCACCAGAAGGTGGCCAGAATGCCCGCGCCGCACAGCAGGCACGTGAGGACTGCACCCAAAAACCGGAACCGCATCTTCACTTCGCGCAGTGTACCGTCAACTCCTTCGCACTGAACTCCCCCAAGGCGTGAAGACTGGCTGAACAGCGGGCGCGACGGGCGTCTCTGGCAGGCGGGTGGGGTTTTCAGGTCGCGAAGAGATTCAGCTGCGGTCCTTCGGGCGCTTTCAGCTCTCTTCGCCCACCGGGCTTGACCTGGGTGGGGTCGAACACGGGGCCCTCGAACACCGCGGTGACCGGGCCGTGATCGCTGGTGCCGAACTCACGCAGCGCCGTGCACTTGATGGCCTTGCGGGTGAGTGCGGGACTGCTGGTCACGAAGTCCAACCGCCAGCCGATGTTGCGCTCGCGGTACTGCCGCCACGGCGCCCACCAGGTGAACAGCGCGTCATCTTCAGGAGCGAAGTGCCGCCCGAGATCCGTCAGCCCATGGGCGAAAATGGCCTCGAGCAACGCGCGTTCTCCTGCGGTCTGCCCAGCGAGGTTCGGGTCGCGCAGCTTTTCGTGAACGTCACGATCGGTGCGCGCGACGTTGAAGTCACCACAGAGCACCAACCTCATGCCCGCTGCGTGCCGCTCGGCGACGTACGCCTGCAGGGCCTCCAAAAAGCGCAGCTTGGCGGGGAAGTCTTTGCCGCCGTTGGGCACGTAGATGCTGGCGACTTCCACATCGCCCAGGCTCGCCACCAGAATCCGGCACTCGACATCGAACGCAGGTGAGCTGAACACCGGCTGCACGGGGCACGACGTCTTGCTGATCAGCAGCGCCACGCCCGAGTATCCACCCAGCCCGTGCCAATGCGCCCAGTACCCTTCTGGCTCCGCGATGCTCACGGGCACCTGGTGCGGTGAGGCTTTGATTTCCTGAAGACACAAGACGTCCGGCTTCTCCAACCGCAACCAGTCGGAGATCTGCGACTCACGCGCGCGCACGCCGTTCACGTTCCAGGTGGTGATCTTCAACGCACCCTCCAAGCACCGGTCTCCCCGAGGGGGTTGGCGGAAATAGGAATCGGGTTCCATCACCGGTCTCCCCTCGACTCCGCTCGCAGGGTTGGCCGAAATAGAAATGACTCCAATCACCGGTCTCCCCGAGCGCAGTCGAGGGGGCACTTACCG
>JAYVFP010000350.1:0-64296 GCA_043773025.1 Archangium sp.
GCCCCCGCCGTCCACCTCGGCCCCGTGCGCCCGCGCACGGCACCAACCCTCGAGGTGGCGATCAACTGAACAACACGACAACAACCTTGACGCTCACCGTGAACGCCGAGGCGATCGAAGCTGCGTGAAACGTCGGCCACCCTGCGCAGCGTCTCGTCGTCCAGGTCGATGACATCACGAAGACCGCGACACATCGGGTGGCTGATCAGCTCGAAGACCTCGAGGGCCGGGAGCCGCTGCGTGCGCACTGTGGCACCGCGCGCGAAGGAGAGCGCCGTCACGCCATCCCACTCCGGCCGACCAATGAGTCGCCGGAAGTCCCGCGGCGTCACCCTCCGGACCCGGACCTCGCGCAGGAACCCGCGCACGACCCGCCAGCTCTCGACGTACGGGGACAGCCGCCCGAGGAGCCGGCGGACGAGGGCATACGGGGCCTCCGCCTTCGGATCGAGGCACTGCCGCTGCATCAACTCGCCGAGGGGGTCCCCCACCTCCATCAACGCGTCGGCGTAGATGAGGTGCGTGGCGACATCATCCGGCCGCTCCAGCGCCGCCCGTCGCATTCTCTCGAGGTCCACTCGCACAGCCGCATCATCGCGGGTGGCCGTGACGGGAGAGGTCACGGCATCGACGACCGCCGACGCTGACCTGTGACGTCACTTCTGCGTGGGATGAATGGGTTTGACGAGGAAGCCGAAAAGCATCGTTCCCACGCGTCGCGCCGAACAGGAGTCACATGTCCAACGCCCTCGAAGTCATGCTGCTCACAGAGCACTCCCAGTGCAAGTCCAGTCAGGCCAATCGCCTCTATGCCCTCGTTCGGGTCGAGGCGCTCGGGCGGCCTGATTCGAAGCGTGCTCCGTTGGACCTCGTCGCCTGCATCGACGTGTCCGGCTCGATGGCCGGGGGGAAGCTCGCCGCCGTGAAGCGTGCGCTGCACTCGCTCGCCTCGGAGCTTGGCGCGACGGATCGGCTCGGCATCACCAGCTTCTCCACCTCCGTGAGGCAGGAGTTGCCGCCCACCGCGATGGACGCCCAGGGCAAGGCGAAGCTCCATGGGGTGGTGGACTCGTTGAGCGATGCGCAGAGCACCAACATGTCTGGAGGACTGGCGGGGGCCCTCTCGGATCTGCGCTCGGCACCGACTTCGGCGACCGGCGCGGTGCGACGGGTGCTGCTCTTCACGGACGGCCACGCCAACCACGGCGTTCCTGAAAATGATCGCGCGGGCTGGGCGGCGCTCCTGCGCGAGTGCGTGGGCGACCTCTCGGTCTCGTGGTTCGGCTTCGGGGAAGATCACGACGCAGACTTCCTCTCGTGGCTCGCGGACCAGTCGAAGGGGAACGCCTCCGTGGCGAAGGACGAGGACGCCATCGCGGACGCCTTCGCCAAGGAGCTCGGAGGACTGCTCGGTGCGCGCGCGTCGAACATCGAATTGGAGCTGTCGGTTCCCGGCGCGGCGCTCTCGCTGCTCAACGACGAGAAGAGCGAAGGGCGCGGCGAGCGGGTCACCATCACCCTCGACGATCTCTCCTGCGACGAGCGGAGGGACCTCGTGGTGGCGATGGCGTTGCCGGTCGTCGGCCCCGAGGCACCGCCGCTGGAGCTCCGGCTCTGCGCTCGCTGGCGGGACACCCTGAGCGGGACGATTCAGTCGGCACAGACCCAGGCGGTCATCACGTTGACGGCGACGGGCCCGGACGCGCCGCGGGTGGAAGTGCAGGAGGCGGTTGCGCTGGTCCTGGCTGCGAACGCACAGAAAGAGGCGCGGGCCTACGCTGAGAACGGTCGATGGGAGGACGCGGCGCGGGTCATTCGGGTGGCAGTGCAGGTGCTCGAGGCCGTGGGGACGGAGCGGGTGCACCACCTCGCGCAGCACGTGCGCAGCCTGCTCCCCGAGTACAGCGACGCCGCGCAGTACGGGCGCTCCAGGTCGAAGCTGAAGTCGAGTGAGCGGGCGATGTCGAAGCAGCGCAGCACCGGCTCCCAGGTCGACGGCTTCTTCGAAACCAAGGGCCAGCGTGAACAGCAGGAGAAGTTCAAGCCCGACTCCACCGCGGGTGGACGAGCCCCGCGCCGTGGTCCTCCGCACTGAACCTCAGGTGCAGCCGGCCCGTGGGCACCTGCCCGCGAAGGCGACGCGGGGCTGATGCACGAACATAAAACATGGCTTACGTTTCGTGCGTGCTTGAGGTCCTTTCCCATCGCCCCGAATGGGACCGCCTCTACGAGTCGGAAGCCGCGCCTTCAAGCGCGAGTTCGGCTCGTCTCCCGGCTCGCACAAGCCCGGCAGCTGACAGGGGTCGAAACTAACGCTGTGAAGCGCAGCAGGGCCCCTCACCCCGATCCTGCGCGAACTTCAAATTCGCCGTACTAGCCTGTGGCTCAATGAAGTCAGCGGTGTCGATGTGTCTGGTGTTGATGTCCTGCGCGACGGCGCGCACCGTGGGGCCCGATGGCGTGGCTTTCTCGAACGCTGCGCAGCGTCTGGCCGATGCCGACCGCGTCGCGGGCAGCCGCATCGAAGAAGGCGAAGCGCGCAGGGCCGAACTCAAGAAGCTGCAGGGTGAAGCGGCCGATGCCTGGCTGAGCGAAGAGCTCGCGGCGATCGGCGAAGACACCAGCGACGGCGCGTTGCATCAGGTGCAGCTGATTCTCGCGGAAGCCAAACGCCGCGAACGCACCGAGCTTGCTGCGCGCGCAGAGGTTGTGCGCGGGAAGATCGTCGTCAGCCACGAACCCGAGCTGGTCACGATGATCGCCGAGGGTCGTTGGCTTGCTGCTCTCGAACTTTCCGCCGGCCGGTCCGCAAACGCACCCAGTGACAGCACCGCCGCTGCCGTGAACTCACGGACCCGCGATGGGGTGAAGAAGGCCATCGACCTGGCCATCTCCGGCGCCTCGAGCGCTCCCGAACAGTACGCACTGCAGCGCATGAAGAGCTGGCTGGGCATCGACCTCTCCACCGGCCTCGAGTTCGACACGATGCGCACCCTGCTCGCGCGCGCGGCTTCGCTGAGCTGGGGAAGTTCGGCCTGTGCACCCGCGCAGCAGGTGACTCTGGGGCGCACCGAAAACGGCACCCCACTCACCGTCACCATCTCGCTGGGCAGCTGCGAAGTCTCCATGCGCGAAAACTTCGGCGTGCCCCGCACCGGCTCCTACTCCGTGCGCGTCGAGCGCGAACGAGACGAGTACTACAATGAAGACCAACAGGTCGTCGTCAACGTGCCGAGGAGCGAGAGGGTTTGCCGCCAAGAGCAAATCACCCTCGGTACGGGCAACCAGAAGACGTCGCACACGGTCAGCAAGTGCGACACGAAGACCTACGACGAGTTCCACACCAGGACGGAAACGGTCACCAAGGTCCGCCGGGTCAAATACATGGCCGACGAACCGCGCAGTGAATCGTTCTCCGTCGACGAACGCCGCTACGCAGTGTCGGTCCCCGTGAGCATCACCATCACCGGCGACGGGCTGAACATCACCAGGACCTTCCAGGCCTCCGACGACTCTCTCGACGAGCAGTACTCGCGCGTTCACGGCAGCTCGCGCCGTTTTCAATCCGGCATCCCCGAGACGCTGCAACGCGGGCTGAACAACCCCATCACCTCGTTCTCGAACCAGACCATCCAGGAGTGGACTCACCTCCGCGCCACCACCCGCATGGCCCGCGCGAGGGCGAGCGCCTCGAAGTCCGAAGCGCGCGCGTTGGCGATCGAAGCGGTGGCGCTCGACGATTCAGTCGCCGAAGCCGCGCTCCCGCTGATCAACTGGCGCTTGACGGCTCCGCAACTTGCTCAACTCGTCTCCGGCACACCCGCAGTGACGCTGAGCGTGTTGGCTGGTGGAAAGGGGCTGCCGCTGCCGCCTCCGAGCGCCTCGTTGGAGGAATCGTACTCACGCCTCGAGGCCCGCCACCTCGCTGTCACCGAGAGCGGCAACAGCGATCTCCTGATCGGCCTCGGCGCTGGCGTGCTGCCGACGCCGGATCAGAAAGCGACCGGCGCGTTCGCTCTCGAATTCCAATACGGCTACGTGCCCACATTCAGTGCGATCAGCGCGTTCCTGCTCCGCATCGAGGGTGATCTACAGCTCTTCCTCACCAGGTTCCTCGTCGGCGACTTCTGCCTGCGGCCCGAGGTCGGCGTTCGCCTGGGACCCGTCAGCCTGAGCGCGGTGGTGGCGGGTGGCGGCCGGATCGCACACGAACAAACGGTGATCGATGAAGAAGAAGACGGTCGTTTCTCCGCCATCGGCTACGCGGGGTACGGGCCGCACCTGAGCCTCCACCTCGGCCCGGTGCTGCTCGACGCGATGCTCTTGCGTCTTCATGTCGCAGGTGCGCGTTCCCCGCTCGCCACCCGCGCCGATGCGCTGCTGGGCGTGTCGCTGGGTGACGCCGTGTTCCTCTTCAGCCGCCTGCGCTACCTCGCGTACAGCGACTTTCTTCAGCCGCAGCAGGTGATCAACGGCGCTGATCGTTTCGCGTCGCTCACCCTGGGCCTCTTGCTGCAGTTCTGACGACGACTGGCAGGAGCAGCGGCCTGCGCTGCACTTGCCGAGCTCTTCGATCGACTTGCCCGCATCTGCAGACGCCGAGTAGGAGCAACCGATCAAAGAGCTCGAGGACCGCGTCAACAAGGCCATGCCGGTGGTGCCGATGACGAGCGCTCCCTGATGCCGCACCCATTGTGCAGGCCGCCGAGGCCGAGCGGGACCGCGCGTTGTCGCCGCCGCGCCCGCCCAAGCTCACCTGCATATGCAAACGACAACACGCGCCGGCCCCCCCCCCCTCTCCTCCCCCGCTGGCACGACCAGCCTGCCTCGACGGCTTCGAAGACTTGTGTATTGTCACCCAGGAGCGTTCGCGATGGGCTCAAGGTCAACGTGCATGTGGAGGCCGTCGGATGAACCCACTTTTGATCGCACTGCTGCTCGCTGCGACCCCCGTCGAGCAGGCGAAGTCGGCCGTGAACCCCTTCAAGAAGGCGCTGAAGGAAACCCTGCTCAAGTCCCTCGAGACGTCGCCCGAGGCGGCGATCGACGTTTGCGGCAAGCGCGCGCCCGAGCTGGCCAGGGGTGCGTCGACCCCAACGGTCACCGTCGGCCGCAGCGCGCTCAAGCTGCGCAACTCGGCCAACGCTCCCAAACCGTGGCTCGAGAAGGCCCTGGCCGAGCTCTCGAAAGAGAAGAGCGGCACCGACGCCCAGCGCGTGGTGACCCTGCCCGACGGCACCGTCGGCTACGCCGAAGCGATCTGGACGGCGGCGCCCTGCCTGGTGTGCCACGGCAAGACCGTCGCGCCGGGGCTCGCGGCGAAGCTGAAGACCGCGTACCCGAAAGACACCGCCACCGGCTTCTCCGAGGGCGACTTTCGCGGCGTGTTCTGGGCCGAGGTGAAGCCGCAGCAGTGAAGTTCAGCCGCCTTCGTCTTGTCGGCGAGCGACGCGCGTTCAATCTGCTTTGAGCGCAACGCGCGGAGACCCCGGCGACCTTTGAACCTGGATCCACCCACCCCGGCTCTCAACTCCATGCTTCGTCGTGTTTTCTTCATCGCAGTCGCCGCGTTGGCCTTGACCCCCTGGGTCCCCGCGCCCGTCGCCCTGGTCGCGGGCGTCGTCTTCGCGCTGGCGCTGGGCAATCCCTTCCCGAGGCAGACGGCGAGGGCTCAGACCTGGTTGCTGCAAGGCTCGGTGGTGGGCCTGGGCGCGGCCATGAACCTGGACGTCGTGCTGCGGGTGGGCGCGTCGGGGGTCGTGCAGACCGCGCTGACGATCATCCTGACCCTGTCGCTGTCGTGGTTGCTGGCGCGCGCCCTTCGGGCTGAGCCGACCTCCGCGCTCCTCATCGGGGTCGGTACCGCCATCTGTGGGGGGAGCGCCATCGCCGCGGTCGCCCCCGCAATCGGCGCGAAGCCGCAGCAGACGAGCGTGGCCCTCGTGGTGGTGTTCATGCTCAACGCCGCTGCGCTGGTGCTCTTTCCGGTGCTCGGTCGGGCGTTCTCGCTCAGTCCTTCGGCATTCGGGCTCTGGAGCGCACTGGCCATTCATGACACCAGCTCAGTGGTGGGTGCTTCGCTGCACTTTGGCGAAGAGGCGCTCACCGTCGGCACCACGGTCAAGCTCACGCGGGCGCTGTGGATTGTGCCCCTGACAGTGGTGTTGGCTCGCCTGTGGCCCCACCCCGACGCGGGCGGAGCGAAGCCGAAGCGCCCCTGGTTCATGCTGGGCTTCCTCGGCGTGGCAGCGCTGGTCACCTGGGTGCCGGCGCTTCAAGCGCCGGGCAAGGTCCTCGCCGCGCTCAGTCGCCAGGTGCTGGTGTTGACCCTCTTCCTTGTGGGGGCGGGGGTGTCGAGGGAGGCCGTGCGCGCGGTGGGCCTCCGGCCGGTGGTGCTGGGGGTCTCGCTGTGGCTGGTGGTCGCCAGCGCCAGCCTCGCGGCGATCAAGCTCGGGTGGCTCGTTCCGCCGGGCTGACCATCGGGCTCACCACCGGCAGGAGCCGCCGCTATAATGATCCATGCCTGAAGTGACCGACGCCCAGCTCATCGAGCAGGTGAAGAACGGCGACGCCAAGGCGATGGATTCGCTGCTCGCGCGCCACGAACAGAAGATCTACCGGTTCGGCCTGCGCATGTGCGGCAACGAAGACGACGCGCGCGACGTGTTGCAGGAGACCCTCCTGACCGCGTTCAAGAACCTGGGCAGCTTCCGCGGTGACTCCCAGCTCTCGACCTGGCTGTACCAGGTGGCGCGGAGCTTCTGCATCAAGCAGCGCCGCCGCCGCGAAGGTGAGCCAGCCCGCCTCGAGTCGCTCGAGGGCACAGAGGTCAAGGCGATCCCCACCGATGCCGTCTCGCTCGACGCGAAGGCCCATGCGCGTGAGGTGGGGCAGGTGATCCAGGCCGCCATGAACACCCTCCCGGAACAGCACCGCGAGGCGCTGGTGCTGCGCGACGTCGAAGGACTTTCCGCCGAAGAGGCCGCCGACGTGGTGGGCATCGAGGTGGGCGCGCTCAAGAGCCGGCTCCACCGCGCCCGCATGCAGCTCAAGCAGAGCCTCGCCGCGGTGCTCGACGATGCAGACACCGATCTCGGCTGCCCCGAGCTGCAGCTGGAGCTCTCGGCCTACGCTGCCTCGGAGGTCGATCAGGCCGCCTGCGCGCGCATCGAGGCGCACCTCGACAAGTGCGTGCGCTGCACCGCCGCCTGCGACTCGCTCAAGCTCACCGTCTCGATGTGCCGCGCCATTCCCGGCGGCGAGGTGCCGGCGCCCGTGCGCGCGGCCGTGCGCCAGGCGCTCCGCCTGTCGGTGGGCTGAGCCCGCAGGCTCATCTTGCGTGTGCGTGGTGGCCACGCCCGCGCTGCTCGGCTTGGGCCTGGTGCAAAAGCTCCGCGCGTTCTTCTTGTCCCAGAAGATGAAGAACCTTCCCGCCGACCTGCGGCTCTAAGATCGCGCGGCCGTCGCCGCAAACGAAAGGCAGAAACCCATGAACCGGGAAGTCTCGCAGTCTCATCATCGTCAGCTCGTCGCACAGGGAGCGTTGCTGCTCGACGTGCGCACCCCCGCCGAGTACCGCGAAGCCCACGTGCCGCACGCCCTGAACGTGCCGGTTCAAGAGCTGCCCACGCGGCTCCATGAGCTGGGCCCCACCAACCGCCCCATCGTCGTGTACTGCCTCAGCGGCGGCCGCAGCGCGCAGGCCACGCAGTTGCTGACCCGAGCGGGCTACACGGTGCGCGACATCGGCCCGATGCACGCGTGGTGAGAGGGGAACGTCATGCAAATTCAACCCTTCTACGATGAGCGCACCTCGACGTTGACCTGGGTGGTCTTCAGCGAGGTAACGCGCGACGCGGTAATCATCGACCCGGTGCTCGACTACGAGCCCGGCGGCGGCAAGGTGTGGACGGAGTCGGTGGAGAAGGTGGCCGCGTTCGTCGACGAGCAGAAGCTCAAGGTGCACTACGTGCTCGAGACCCACGCGCATGCGGACCACCTCTCGGGCAGCCAGTGGCTCAAGAAGCGGTTCGGCGCGCAGGTGGCGGTGGGCCACCGCATCACCGAGGTGCAGGAGGTCTTCAAGGGTGTGTTCGGCTGGGCCGATTTCCCGGCCGACGGTCGCCAGTTCGACCGCCTGATCCAGGACGACGAGGTCGTGGTCGCCGGCGCGCTCGAGGTGAAGGCGACCCCCACGCCGGGGCACACGCCCACGTGCATGAGCTTCCAGGTGGGCGACGCCGTCTTCACTGGTGACGCGCTGTTCCTCGACGACGTGGGCGTGGGGCGCTGCGACTTTCCGCGAGGCGACGCAGGTGCGCTCTACGACTCGGTGGTCAAGCGCATCTTCACGCTGCCTGACGCCACCCGGCTCTTCGTCGGCCACGACTACCCGCCCGCAGGGCGCACGTGGAAGGGCTCCACCACGGTAGGCGAAGCGAAGCAGCGCAACGTGCAGCTCACCGCGAAGACACCCCGCGAGGACTTCGTGGCCAGGCGCACCGCAAGAGACCGGACCCTGAGCGCGCCGCGGCTGCTCTACCCGAGCCTGCAGGTGAACATGGCCGCCGGTCAGTTACCTCAGCCCGAGAAGAACGGGCGCCGTTACCTGAAGACGCCTCTCTCGGAGCTCTGACCTCCAGACGGCCCCCGCAATCCCGGCAGGGCATCATCTGAACCCCGTGCGCCGGTTGAGGGCTCTCAATGGCATGAACAAAAAGGCATCGAGCATCCTCGGAGCGTTGGCCCTCGTTGGCGCAGTGTTCTTCCTCGTCGGCGCAGGCGAGCCGACCATCTCGAGCGACGAGGCGAAGGCGTTGGTGAGGCAGGGCGCGCTGCTGCTCGACGTGCGCACCAGCGATGAGTTCGGCAGCGGCCACGTGCAGGGCGCGGTAAACATTCCCGTGCAGGAGCTGAAGGCGCGGCTGCCTGCGGAGAAGGACCGCGCGGTGGTGCTCTACTGCCAGAGTGGCCGGCGGAGCGCCGCGGCGAAGGACGTGCTGCTCAAGGCTGGGTTCACCAAGGTCTTCGATCTCGGCGCGATGTCGAACTGGAAGTAACCCTGGTCGGGTCCGCCAGCGGGTGCTCGTGGTGTGATTCTGACGACTACTGGCAGGAGCAGCGGCCTGCGCTGCACTTGCCGAGCTCTTCGATCGACTTGCCCGCCACGCACGCCTGGCACGCCGACTCGACGAACACGCCCGCGTCAGCAGACGCCGAGTAGAAGCAACCGAGCAGCCGGCCATCGAGTGGGCAGGTGCCGTACGACTCGGCGACGCGAGGGCAGAGGTCTCCATTCGCCGCGCCCTTCCAGTCGCACTTGCCGTCGGTGCAATTCGGGCATGGGTAGCCCTTCCACGCGGCGCCCTCGCAAACGAGCAGCGTCTTCGCCCCCGAACACTCGACCGCGTTGGGCGTCGGGCAGGCAGCGCCTTCACTCGAGCCACACGCAAAAACCATCACTGCCAACACCACCAGAACGATACGCATGACTGAGGACTACCAGAACCATTGCAAAACAGACTGAGGATGGCTTGGCTCCGCAGCCATGGCCACCCCTCAGGACTATCTGAATCTCGTGACTGCGCTGCGCCTGATGCCCTCTCCTGCGCTGACGTTGCAGATGCAGAAGATGCTCGAAGCCCAGCCTGAGCTCGCCGACACGGTGGCCTCGACGCCCTCCAACCCCAACGCGGTCAACCAGTACCACCGGCACAACACCACGATGCCGCAGTGGCCGACCGTCTTCCTCCGGCCCCGCTCTGAAGACGAGCTGGTGAACATGCTGGAGGCGAAGAAGAACTCAGTCACCTCGTTCCGCGCGATGGCGCAAGGCTTCGGCTTCGCGAACGCCGCGTGGACGAAGGGCTGCCTGGTGCAGTGCTTTCAGATGAACGACCTGCTCGATCTCGAGGCCGACACCTTTCATGAAGAGAAGGAGCAGGAGCTCGCCGACGATCTCGTGCGTGTCGAATCGGGCATCACCTTCGGCAAGCTCAACGATGCGCTCGCGCAGATCGGCAAGACCGTCTGCCAGCAGCCGGGCTACCGCGACCTCACCGTCGTCGGTTGCGCTGCCGCGGGTGGTCACGGCTCGGGCCTCGGGCTCTCTGGCATCGCCGGGTGGATCGAAGCGGTCGAGCTGGCCACCTTCGACGCCCAGAAGAACGTCCGCGTGATGCGCATCGAGCGCACCGACGGGCTCACCGACCCAGCGAAGTACAAGAAGAAGCACCCCCAAGCGAAGTACCTGCTCCGGCAAGACGACGCGCTCTTCCACGCGGTGCGCTGTGGGCAGGGCCACCTCGGCATCATCTCAGCCGTCACCTTGCGCACCCGCCCGAAGTTTTTCCTCAAGGAAGATCGTTTCATCTCGACGTGGGACGAGGCCTTGCCGCAGATAAACCAGCTGCTGGTTCACCCCGCGGTGCACGGCATTCACGTGTGGATCAACCCGTACGTGTCGACCGGCAAGACCAGCCCCACCGTGCTCATCACCAAGCTCACCAAGGCGACGCAGCAACCCTGGCCCTGGGGCGTGCGCGGGCTGGGCATTCTGTTCGGCGGCCGGCAGATCATCACCGACTTCATCGGCTACCAGGCCGCGACCGACCCTCAAGGCGTGGCCGCCAAGCTCGACTTCGCGCTCGACGCCTGCCGCTCGACCGACGTGTTGATGCCGTCGACCCAGGCGCTCGACTTCGGGCCGCCCAACGATCTCGCCGTCAACGCAGCCAGCGTGGGCTTCGAGGCGAGCCGGGCCGACGAGGTGCTCAAGGCGCTCATCGCTCAGTTCGATTCGTGGCGAGCCACCAACAACTGGGTCACCTCGCCCATCGGCATGCGCTGGGTCAAGGCGTCGGAGGACTACCTCTCGCCGCAGTATCAGCGCGACACCATCATGCTCGAGGTGCCGATTCTGAAAGGCACGCCCAACGCGGTGGAGACGCTCAACAAGTACACCAACTACATGATGAACACCTTCGGTGGCCGGCCGCACTGGGGCCAGCAGAACCCGATGAGCCGCGCGCAGCTCGAGCGGAACTACGCCGCCGGTTTGCCCGCTTTCCTCGCGGCGTTCAGGCAGCTCAACCCGCTCGAGCACTTCGACGGCCCGCTCACCGCGCAGCTCGGTCTGCGTGAGCTCGCTCAGGTGAGCTGAGGGCGCTCACCAGCTGCGCGAGGTAACGGCAGTACGCCTCGATGTAGTTGGCTTCGGCTGCGTTCACCGGCGAGAGCAACCACGGGTTCATCAAGGTGTGCCGCAGCATGAACAGGCCGTCGGCGTCGGGGTGTTCCAGGTCGAGGTCGAGCTCGACGCCCAGCCGCGCCAGCTCAGCGGCTCCGAGGTGCGCCAGCGTCACGGTGGTATTCGACCCGTAGAAGTCGCGCAGCTGCACCGGCAGGTCTCCGCGCACCGTCATGTCGGAGAAGATCGCGCGCGTGAAGGCGTTGGCGTCCGCGAGTGAACGGTTGCCCTTCGGGTTGAAGGCCAGGCACACCAGGTTGCAATCGGGTTCGAAGGGCACGCACACGCGCACTTGCGGCGCGAGCTCCGCGGTCAGGCTGGGCAGTCGATCGGAGAGCGCCTCGCATGCCCGCACCGAGCGAGCCATCAAGCGGCCAAAGTGTTCGGCATCGAGCGGGAGCACCCGGTGATTGACGTAACAACCCGCTGCCGCCGCGCCGGGCCGGCTGCCTTCGAGGCTGAAGCGACCTGGCTTGCGATACCTATCTTCGGGTGAAGCCGAAGCACCGAACACGTACGAGGCCTCTTGCTGCACGAGATCGAACACGCGGCGATCGCGCGCCAGAAAGGCACCCGCACCGAAGGGCACGAAGCCCAGCTTGTGCGGATCGACGGTGACGGAGTCAGCCTGCGCCAACGCAGCAGTCGACTGGTACACCCGCTCGCTGGGGAAGTGTTTGAAGCCTTCAGCCACCGACGCTCTGGGCAGCAGTGCACCGGACTCGTCGCGGAAGAGGCTGGGCAGATAGCCGCCCCACGCCGCGTCCACGTGCAACCAGAACTCCAACGGTTTGCCACGCAACGCGACGAGCTCATGCAGCGGGTCGAGCGTGCCGAACTCCGTGGTGCCGTAGACGCCGATCACCGCGAGCACCGGCTTTCTTTCTGCCGCGCGTCGTTCGAGCAACGCCTGGAGCGAAGGCACATCGATGCGCGCTTGCGCGGTGGGCACCTCGACCAACTGCGCTGCGCCCAGCCCCAGCAGCTTCATCGCCTTCTGCCACGAGTAGTGCGCGGTGCCCGGCGCGAGCACGGCCAACTCAGCCACCAGCGGGTGCTTCGCGCAGAAGCGGCCCAGGCCCACGGTCTCCACGCGCGTGGCGCTCACCGCGGCGACGGCTCCAGGCTGCAGCTCGACGCGCGCTGCGAGCTCGAGCACCTGCGCGGTGCTCCAGTTGAGGAGCTCCCAGTCGTCGGCGGCCAGGGAGAACCCCAGCCCCGCATCGCGTACCGCCAACGGGTAGAGCTTGGTCGCGCGCGCCAGCCACAGCCCTTCGTCGTTGGCCACCGTGCCGCCCGAGGTGAGGTGACCCAACGCGCACGGCCGCTGCGTGACGTCGAGGGAGTAGCCCAACATGCGCGCGAGCTGACGGCCCACCTCGAGCTCGAGCTGCACCGTCACGGGCGCCGACTCTTCGACGATGTTGTTCGGGTTGTAGAGCGTGGTGACCAACTGGGCGATCAACCCCGGCATCAGCAGGTCGCTCACCATGTGACCCAGGTAGCGCGGGTGAAAGAACGGCACCGAACGTTTGAGCTTCGCGGTGAGCAGGTGGAGTTCCTGCCGCATCTTCGCGGTGCCATCGAGGAACTCGGTGGTGTGCTGCTCGCGCGTGCTGATGGGCGGCGTGTCTTCGGGGTGAAAGTTGCGCCGCCAGAAGACGTGGTCTCGCACCAGCTCGAGCAGCGTCTTCTCGAAGAAGTCGTTGTTCTCTCCGTAGGGTCCCAGGAAGTACGGCGCCAGCTCGTCAGCCATGGCGGCATCATCTGGCTGGGCTGCACCGGGCGCACGCGCAAATCTTTCGTTCGCCTGTCGAGGTCAGCGATCTCGAATGATGAACACGGTGTCGCCGCCTTCGAGCCGAACGACTCTCGGTGCGTCGGCGCCGACCAGCACGAACACGCAGAGGGCCTTGCCGTCTTCCATCGCGAAACCACGCGCGGGCACCGGCCACCCCGCACGCTGCACTTCGAGCCAGAGATCCGGAAACAGCCGCAACGTGCGGCTTCCGTACGTGCGCGTCTGCACCCGCTGGCTCGCGTCCATCGCGTCGCTCAGTTGCTTCGGCGTGCACTCTGCCCGGTTCTGACTGTCGAGCTTCTTGTGCTCGTAGCGCGCCGAGAAACGCTCTTCGTTCAGCAGGGCGGGCGCGCCCGGCGGCTCCTTCACCGAATCATCGGCGACCCGAAAGGTGTCACAGGCGATGCGGTCGAGTTCGTCGGGTTCGAAGAACGGAAAGATGCGCTTCCCATCGACCTCGATGCCGATGAGCTCGCTGCCATGCAAGCCCATCAGGCCCAGCTTTCCACCGGGCTGCTGCGCGACGTAGCCGAAGCCGCCCTTCACCATCTCTACCAGGCGCAGCGACTCGACCCCGGCGTGGGGGGCCCGCTTGAGAAACACCTCTTGCGTGAGCACCCGCGAGACGGCCTTCTTCGCGAACTCGAGCACCCTGGGCGCCGCGCTCACGAAGGCAGAGGCCTCGGGTGGCTCGCTTTGGTGTTTCTCGAACGCGATGCGGTAGGCCTCGCCGTTCTCACCCACCATGTGCAGCCGCATCACGGCCGATGCTTCGGCAGCGCCCGGCTTCTCGCCCCCGATGCGGCGGAACAGAATGCCCAGCGGGCCCTTCTCGAGAATCGAGCGCGCGGCTTCCTGATCTTCACCGGCGCTGGTGGCGTAGCGGCCGATCATGCGCCACACGCCGCCGCTGCCTTTCTCTTGATTGACGAACGCTGCCCACAACGGCTGCTGCGCCAAGGAAAACTCACAGGAGAACCCCGCTGAACCCTCCGGCGCCAGACGCATCGCGCAGGCGGTGCCGGTGACCAGGGTGCCGTCAGGCAGGTGCACCACGAAGCCGAAGCTGGTGCCCACCTCGGGCAGATCCGGGCACGGCGCGCTGAAGCCGGCCATGGAGATCTCATCGGTGGTGGTCTCCAGCTCGCCCGTGGGGAACTGCAGGCGGAGCCTGAGATTGACGGCGTATCTGGGGAACCTTCGACTGCTGAGCATCGCCTGGCAGAAGCTACTTCAGGTCAGTGGGTGCGGGTAACCGACCCGCACCACGATCTCTGGGTGAGCCGCCACGAAGACTTGCAACTTCTGGAACCTCTTCCGTGCCCTTCTGCGATTCACCCGTCACGGCGGATCATTTTCTGGCGCGAAGTCTGTGCTCGACATTCCCCGCGTGCGGCGGTGGCGGACATGATCGTCGAGGAGCTGAAGGGCACCCGGCGTCATGAGCATTAGCTTGCATTTGCAACTGTAGAGCAACTAGCTTGGCGGGATGTGGATGACTCGCGCTGGGGCGTTGCTCGTGTCGTGCGGCGTGCACGCGGTGGTCGTGGGGTTGATGTGGGGTGCGCCGGTGAAGCACGTTGAACCGGTGCGCGGCCCGATTGAGCTGGAGCTGCGGCCGTTCGTTCGGCCGGTGGAGGCGCGGCGGCCTCCGGCGACGGAGCGTCGGAAGAAGTCGAGCTCGCCTCGGCGTGGTCCGGTCGCGGCTCCTGCGCCGGTTGTTGGTCTTCCCGCTGCGCAGACCGGTGAGGCCGTGGTGATGGATGAGGGGGGCGGCGATGGTGAGGCGGATGTCGGTGGTGGTGACGAGGTGGGCCCGCCTTCGCCTCAGCCGCCTCCTGATACGCAGGCGGAGTTGTTGGTGATGCCTCGCATCGCGTACCCGGAGACGGCCCGCGCGGATGATGTCGAAGGGGTCGTGGTGCTCTGGGTTGCGCTCGATGAGCGTGGTCGTGTCATCAACGTCATCATTCGAGAGGAACCGGGATCAGGTCTGGGAGCGGCGGCGCGCAGCGCGTTGCTGGGCGCGACTTTCAGGCCGGCGACTCACCTGGGGGCGGGGGTCTCGACGGGCTTTGAGTACGTGTACCGGTTTCGACTGCTTTGACAGCCCTCTCCCCGACCCTCTCCCCCTCGGGGAGAGGGAGACAGTTGAGTAGTTGAGCCGTTCGAGTTCAGGTGTAGGTGGCGAGCTTCTCGCGGATTCTTCCGGCCAGCGCGGCGTTCGATTCGCCCAACGCGTCGTGAATGGCCTGCGCTTCGACGCGATAGGCCGCTCGCTTCTCGGCGCTCCAGTGCGCAGGCGCAGGCTCCAGATTGGTGATGCGATCGGCGAGCTTCACCAACCACACCTCACGCGGCTGCGCGCGCACTCGCTTCAAGCTGTCCGCCATGCGCTCCGATTTCGGCAGCGCGTCATCCTTGGTCAGCGCGCTCACCCCGTCTGCCACGCGAGCTCCGAACTCCTCACAAAGCGTGACGACCGCGACCCCGGCGTCTTCCACGCTGTCGTGCAGCAACGCGCACTGCATCGCGAAGTCGATGTCGAAGGTGCCATCTGCCACGCGCAGCACCTCGGTCGCCACCTTCACCAGGTGCACCACGTATGGAAAACCACTGCCCGGAACCTGCTGCGTGCCGTGGGCCTTCGCGGCGAAGTCGAGCGTGCGTTTGAACAGGTCCTGGTTCCAACTCATGAGCGGTTTCTCCGGCCAAGCGCGTCGTAGGTGGCGTACTTGTACGCCTCTGAGAGTGTCGGGTAGTTGAAGCACGCCTCGATGAAGAGGTCTGCCCCCGCGCCCGCCAACATCGCGGTCAGGCCGATGTGGACGAGCTCTGTCGCGCCCTCTGCGATGCAGTGCACGCCCAGCAGCTTCATGTCTTCCCGGCGGTAGAGCAGCTTCAGGTGCCCCGTCTCGCCGATCATCAACCCGCGCGCGTTCTCGCCCAGGTTGGCTACGCCCTTCACGTACGGCACGCCGCTCTTCTGCAGCGACTCTTCGGTCTCACCACACATCGAGACTTCCGGGATCGTGTAGATGCCGTAGGGAAACAGCGGCGCGACGCGCGTCTTGTACTTGAGGTCGAAGAAGTCGACGACGGCCACGCGGGCCTGCTCCATCGAGGTCGACGCGAGCGAAGGAAAGCCGATCACGTCACCCACCGCCGCGATGTGCTGCACCTGCGTGCGGAAACGCGCGTCGACCTCGATGACGCCCCGCTTCCCCGGCGTGATGCCTGCGTGGGCCAGCCCGAGCGCGTCGGTGTTCGCGCTTCGCCCCGCGCAGATGAGCGCGAGGTCGACCTCGAGCGGCTCACCCCGATCCAGACACAGCCGCACGTTGCCGGTCGACGGCTCGCACTGCGAGACCTGCGCCTCGAGCTTGAAGTCGATGCCCAGGCTGCGCATGCGCTCGAGCAACCAGCCCACCACTTCCACGTCGAGGAACCCGAGCACGGTGGGCTTCGAGTCGATCACCGTCACCTTCGTACCGAGCGCCGCGAAGAGACACGCGTACTCGCAGCCGATCACCCCGCCGCCCACCACCGCCATCGTCTTGGGCAGCGAGTGCACGCGCACGATTTCGTCTGAGTCGTAGACGTGCGGGTGCTCGAAGGGAAAACCCGAGGGCCGGTGTGGCCGACTGCCGGTGGCGATCAACACGTGACGGCCCGAGATGCGCTGATCGCCCACTCGCAGCGTGTGCGGATCGACGAAGGACGCCGCGCCGTGGAAGACGGTCACGCCGTGCTTCTTCAGGTTCTCGTTCATGCGCTGGTGTTCGGCTACGACGACCTGATCGAGGCGGTAGAGAAACTCGTCGACCTGAGCGGCGCGGCCCAGCGCCATGTTCACGCCGTGCAGGCCTCGCTGGCGGAAGCCGGAAAGGTAGAGGGCGGTCTCGCGCAGCGTCTTCGAGGGGAGCGTGCCCGTGTTCACCATCGCCCCGCCGAGGACAGGTTCTTTTTCGATCAGCGCGACCTTCTTGCCGAAGAACGCGGCTTGGACTGCGCCCTTTTCGCCGGCAGCGCCTCCGCCGATGACCACGAGATCGAAGTCGTTCATTTCGACGGGCACACTAGCTCGAAAGGCCCCTCACCCCGACCCTCTCCCCGCTTCGCAGGGAGAGGGAGTTCAAGGGGCTGGCTCATCGGCCACCACGGGCACACCCAGCGCCGTCGCGATTCGTTGCCAGAGCTCCATCGAACGCCTGTGACCGTTGGCTTCGAACCACAAAACGCTCGCCGCCGGGGGCCGCCCCGCCAGCACGTCTCGCAACGCCCCGACCACGTACTTCGAGGCCGCGCTGCCGTTCTCGAACTTCTCTGCGCGCGGGAGCGCCGTGTTGGCCTGCGCCACGTTGCCCGCGCACAACCAGGTCAACGCGAGGAACGCCGCGGCCTCTGCCGGGTCGAGCTCCTCCGACCAGGTGCCCTTGCGGTCTTCCAACAGGTCGAGGCTCGCGAGGAAATCGGAGCGCGCGAGGCTCAGCAGCAGCGTGTCGCGCTTCTCGAGGTGCTTGAGCAGCTTGAGCACGCCCGACAAATGCCGTGTCCACGCGATGAGGCCGGGCCAGCCGTTCTCTTCCGCCGAGCGGCGCGCCCGGGCGAGGTTGAGCTCGGCCTTCTGCACGTCGAGCTGCTGCACGTAGACCAGCGCCAGCGCCGCCGGGCCGTACGCCCGCGCCACGAAGTTGCCGATCTGCTCCGAGAGCAACACGTACCGTTCCTGGCATGCGACCGAGGCGCCGAACTCACCGGCGTACGCCTGGGTGAGCCCCAGGTTGTGCAAGGCGACCGCTTCGCGGCGGCGGAAGCCGATGGCCCTGGCCAGGTCGAGGCTGCGCTCGAAACCCAGGCGCGCCAGGCGCAAGTCGCCATCGCGCAGGTGCAGCAGCGCTCGCGAGTTCCACGCGATGCACTCTTCCCGTTGATCGCCCCGGGCCTTCGACAGCTCGATGAGTTCGTCGGCCATCGCCCGTGCGCGCAGGGGGTCTCCACCGCGTGAATGGGCGACCTGCTCTGCGCGCAGATAGGCGCTCGCGTGAAAGCTGGCCTGCAGCACGTCGGGCGGAACGCGCCCGCGAATGGCGTCGCAGATGCGGCGCGCGAGCGGCCCGTCGGCGAGCACCTCGGCGGCGAACCAGACCCACGTCCTCGCCATGCGCAGGAACAACGCGCCCGTCACGGCAGACGCCTTGCTCTTCTGGAGCCGGGCATCGACCGCTTCGAAGGCGCGCCGGGTCTCGGTGGCTTGACCCAACTGCGAGATGGCTTCGGCGCGGGCGAGGTCGAGCGCTATCTGCGCCTCTTCGCCGGTCAGTCGATCCCACCGCTCGAGCTCGTCTTCCACGCCTTGCAGGGTCGCCTCGTGCCACACCTCGGGGATGGCGGCCGCGGCGGACAGCGTGAGGCGTGAGGCCGCGAGGGCGGTGGCGGCCGACTTCTGCACGTCGCCGCGAAAGAGTTCTTCTTCAGCCAGCAGCCGGGCGAGCACCAGGCGTCGCACGCCGCTGGCGCCCAATTCAGCCTTGCGCCACGCCGCCACACCACCGCCCGTGCGAGCACAGAGTTCCCACGCGAGGCTGGCCCGGGTGAAGTCTTTCACGGCGTCCGCAGCCCGAATCACGTGCGGCAGCGCCACCAACCGAAGGGCGTCGTTGCGTGTCTCACCCCACAGCTGCCGCTCGGCCCACGCCCCCACCGCGGCGATCCACTGACGCGATGAAGCGTCATCGACCTTCGGCGCGAGCGAAGGAAACCGCAGCCACACTTCGTCTTCCCCACCACAGCGCTGGGTCGGCCCCCGGCGAACGAACATCTTCGCCTCAAGGGTCTCGACGGCTGCCAGCTGCGGCGAGCCGAGCGCCGCGTCGAGCGCCATGACGGGAAGCCTACCCCCCACCACGCCCAGCAGCGAGACGACCCTCAGCTGAGGTGCCGGCAACACCGCGAGGAGCTCGCGCACCAACGCGTCGGTGGTGACGGGCAGACCGCCTTCGCGCCTGTGCAGTTGAAGCAGCTTCGCGGTGAGCGCCACGCCGCGCGAGGCTGCGACCGTGGTGGGAAAGCTCAAGGAAAGCTCATCGGTGCTCAGTGAGGGCAGCACCAGCTCACGAAGCTTGCCGCTCGCGCGGATGCCCTTGATGCGCTGCTCGAACTGTTGCCGTTCATCATCGCGTGCGGTGAGCACCACCAGGCCCGGCGTCTGAGCACCACGAGCCAGCCGCTCAACCAGCAGGAGCGACTCTTCGTCGACCATGAGTGAATCGTCGAGCACCCAGGCCCAGGTGCCGCTGCGCGCAGCCAGCCAGCGCCCGACCTCGGCGAGCGCACCCTCCCAGCGGCTCTTCGGATCGAGGCGGGCGGTCTGAAAATCTTCGCGGGAAAAGCCCATCGCGAAAGAAAGGAACTCGCGGGCGAGCGGCTCGAGGCCCGGCGCCGCGGTGTCGAGCGCCTCGAGCAGCTGGTTACCGCGAATCGATGGGCCGATGCCCAGCCGGCCGCGCAGCAAGGCGTCGACCGCTCCACCGGGCTGCACGCCCACGCGCTCGGCGTCGATCACGTCAGCGCGATGGCCCCACCCGCGCACCTCTTCGGCAAACGAGGCGAGCGCGGTAGAGATGCCGGAACCGCGAGACCCGGTGAGCAACACCACGCGCACCGCGTTGTCGCCGATACAGGCTTCGAGTTCTGCAACGAGCACGGCGTGTCGCATCGGTGGATTTCACCACATCGCGGAAGCGAACGTCAGCGACCGATCGCCTCGACGTGCTCGACCAGTTGGCTGAGCATGCGCCAGGTCGCGCCCCACACCACGTGGCGGGCGTCGCCCCACACGAAGACCTCGCGGTCGGCCTGGTAGAGGTGTCGTTTCTCCTTGCGCAATCGCCACAGAGGGGCAGCGAGGACCTCGTCGATCTCGCCCGGGTTGGGATCGAGCCTCACGTCTTCGGCAATGACGCCCACGAATGGGGTGACCCAGAACGAGGTGATGGTGGGCATGGCGCCCAGCAGGCCCAGCACCTCGACCTGCTCGGGGGCGATGCCCAGCTCTTCGTGGGTCTCCCGCAGGGCGGTGTGCAGCGGCGTGATGTCGGCGGGCTCGCGGCCCCCACCGGGAAAGGAGATCTGCCCGGGGTGTTGGCGCAGCGTCATCGGGCGGCGCGTCAGGTAGGCCCAGGGTTCGCCCCCGCGCCAGAAGAGCGGCGCGAGCACGGCGGCTTCTTTGAGCTGCAGGCCCGGCGCTTCGAAGGTCTTCGACGGCGAGCGATGGAGGTGCTCTTTGAGGCGGCCGAAGAACTGGGGGCCTGCCGTATCGAGGAGGAGGGCCGTCATGCGCGCTCTCATCTAACGGCCCCGCGCCGGGCGATCACGCCTGCAGCACGCCGGCGCTCAAAAGCCCCAGCAGCACCACGCCCAGCACGATGCGGTAGACCACGAAGACCAGCATCGAGCGGTTCTTCAAGAACCGCAGCAGGCCAGAGATGGCCGCGATGCCCGCAAGAAACGACACCACCGTGCCCACCACCATCGCCGAGGTGCTGGGCCGCGTGGTGGCCTCGAGCAGATCTTTGAGCTCGACCAGGCCCGCGAGCGTGGTGGCGGGGATCGAGAGCAGAAACGAGTAGCGCGCGGCGTCTTCGCGTCGAAGGCCTAAGGACAAAGCGCCCGTGATGGTGGTGCCGCTGCGGCTGCTGCCGGGGATGAGCGCGAGCGCCTGCCACAGGCCGACGATGATGCCGTCTTTGAGCGTGAGGTCGGAGATGGTGCGTTTGTGCGAAGCGAAGCGCTCCACCACGAACAAGACGATCGCCAGGATGATGAGAGAGCCCGAGATGACGTAGAGCGAGCGCAGCGACCCTTTGATGGCCGACTTGAACAGCAGCCCACAGATCGAGATGGGAATGGTGCCCAGCCCTACGAACCACGCGAGCCGCGAGTCTTCCGTACCGAAGGGCTTCCGATCGACCAGGCCGCGCACGAAGGCCGAGGTCAGCTTGATGATGTCTTTCCAGAAGTACGCCAGCACCGCGACCACGGTGCCCAGCTGAATGACCGCGGAGTACGCCGCGCCCGGATCGTCCCAGCCCAGCAGCGCCGGCACGATGCGCAGGTGCGCGGTGGAAGAGATGGGCAGGAACTCGGTGAAGCCCTGCACGATGCCGAGCACGATTGCTTCGAAGAGCGTCACGGGGTTTTCACGGGTCGACCGAAAAGAGAGCCCACACGTCGCCGCCGAGCTCGGCCTTCTTGAGCTCCCACGCGGCGAGCACGTCGGCAGTGTGAGCCAGGTATTCGGGGCTGGCCTGGAAGCGGTGCTCGTTCGCGTACTGCGAGAGGAACTCGCGGAGGACGGGCGAGAGGAAATGCGTGGCCAGGGTCACCTGGCTGCCGTCGAGATATTCGGTGAAGCGCAGCGCGAAGCCCGACGAGCCGAGCACGTTCGACTCGACGCGCACCACTTCGGCCTTCACCTTCACCTCGCGGCCCTTCTGCGGCAGCTGCAAGGTCACGTTGAGCTTCGTGCCGATCTTCAGGAAGAAGCTCGACTCGAGGAACATGCCGCCCACGGACAGGTTGAGCGTGGGGAGCGTCGCTTCGAAGAAGCGTGAGGGATCGTCGGCGAGGCTCAGCTGCGCTCGCACGTGGATCTCGGCGCGCGGGTACGAGCGGCGGGGATCGTTCGAGGTGGTGCCTTCGGATTTCTTCAAGGTGAGCGGCACCTTCGCCGGCACCGGGCTGGGTGAGCGCTGCATCGAAGCGAGGGCGCCTGTCCGGGGTATGGCAGCGCTGAGCTTCGGCGGCAGGGCGGCCGGCTTCTGATCCAGCTTCGACCTGATGAGGGAGGATTTTAAGCCCTCACCCCGACCCTCTCCCCCGCGGGGGAGAGGAAGGATGGGGGGCTCCCGTTTACGGGTGTCGAGCGACTTCGCCAGCGCAGTCAGAGACTTCGCCTGTTTCGCCTTGCTGGCCATGCCGCCCCCCCGGGGTGAAGCGTTGGTGACTTAGGCCGCGCTCTTGCCACGAAGGCCAGCCGCGTCACGCAGCACGTCCTTCTTGTCGGTGCGCTCCCAGCTGAACTCGGCGCGGCCGAAGTGACCGTACGCCGCGGTGCGCTGGTAGATGGGCTTGAGGAGATCGAGGTGCTCGATGATCTCGGCCGGCTTGAGGCCGAAGGTGTTGCGCACGGCCTTCGCGATGCGATCTTCATCGACCGTCGCGGTGCCGAACGTCTCGACCATCACGCTGACCGGCTCAGCCACGCCGATGGCGTAGGAGATCTGCACTTCGCAACGCGTCGCCAGCCCCGCGGCGACCACGTTCTTCGCGATGTAACGGCCCATGTAGGCGGCCGAACGATCGACCTTCGAGGGATCTTTGCCGGAGAACGCGCCGCCGCCGTGACGGCCCATGCCGCCGTAGGTGTCGACGATGATCTTGCGGCCGGTGACGCCGGAGTCGCCCATCGGGCCACCGACGACGAAGCGGCCGGTGGGGTTGATGAAGAACTTGGTCTTCTTGTCCATCAGCTTGGCGGGGAGCGAGGCCTTGATGACCTCCTCCATGATGACGTCCTTGATCTTCTTGTTGGACGCTTCTTCCGCGTGCTGGGTGGAGACGACGACCGCGTCGATGCGCACGGGCTTGCCGTCGACGTACTCGACGGTGACCTGGCTCTTGCCGTCGGGGCGCAGCCACGAGTGCTTCTTCTTGCGGATGTCGGCGAGCTTCTTCGCGAGCGCGTGCGCGTAGTGGATCGGCGCAGGCATCAGCTCGGCGGTCTCGTTGCAGGCGTAGCCGAACATCATGCCCTGGTCGCCGGCGCCCTGCTCCTTGGCGCCCTTCTCGTCGACGCCGCGCGCGATGTCCTGGCTCTGGCCTTCGATCGCCACCATCACGCCGCAGGTGTTGCCGTCGTAACCCATGGCCGAGTCGGTGTAGCCAATCTTGCAGATGGTGCTGCGAACGATCTTGGGGATGTCGATCCACGCGTTGGTGGTGACTTCACCGGCGACGATCGCGATGCCCGTCTTGACCAGGGTCTCCACGGCGATGCGCGCGCGGGGATCTTTCTCGATCAGCGCGTCGACCACGCCGTCGGAGATTTGGTCGCAAATCTTGTCCGGGTGACCTTCAGTGACCGACTCCGACGTAAACAGATAGTCCTTCGGCATGGCGTTCCTCGAGTGTGGGTTACGGAGGGGTGGCCCCATAGCGCGCGAGACGCATCGCGGCAATGGGGTGGATGCGGGAGGTACAGCTGAAGTGACAGGTGGCCGATTCTGGGGGATCGTCTTCGCGTTCCCCGGCAACTCAGGCAGTACACCCTTTCTTGGAGGCAACAACATGGTGAAGCGCATCTCGATGCTCGTGGTCAGCAGCCTGGTGATGGTGGCCTGTGGTCCCGGCGCGAAGATCGACGGCAAGCAGGGCGCCGCCGAAGCCATGTTCGCCGCCTCTCAGCCCTCGAAGGGCAACACCTCGGCCTCCCCCGTCGACGTCAGCGCGAACTGCCCGCACGGCGGCACCGCGGAGATCAACGGCGCAGGCATCAGCATCGGCATCGGCAGCGGGACCGCCGGCGTGGGGACCAACTTCAACATGAAGTACAACGGCTGCGGCGTCGCCAAGAGTGACCTCGGCATCGCCATCTACAACGGCGAGCTGAAGTTCTCGCAGAACATCATGGCCGGCAGCGGCAGCGCGTTGGTCGAGCAGGGCTTCAAGGGCAAGGTGCTGGTGCAGGGCGCGTATGACGACTTCCTCGAAGTCGACGTGAGCCAGCGGGTCGCGGTCGGCGATCTCGGCGCGAACGGCACCGGCGTCTCGGTGGTCCTCAAGGGCACCATCAGCACCAGCGAAGGCACTTTCACCTTCGACGAATCGATCGAGGTGGTGGCAGGTCAGATCTCCGCGAAGATCACCGCCAGCCGCTGAACCTCGCGCTTTCGAGATTCTTCAAACCCTCGGTGCCCACGCGGCGCCGGGGGTTTTGTCTTTCTTGAAGAAGTGCAGGCCCACGCAGCCCACTGCGTAGCTCAAGGGAAAGGTAAACTGATCCGGTGCGCTGCGTTTCATTCCTCCTCGTGATCTCGACCGTGGCGATGGCCGAAGACCGTGCGCAGCTGATCATCACCACCACCCCCACCGGCGCTGCGATCACCATCGACGGTCAGCTCGTCGGCCTTTCCCCCCGCACCGAATCGCTGGCCCCCGGGGTGCACACGCTGACCGTCGAGCTCGCCTTCGCCCTCACCACGCAGACGATCGCCCTGGCCGAAGGTGAAACGCGCAAGCTCACCATCGCGCTGCCCCCCGTGCTCACGCCCCGCCCTGCACCGATCGCGGGCCTCATCACCGCCGCCGGCGGAGCGCTGAGCTTCGGCCTGGGGCTGCTCCTGCAAATCCCCGCGCGTGAAGCAGGCCAGCAAGTGCACCTCTTGTTCGAACGAGGCGGCGCCTGGGACACCACGGCCCAGCGGCTCGAACAATCAGGCCTGAGCGCGCAGGGCTGGAGCTTCTTCTTCACGGGCGCAGGGCTCGCGGTGATCACCTCGGGGCTCGTCGTGACCTTCGCGCAACTGTTTGGCCGCCGCACGGACCTCCCCAGCCTGGTGCTGCTGCCCACGTGGCAGGGTGGCATGCTCACCTGGAGCACCCGTTGGTGAAGCCCTGGCTCCTGTGCCTCTTGCTCGTGGGCTGCCGCCTCTACGATCCCCAGCCGATCGACTGCCGCGTTCTCTGCACCGCCACCAGCACCTGCCCCGCCGAGCTGTCCTGCCGCGACGGCTTCTGCCGGCTTTCAGGCGCCACCACGCTGTGTGAATGCCGCGCGGAAGAAGAGCGTGCGTGCGGGACCACCGAAGGCGCCTGCCAGCAAGGCGTGCAGCGCTGCGAAGGCACGCAATGGGGCGCGTGCCAGAAGGCGATCGAGCCCCGCCCCGAGCTCTGCAACGGCCTCGATGACGACTGCGACGGTTTCATCGACGAAGAACTCTCGCTTCCGCCCGCGTGCGCGCGAACGCTGGGAGTCTGCGTCAACAGCCGGCAGCAATGCCTCGAAGGTGACTGGCGCGCGTGTGACGACACCTCGTACGGACCCTTCTTCGAGCCCGTCGAGACGCGCTGTGACGGCCGCGACAACGACTGCGATGGGCTCATCGACGCCCGGCCGATGGTTCCCATTCCCGTCATGCAGGGCGGCTTGTTGCTCCCCACCCGCACCGGCTACGTGGTGGTCGACGAGCGCCAGGCGACCTGGCTGTCGCGATCGATGCAGAGAGAAGCCAACAGCACCTTCCCCGAGCAGGGCGCTGACGCTTCAGCGACCACCCACGGCGACCTCGTGGTGCTCGCCCGGGGCACCGATGCGGGCATGAAGTTCACCTCGGTCGATCGCGGCGGCTTCCGCGAACAGCTCGTGCCGGCCTGGCTGAACCCCACCCGCTTCGAGCTCTCGGGCGACGTGGCCGCGGTCATCGTCAATGGCCAGGTCGAGCTGATCTCACTCGTCGATGGTGGTGCGCCGGTCATCGTGGGGGCCGACACGGATGGCACCTTGAAGCTCAGCCAGACCGGGCGAAGGCTCGCCTGGTCGGGAGGCGTCGTGCGCACCGAAGACCTCGCGACCCTCCGCAGCGGCAGCGTGGGTGAGCTCGTCGCGCTGCTCGAGCTCGACTCCGCGCTCGTCGGTGTTCCGCTCGAGCAACCCGGTGCGCCCGTCATTTTGCCCAACGTGCTCACGGGCAGGCCCGCTCAACCCCTTTTCAACGGCTTCGCGCCGCGGCTCGAGGCGATTCAGGCGGTCGAGCACCGCGGCGGCGTGCTGCTGCTCGGAACACAGAGCCCCGGCGCGGTGCGGTGGGTGGTGTCGGAACGGGGGGCGCAACGAGCCAACCCGACCATCACCGCCGCCTATCCAAGTCAGGAAGAGATGGCCCTGTTCCTGGTGGCTCGGGATGGAGGAGCGGCGTTTCTCTCGCAATGCGCACCGTAATTCAGTGACTTAAGAGAGACTTGCATAGTTGCGCATGGATGCATTATTCATGGATTCGTGATTCCGGCCCTCGCCCAGCTGCCCCACGCTCCCCGCCTTCCGCGCGTAGAGCTATTCCGCCTGCTGGCGGAGCCGGGACGCCTGCAGTTGCTGGCCCTGTGTGAAGCCGAAGAGCTCTCGGTCTCTGAGCTCGCCACGTTGCTGGAAGACAGCCAGCCGCAGATGAGCCGCAAGGTCTCTCCGTTGCGTGAAGCGGGCCTGCTCGACGCGCGGAAAGATGGCACGCGTTTGTTCCTCCGCACGGACCTCGCTGCGATCGGCAACGACCCGGTCTTGACCGAAGCGCTCGCTGAAGGCCGCCGCTTGAGCCTGGCCGATGGCAGCCTGGCCCGGGTGCCCGGCATCGTGGCCGCGCGTGAAGAGCAGGGCCGCTCCCACTTCGAGTCGCCGCCGGCCTCGACCTCCACGGCCTCGGTGCCTGCTTCTCCGGAGCACCTCGCGCACCTGTCGGCGCTGTCTTTGTTGATGCCGGGCCGCGCGCTCGCAGTCGACCTGGGCACCGGTGAGGGGCTCTCGCTCGACGTGCTCGCGCCGCTGTTTGCCCGGGTGATAGCGGTCGACCGAAGCCAGGCGCAGCTCGCGCGGGTGGCTGAACGCGTGGCGGCGCGCGGCTTTCATCACGTGAGCCTTTTCCCCGGCAGCTACGACGACGCGGCGCTGGTGCAGCGGGTCGACGCGGCAGGCGGCGCAGACCTCGTCTTCGCGGGCCGAATTCTGCACCACGCCTCGCGCCCGGGTTCGGCGGTGCAGGCGTTCTCGCGGCTGCTCAAGCGCGGCGGTCACCTCGTGGTGATGGACTACCTGCCCCACGAGCTCGACGCGCTGCGCACCGAAGCGGGCGACGTGTGGCTCGGCTTCGGCGCGGAAGACGTGAAACGTTTCGTCAAAGAAGCGGCGCTCACCTTTCTGGGTGACGTCGGCATTCCCAACTCTTTTCACCCGGTCGGCCCCGACGCGTCAGTCACCTGGCACGCGTGGGTCGCCCAGAAGCCCCTGTCGTCATCACCTTCAACGCAGTGACCGCAGTCCCCCAAACCGCAAGAGGAACACCACCATGGAACACAAGACCACTTTCCCCGCCTTCAAAGTCGCCGACCCCAAGCTCGCTGAGTGGGGCCGCAAGGAAATCGCCATCGCCGAGAAGGAAATGCCGGGCCTGATGGCCGTGCGCGCGGAGTACGCGGGCAAGTCGCCCCTGAAGGGCGCTCGCGTCGCGGGCTGCCTGCACATGACCACCCAGACGGCCGTGTTGATCGAGACGCTCACCGCGCTCGGCGCCGAAGTCACCTGGACCTCGTGCAACATCTTCTCGACGCAGGATCAGGCCGCGGCCGCGATCGCCAAGAGCGGCGTGCCGGTCTTCGCGTGGAAGGGCCAGTCGCTGGAAGAGGCCGATTGGTGCCTCGAGGCGCAGCTCTTCGCGTTCAAGGACGGCAAGGGTCCGAACATGATCCTCGACGACGGTGGCGACCTCACCATGTGGGTGCACAACAAGCACCCTGAGCTCTTCACCGGCGCAGACCCGATCCGCGGCCTGTCCGAGGAGACCACCACGGGTGTTCACCGCCTCTACGAGATGTCGAAGAAGGGCGAGCTGAAGGTCCCCGCGATCAACGTCAACGACTCGGTCACCAAGTCGAAGTTCGACAACCTCTACGGCTGCCGTGAGTCGTTCCTCGACGGCGTCAAGCGCGCCACCGACGTGATGATCGCCGGCAAGATCGTCGTCGTCGCGGGTTACGGCGATGTCGGCAAGGGCTGCGCGCAGGCCGCCAAGGGCCTGGGCGCTCGCGTGTACATCACCGAGATTGACCCCATCAACGCGTTGCAGGCCTCGATGGAAGGCTTCCACGTCATGACCATGGACGAAGCGGCCCCGCTGGCCGACATCGTCTGCACGGCGACCGGCTGCGTCGACGTGGTCACCGGCGAGCACATGACCAAGATGAAGGACGGCGCGATCCTCGCGAACATCGGTCACTTCGACTCCGAGATTCAGGTCAGCTGGCTCGAGAAGAACCCGGAGATCCGCGAGGAGAACGTCAAGCCTCAGGTCGACCAGTTCATCTTCCCCAACGGCAAGCGCCTCACCCTGCTGGCGCGCGGCCGCCTGGTGAACCTGGGCTGCGCCTCGGGCCACCCCTCGTTCGTGATGAGCAACTCGTTCACCAACCAGACCCTGGCGCAGCTCGCCATCTGGGGCGCGATCGACACGGGCCACAAGTTCGAGGCCGGCAAGGTCTACGTGCTGCCCAAGAAGCTCGACGAGCACGTCGCGCGTCTGCACCTGAGCCAGGTCGGCGCGAAGCTGACCAAGCTCACCGTCAGCCAGGCCAAGTACATGGGCCTGTCGGTCGACGGCCCCTTCAAGCCGGATCACTACCGGTACTGAGCCTCACAACGGTTTGAAGTGCAGCGGGTCGTCTCCGGATATTTCGGAGGCGGCCCGTCGTATTTCAGGGGTGCACGTCAGCGCGAAGCTCACATGTGACCCTCGGGCGAGCCTGACCCAGAGTGGCCGAAGTTCAGTTTACCGGTAAGGTATGGGTCCCTCCGTTGACCCAAAGACCCATGGCTCCGATCCAACGCAGAACATTTTTGCTCCCGCTCACGCTCGTGGTGTTCACGGGTTGCGTCGACGCGAGCCGCACGCTGGATGGGTCAATGGGTGTCGTGGAGGTGATCGAGACTGCACCGCCCATCGAGCTCACGCCTGAGGTGGTGGTCGCGCCTCTTCCGGTGTGGCCACAAGCGCCTGAGCTCATCTACCTCGAGCCGATCGCGCTCCCCGCAAGGCACGTGGTGATCGTGACGACCTCGCCTGCGCAGGCGCGCAAGCTGAGCACCGTGCAGAGCGTGGAGCTCGACGTGGAGATCGAAGGTGGTGCGTACGGCGCGAGGGAGATCTCAGCGATGTTCGTCTCTCCGCAGGGTCTCGTCTGGGAGCGCCAGGCCACGATGATCGAAGGCAAGCGGGGTGAGCCTCAGGTCGCTCACTTCTCGTTGCCGGTCGCGTCGACCTTCATCGAAGATCAGCACCTGGCGGGTACCTGGCAGATCACCACCCTCGACGATGGCGCCGAGCTGGCGAGCGCGACGTTCGCGCTGGAGGAGTGATGATGATGCGTACGGTCCTCGCACTCGTGTTGTCCGCCACCAGCGCCTTCGCACAGCAGAACAACTGGAACATCGATCGGGTCGCCGGCAGCGCGGTGATGGATGAGGTGAGCACCATCACCTTCCGGGTGACGAACCTCGCCACCAGCCGCGACACCATCTCGTCGTTCACCCTCGCGATCCCCAACGGGCCCTACGACATCGACGGGGCCACGGCGCCCGCGGGTTGGCGCGCGAGCAACATCGATCGCAAAGACCGCACCCTCACCTTCCGCGCGATCGACGCGTGCACCTCGACCACCGTCGGCCTGCGCCCGGGCCAGTCAGCGCTCTTCGAAGTGCGCGTGGTGGGCGCGCCGCTGGCCGCCGACGTGGCGGGGCAAGACCTGCAGAAGTCGAAGACCGCCGTGCTCGACATCTGCAACCGCAACGTCACCTTCAGCGCCTTCGGTGGCACCCACACCTGGACGCTGGTCGGCCTGTCGAGCCGCATGACCTCGAGCCTGCGCGCGATGGACACGGGTGATCAGGTGACCGTCACCCTCACCATCACCAACACCTCTTCGGTGACGCAGAGCGCGATCACCCCGACGGCGCCCGTGCTCACCGGCACCGCAGCTTTCGTGCTGGTGTCAGGCCCCACGCCCGCCGCGGTGAACTCGCTCACGCAAAACTCGACCGCGAGCTTCAGCTGGGTCTACCGGGCCACCGGGCGCGGCACGGTGCGGTTTGCCAGCAGCGCGCGCAACACGGCCGTCACTTCGCCGCTGGCCAGCTCGCCCGACATCAACGTGGGCGCCTTCCCCGCGGCGTTGATCAGCACGCCCAGCTCGATCGTGAACAACGGGGTGATCACCCTGCAGGTGCTGCCCACCAACAACGGCGCCAGCCCGCTGACCAACGTGACGCCGCTGCCGGCCACGGTGACCCCCACCGGTACCGCGACGGCCACCCTGGTGACCGGCCCCACGCCTTCCAGCGTCGACGCGCTCGGCTCGCGCTCCACCACCGCGTTCACCACCACCTGGAACATCCGCGGCGATCCCGGAGATCGCATCGCCTTTCAGGCGCGCGCCCGCGCCGTCGACGCGCTCGGGGTGACGGTCACCAGCGATCCCCTCAGCAGCGCCGAGGTCACCCTGCGCGAGCTCACCATCACGCCTTCGCCTTCGTCGGTGTTGACCGCGGCGGGCGCCACGCAGATCACCTACCGGCTGGCGAACGGCAGCGCTTTGCCGATCAGCGGCGTGGTGCTGATGACGCCCGACGCGAATCTTTTCCGCACGCCGGCCGCCACCGCGCTCCCCGCGGGCTGGACGACCTCCGCGTCCATCAGCCCGCGTGGCATCCGCTTCGATGCGACCACCGCGGCGCGGCTGCTTCCCGGGCAGACGCAGACCTTCACCGTCAACTACGCGTCCATCGGGTCAGTGACCGTGAACACGCCTACTTCGCACAAAGCGCACGTCATCTTCAGCGATGCGACCACGGCGCGCGCGGATGGCGCAGTGACGGTGGTGGTGAACCGACCAGTGCCCGACATCGCGATGCCGGTGGCAGTGGCGACCACGGGCCGGGTGCACTTCACCTGGAGCAACCCCGCGCTGCACGACGGCGTGTTGATCCTCCGCTCGGCAGGCGCGCCGCCCGACGCCGCGCCCACGCCCGGCCGCAGGTACGCGCCCGGCACGCTGCTGGGTAACGCGACGATCGTCTACGAAGACGCGTTGAGCTTCAACAGCAGCTTCGCCGACACCGGCCTGACCAACGGCACCGTCTATTACTACCGGCTCTACAACCGCGATGAGTTCGGCCTCTATTCACCGGGCAACGTGCCGACCGCCAGCCCCAACAACCACCTGCTGGTGATCACCCCGGGCACCACCAGCAGCGATCCGCTCTGGTGTTCGACGATGGGCCTGCCTGCGCTACAGCAGCCCTTCACGGATCTCGGCAAGGCCATCTACCAATCGACCAACGGCCGCTATTTCACCGGCAACTTCATCACCACGGGTGCGCCGGTGAACGGCAACGAGAAGTGGCGGCCCAGCCTCACCCGCGGCGTGGTGCAGGCGCGGCCGACGGCGCAGAGGCTCAACGGCGCGACCGAGCCTTCGATCTTCGTGGGTGATCAGCTCGGCTATGCCTACCGCATCAGCGGGGCGACCGGCGCGGTGACGTGGACGGGCAACGGCGGCGTGGCGCTGGGCGAAGTGATCCAGGCGCAGAGCGTGGTCGCGGTGCGTTCGTTCAGCAGCGCCGCGTTCCAGACGAAGTACGCCACGGACGTGGTGTTCTTCGCGACCCGAAACAGCACGGTGCGCAGCAGCAACAGCGTGAGCGGGCTCAATGCCGTCGACGGAGCGCGGCTCTTCTCGTACCGCCCGGGCGACCTCGATCAAGTCACCGGCGCGCCCATGTACGACTTCCTCGCGGGCACCTTGTGGGTCGCCAGCAACCGCACGGCCGGCCCCTCGTTGCGAGTGATCGACGCTCTGAATGACGCCGCGGCGCCGCTGCTGGTGGTCAGCGATCTGGGCGACATTCCCAATGGGGTCACCCGGCACGGCGGCACCAATCAGGCGCTGGTCGTCGATCGCACGGGCATCGCGCGCGGCTACTACATCGGCACCCGCACGCTGGCCTGGCAGTTCAACGTGGGCGGAGCGGTGAGCAGCCCGCTAGTGGCCTACCTGGAAGACTTCTTCGCGAGCACCGCCACGGGTGTGCAGCGTTTTCGCATCAACACGGCCACCAACACGGTCACCCCGGTCTGGGCGGCCCCCACGGCCATGCGCCTGCCCACCTCGGTGCGCGTCGACGCGGTGGCCGGCAAGCTCTTCGTGGGCGACGCTGACGGGTTCCTGCGTCGGCTGAACCTGGACACCGGGGTCATCGAAAGTTCGGTGCGCGTCTCGACGGTGGGTGGGGTCAGCATGCCCTCGCTCGATACGACAGCGGGCCTGAAGCGGGTGTACGTCGGTACTGCGGATGGGCGGTTGTGCGGTTTCCCCACGACCTTCTAAAGTACTTTTCTTTCGAGCTTCGCTGCTCCGATTACACAGGACGTACCTTGAAGGATCCGAGGAGCACGCAGTTCCCTCCGGTCGCGACCGAGCGACGGTTGTGGGCTGCGCCTCGGGTGCACAGCACGCCGGTAGAGACTTCGGTGAAGCTGCTGTGCTCCTCGGGTGCTCGGGTAATATGTGAAGGCGGCACCTGCTGCGATGTCGACCCCGACTGCCGGACCCTCTGCAACGGCGGTTAACCCCTCACCCCGGCCCTTCCCCCTCGGCGAGAGGGAGACACTACAGGCGGCGCAACAGGCCCACGAGTTGGCGCAGCATCGGCACCCGCTTGAGCGCACGCGAAGTGGCTGGGAGAAACCGAAGCAGCAGCCGGCCTGACTCAGGCAGCTCGTACACCACGTCTCCGCGCCGGAACCCCACCACCCGGCCGAGCGCCTCCACGGGCTGAGGGTCGAGCACGCCCACGCTCGAGGCGGTCTGCAGGGGCTCGAGCGAGGCGACCAGGTGCGCGGCGAGCACACCGTTGGGCAGCTTCACCACGGCGATCTCACCCAGCCGAAGCGCATCGTTTTCTACCCGCTGCACGCGCAGTGAATCGCCGTCTCGCAGCAGGGGCCACAAGCTCTGCCCCGCGGCCCGCAGCCACATCACCGCGCCGGGTCGAAGGCCACGCAACAACTGCTCGTGCACGTCGCTCACAGGCAACCATCAGCCGCGCCGCGCAGCATGGGCCGGGTGGTTCGTGCAGCCTGCCCTTCGGCGGTCGCGCGCACCACGAAGCAGCGGGCCGTGACCCCGCGCTCCCACGTCGTGCTGACGAAGATGAACTCGCCTGCGCCCGGAGTCGGTGCACAGGCGAGCATGAAACACACGAGGAGCCACCGCACCTTGAGAGCTCCTTCGCCTTTGGTGCTTCAGGCGGCTTTGGTCTTCCCGTTCAGCGCGTCCTCGACGTACTTGATGCCGTTGGGGGTGATCTGCGGGCCCTTGGCGGTACGGCGGGCGTAACCGACGTGCTCACGCAGCGCCTTCGCGACGTTGGGCGCTGCGTAGGTGATGCCGTGCTTCGCCCAGAACTTCGAGGTGACGCCCGAGGAGACTTCGACGGTGCCGCGCGCGACGTAGAGCGGAATGAGCGAGCGCAGCAGCTGATCCTTCTGCTTGCCGGCCTTGATCAGGTTCACCTTCTTGGGGTGCGCGTCGAGGTCGGCGAGGATCTGCGCGAGCGGATCAGCCTTGGCCGACGCGGTCTTCTTCGCGGGGGCCGCGGCCTTGCGGGCCTTCGGGGCGGCGCTCTTCTTCGGCGCTGCCGTCTCGACGCCAAAGGCCTTCTTCAGCTCGGCAAACTTCTTCTCGATGAACGACTCGAGACCGTGAATTTCGAACAACCCTGATTTTGCCTTGGAAGCCTTGAAGGCCATTGGTCACTCCTTGTTGCGATACGTGAGGGCGGGCACCATACACTTTTCGAAAATCGCGTGAAGGCCCGAAAAATCGGCCCCGGCGCGAGGTCGACCTGCTCTGATCAGCCTCATGATGTGTTCGTTGCTGCTGATCAGCGTGCTCACCGCCCCCCGCGCGCCGGCGGACGCCGAGGTGGTGGTTCTGGTGCCGAAGCTGGATCAGTCGACCCGGCTGCTGCCCTTCTTCACCGCGGCCGGGTCACGCTCACCCCTGCTGCGCCCCGAGGCGTGGCGCTCTTCTGCGCACCCGTTGATCGACGTCGACATGAGCAGCAAAGAAGCGCTGGCGCTGGTGGGAATCGACTCGGCCGCGAGCCTCACCGCGTCGCGCCTGGGTGACGCGTCGATCGCCTGCGTGACGGTCAGTCAGGTCGACGCGTACCGCAAGGCGGCCGACGCGAAGCTCGCTCGGTTGGGTGAGGCGTTCGAGAAGGTGGAAGGTGGTGTGTCGGTCTACGCGTCGAGAGATCCGCTCGGGCGCGTGCTCGCAGCCTACGTGCTCCACGGCAAGGAGTCCTGCGCCATCTCTGGCCATGGCCGCTCGGTGGAGACCCAGTTTTCCCTGCTGAGCAAGCTGGTCACCAAGAGCGCCGCGGGGCCGGGGTTCGCGCTGGCGGCGAAGGTGCCGGGCGTGGTGCAGATCATCGGCCCTTCGGGCGCGCAGCACGGCGTGATCTCGCTTAACGCGAAAGACCTGACGCTCACGGCCGATGCGAAGACGAAGGGGTTGCCGTTGGCGCAACTGGCTGGCGCGGGGCTCTCGCCGGTGGGTGGCTTCTCCGCTTCGGGCATGGCCGTGTTCCGGGCGCGGGTCGCGAAGACGCAGGTGCCTTCGATGGTGGAGCAGGCGGTGCGGCAGTTTCCCGGGTCGGCGACGCTGCTGCCGTTGGCGCGAGAGGCGGCGGGGTATTTCACGGGGAACGCGGCGGTGTTGATCAGCCACGTGAAGGTGACGACCGGGCTGCGCACGCGCGAGGCGCGCTTCTTCGCGGTGCGTTCGGCGTTGATCGCGGAGGTCACGGACCCCGTCGCGGTGGAGGCGATGATCATCAGGCTCGACCCGAAGACGCTCGTGTTCAGGGAAGGAACGCTGACGGTGACGCTGGTGGGTTCGATGTTGGTCGTCGCGAACGATGCCGAGGTGCGTGCCCGCGCGGTCGCCGCGTTGGCCACGGCGGCGGGCAAGCAGGCGCACGGCGTGGAGTTCGAGGTCGACCCAAAGCTCGTCGCGCGCGGACTTCAGCAGGTGCCGCTGCTCGAGGCCGTGCAGGCGCCAGAGCTGGCAGGCCTGGTCGCGGCGGGCACTGAGCTGGGGCCGTTGCTGCTCGCCTCTGAAAAGGTCAGCGGCTTCATCGACTCGGCAGCGGGTGGGCAGCACAGCGCGCGCCTGGTGTGGCAGTTGGACGCGGCGAAGTTCACAGCCGACGCCGGGAGCCCCTGAGCGAAGTCCAGGGGCCTTGAACCGTTCGCGTCGAGCGCAGGAGGAACGGTTTGCCTTCGGGTGACCCAATCGTTGCGGGGCCTCCATCACAGTGCCGTCTGAGTGAGAGACACCGTGCACCGTGGAAAAGCTTCGACGAGTGCTCGCGTGGGATGAAGCGGTGTTGGTCGCCGTCAGCAGGCTGCAACGGCCGCTGATGACACGAGCGCTGCGCGGCGTGACGCACCTGGGAGACGCGCAGAGCCTCACCTTCCTCGGGCTCGTGTTGGTGCTGGCGGGCTCCACGCAGACCCGGCACCTCGGCTTGATGTTGCTGCTCTCTTCAGGGGGCGCGGCGATGATCGCGCAGCTGGTGAAGCGGCTCTCGAAACGCCGCCGGCCGAACGCGGGAATCCTCGGCTTCACTGCGCTCGTGCAGAACCCCGACGCCTTCTCGTTTCCCTCGGGGCACACCGCCGCTTCGGTCGCCCTCGCGGTGGCCTGGGCGGGTGAAGGCAGCGGGCTGGGCCTGCTTGCTTCAGCCTTCGCGGGGCTGGTGGGTTTCTCGCGCGTCTACCTCGGCGTGCACTACCCGCTCGACGTGATGGCGGGCGCGGTGATCGGACTGACGGCGGGTGGGCTTGCCCGGATGATCGCTTGAGCTGGAGGCGCTCTTGAGAAGCTGCGCCACGTCGATCCGAGAGGGCGCGGGCCTTTTCAAGAGGACGAGACGCTTCGTCGACGGACCGCGGGGTAGTCTCGCCCGATGCTCAGAAAACTCCTGACGGCCGTGATGGCGTGCGCCCTCTCTTCGTTTGCGGCGGAACCGAAGGCGATCAAAGGCCAGGTGAACGCCGAGGTCACCACCCAGGAGCAGTACGACGATGGACCCAGCCAGCACGCGTGTGGTGACGCGGTGAAGGTCTCTGCCAGCTCGACGCTGAAGCCCGAAGGAAAGACCACCTACGAAGCAGCCCACCTGGTCGACGGCAAACTCAAGAGCGCCTGGAGTGAAGGCGCCGAGGACGTCGGGGTCGGCACGGCCATCACCTTCACCGTGGGCCCGCCCGACACCTCCCGCGCCACCTTCGAGGGCGCGTTTCACGTGTTCAATGGCTACGCCGCCTCGGCCGCCGTGTGGAAGAAGAACGCGCGGGTCAAGAAGTTCAAGGTGACGCTCAACGGAAAGGAAGTCGCCACCGTCGAGCTGGAAGACACCCTGGCGCTGCAGACCATCAACCTGTCCGAGCTCGTCCCCAGGCAGCTCAAAGAGGGAGACGCGCTGCAGTTCGTGCTGGTCGAGGTGTACCCGGGCGCGAAGTATAAGGACACGGTGGTGTCCGAGTTGGTCCCGCTCTGCGTTTCCTAAGGCCGGTTGATCAGGGTCCGGCGTCAGGTCACTTGCGCCAGCAGACGTCGACGTTCTTGTAACCCTTGCCCTTGCCCTTGTTCGGCAGCGCGCCCTCCCCGTAGAGGAAGCAGCGAGCCGGCGCCGGCGTCGGCTGAGCCGTAGCGACGCACCCCGGCCAGGAGAGGCAGCGCTGAGCGCACTCGGCGTTGGAGCCGGAGGTGGGCGCATCGAAGAGCCGGTCGGCGTCAGGTTGCGGGGCTCCTCCTTTGCAACGGAAGGCCTCGCGTGCGCTCTCGGGTGCGCCGCGCTCGTGAAGCTCCATCCAACGGGCGAGCACCTCGGCGCGTTGCCGGGCAGGGGAAAGGTTCCACCACGCGTCGGCGGGCCAGGGCATCGCGTCGATCGTGCCGTCGTGCGCGTAGCCGAAGGTGTGCCCGAGTTCGTGGAGCAGGATGGAGGCACACTCGTAGACGTCTGCCTCGTTCCCCTTGTTCTTCCGCGAGCGCATCACCACGCGCGGCTTCAGCCCCAGGGCAGCCGAGTTCAGCGGCGCGAGGCCCGCTGAGCCCACAGTGCTCGAGTTGGAGATGAACACGCTCAACCGGCCCGGCGTCGCGTTGGGCTCGAGCCAGTCGAGCAGAGGCCCCTGCTTCCTGGCGGCAAACAGCTCGTCATCCCTGACCGCGGCGTAGGAGGTCAGTTCGAAGTGGAGATCTGCATGAGCGAGTGAGGTCGCCTCCTCGAACACGCGGGTGGCGAACTCCCTCGTCCACAAGGGGTTGCCTGTTCCGTCGGCGCGGGTGACGACGCGCAGGTCGACCTTCACGGTGATGGCTGAGGCTGCGTTGACGGCAGACACCATCGGGCCTTCACCCGCGGCGCAGCGAAAGCCCAGGTAGCTGCCTCGCCGCTTTCCCTCGTCGTGGCTGCGCAGGCGCCCGAACCGCTCGCGCACCGCGCTGCCCCAGCTGCCTCCGAACGCGCCTCCTCGGTGGAAGAAGGTCGTGCAGTCGGAGCACGTGGGTGTGGAGGTCCACTCGGCCACGTTGCCGGAGAGGTCGAGCAGCCCTTCCGCGGTCGCGCCTTTGCGAAAGCTGCCTACGGGGCACGTGCCGCCCAAAGCCGCGTCTTGCTGGCACAGCCTGGCAGCGTCAGGCAGCTCATCGCCCCAGGGGTAGAGCGCGGTGCCGAGCCCTGCTTCCCACTCCGCGTCCGTGGGGAGATGCTGGCCCGCCCACGCGCAGTAAGCAGAGGCCTGGCCGACGTCGACGCAGTTCATCGGGTGCACCGCGCGGCCCGGCTTCCCAAAGTTGCACTGCGCGGCCGGGCCCCACTCACTCGTAGTGACGCCCGCCGTGGTGCACTTGCCCGCCTTCGCGCAGCGGGCCCACGCTTCGACGGTGACCTCAGTGGGGTCGAGGGCGAAGGCAGGGCCCGCGGCCAGGCAGACGAGAAGAAGCGTGCGCAAGGCTGGAGCCTACCCGGCCCTCGAGCTCTGCCACCCACGTTTCCAATGGCGCAACGAGCACGCGCGAACTCGCGTCCAACGCGGCGCGGTGATTGGGCTGACGGCGGGTGTGATGGCCCGGTTGATCGCTTGAGCCAAGCGGCGCGGGGTCTGGTACGTCCCGCGCGCCATGACTGACCTCCTCGACAACGATCCACTCCGCGCGCGTCTCAAGAAACTCGAAGAGCAGGCAGAGCTCGGCGGCGGCGCGGACCGCATCGCCAAGCAGCACAAAGACGGCAAGCTCACCGCTCGCGAGCGCATCGACCTGCTTCTCGACCCGGGCAGCTTCATGGAGCTCGACAAGTTCGTCACCCACCGAGCCACCGACTTCGGCATGGCCGACAAGAAGATCCCCGGCGACGGCGTGGTCACCGGCTACGGCAACATCGATGGCCGCCAGGTCTTCGTCTTCGCGCAGGACTTCACGGTCTTCGGCGGCAGCCTGTCGGGCGCGTACGCCCAGAAGATCTGCAAGGTGATGGACCTGGCCACCCGCGTGGGCGCGCCGATCATCGGCCTGAACGACTCCGGCGGTGCGCGCATTCAGGAAGGCGTCGAGTCGCTCGCGGGCTATGCCGACATCTTCCTGCGCAACACGCTCGCCTCGGGCGTGGTGCCGCAGCTCTCGTTGATCCTCGGGCCGTGCGCGGGCGGCGCGGTCTACTCGCCTGCCATCACCGACTTCATCGTGATGACCAAGGCCAGCTCGTACATGTTCATCACCGGCCCCGACGTCATCAAGACGGTGACGCACGAAGAGGTGACCAAAGAGGCGCTGGGCGGCGCGACGGCACACAACCAGAAGTCGGGCGTGGCCCACTTCGCCGCGGAAAACGAGCACGCCGCGATCTCCATGACCCGCGAGCTGTTCTCGTACATGCCGTCGAACAACGCCGAAGAGGCGCCGACGGGACCCACGGATGATCCCATCGATCGCGCCGAGACCGCGCTCGCCACCCTGGTGCCGACGAACCCCAACAAGCCCTACGACATTCGCGAGGTGATCAAGCTGGTGGTCGATCACAAACACTTCTTCGAGGTGCAGGAGCACTACGCGAAGAACATCGTCATCGGCTTCGCGCGCCTCAACGGCCGCTCGGTGGGCATCGTGGGCAACAACCCGGCGATCCTCGCGGGCTGCCTCGACATCGACGCGTCGGTGAAGGCCGCGCGCTTCGTGCGCTTCTGCGACTGCTTCAACATTCCGCTCGTCACCCTGGTCGACGTGCCCGGTTTCCTGCCCGGCACCACGCAGGAGTGGGGCGGCATCATCAAGCACGGCGCCAAGCTGCTCTACGCGTACGCCGAAGCGACCGTGCCCAAGGTCACGCTGATCACCCGCAAGGCCTACGGCGGCGCGTACGACGTGATGGCCAGCAAGCACATCCGTGCAGACATGAACTTCGCGTACCCCACCGCGGAGATCGCGGTGATGGGCCCGGATGGCGCGGTGAACATCATCTTCCGCAAAGAGATTGAGGGCGCGGCTGATCAGAAGGCCGAGAAGGATCGCCTGGTGGCCGACTACCGCGAGAAGTTCGCCAACCCCTTCAAGGCCGCCGAGCTCGGGTACATCGACGAGGTCATCCGCCCGGAGCAGACCCGCCTCAAGCTCATCAGGGCGCTGGAGATGCTCAAAGACAAGCGGCAGGAAAATCCTCCGCGCAAGCACGGCAACATTCCGCTTTGAAAAGATGACCCGGCCCCTGCGCAACAAGCTGGTGGTGGTGGTGTTCGTCATCGCTGCGTTCTTCGCGGCGCCGCGCTTGAGCAACGTGGCGTTGTGGAGCGCGACGGTGGTGGCCACTCCATTCGTGGTGCTGGCGCTGTGGGTGACCTGGCCGTTTCATCGCGCCCGCGCGCTGCTGCGCAAACGGCAGTACGAGTCGGCCGCGACGGAGCTGGCGGCCTTCGAGAGTTCCATCGCGCAGACCGGGTGGAAACGAAGCCTCGCTGCGATGGCGGTGGGGCTCTACACCTCGAACGCGTTGGCGGCCGCGCGCAACACGCTGGGCGCTGTGCGGCTGGAGCAGGCGCGCCTGGAAGACGCCGAGACGCACTTCAAGGCGGCGCTGGCACACGACGCTGGCTACGCGGTGCCGTGGGGAAATCTCGCGGTGCTCGCGGCCATGCGCGGTGATGCGGGCGCAGCGGAAGAGGCGCGCACCAAGGCGGCTGAGTTGGGTTTCAAGCCGAAGCTTCTCGCTGCGGTGATCAACGACAAATTGAAGTCTCCCTCTCCCCTCGGGTGATCCATTCAGCCCGAGAGGGTTGGCGGAAATAGGAATTGGGTTCCATCACCGGTCTCCCCGAGCCCAGTCGAGGGGGCACTTGCAGTGCGAAGGAGAGGCAACCTCTCGACTCCGCTTTGGGATGAGCGGTGCCCGTTCGTTATTTCGATCAACCCTGCGAGCGGAGTCGAGACACCTATTTCATCAGTCTCCCTCGGGGAGAGGGAGGCTTAGCGACGGCCTTTCGGCCCGCCACGGAACATCGACTGCCCCGTCGGCTTGACGCCGCCTGAAGCTGCAGCCGCAGCCGTGCTTCCACCGCCGCCGCCGCCACCACCACTGCTGGCCTTCTTGGGGTGCGAACGGGCGTGACGACCAGGCTGTGCGCCGGTCGGGCGCTGCGAGACGCCGTGACCGTGGCTGCGCGGGCCCGGATCAGCCTGACGCGTACGCTCGGCAGCCGCGGCAGCGATGAACACGGGATCCGTGAACGGCACTTCAGAGCGGGGCACCTTGTTGCGCAGCAACTTCTCGATGTCGCGCAGCAGCTCACGCTCTTCCGGAGCGCAGAACGCCGACGCGTGACCACTGGCCGCCGCGCGCGCAGTGCGGCCGACGCGGTGCACGTAATCTTCCGGCACGTGGGGGAGATCGAAGTTCACCACGTGCCCGATGTCGGCCACGTCGATGCCGCGGGCCGCGATGTCGGTGGCCACCAGCACGCGGAACTTGCCCGACTTGAACCCATCGAGCGCGTACTTGCGCTGGCTCTGGCTGCGGTTGGCGTGAATGCGCTCGACCTCGTGCCCCGCCTTCTCGAGCGACTTGGTCAGCTTGTCGGCGCGGCGCTTGGTGCGCGTGAAGACCAGCGTGCTCTCTTCACCCTGCGCGAGCAGCGAGAGGAGCAGCGGCGTCTTGTCGTTCTGCCCCACCTCGAACACGCACTGCGTCGCGCGGCTGGCGGTGGTGCCGCTGCGCGCCACTTCGACGCGCACGGGATCCTTCGAGTGCTGCTTGGCGAACTCGGCGACTTCACCGGCCATGGTCGCCGAGAACAGCAGCGTCTGCCGCGGGCGGGGAACCTTGGCGAGAATGCGGGTCAGTTGCGGCTTGAACCCCATGTCGAGCATGCGGTCGGCTTCGTCGAGCACCAGCACCTCGACGTTGCTGAGCACCGCGGTGCCCTGGCCCATGTGGTCGATCAACCGGCCGGGCGTCGCGACGCAGATTTGCGCGTGCTTGAGGCCTTCGATCTGCGGGGCCATGCCCACGCCGCCGATGAGCACCACGGTCTTCACGCCGTGCGGCGCGCCGAAACGCGTGGAGTGTTCTGCGATCTGCAGCGCGAGCTCACGGGTCGGCGCCAGCACCAGCGCGCGCAGGCCCTTCTTGTTGTGGAGCCGCTCGACGATGGGCAACACGAAGGCGGCGGTCTTGCCGGTACCCGTGGCGGCGCAGCCGATCACGTCTTTGCCGGCCAGCGCGTGCGGAATGGTCTGCGCCTGAATGGGCGTGGGCTTCTCGTAACCAGCGCGAGTCAATGCGGTGAGGCTCGCCGGGGAGAGGCCAAGCGATTCGAAGTCGGACAGCTGCGTCATTCCCCGCCAATACCCGAAAACGTCAGCGAGTGCCCCTCCTCATCCGACGTGGGTTCCCGAAGAGCGCCCGGAGCGCCACTTTTCAGGAATGAAACGCTCCCACCAGGACCCCTTTGGCAGGTCGGTCACCGGGGGAACCAGGAAGCTCAGCTCGAGCCGCCAGCGCGTGCCCTCAGGCAACGCAGGTGTCGGTAATGGCGCAGCATTTTCCAATGCCCGGGTGACGCACGACACCAATCCCGCGGGCAAATCGGTGCGCGGTTCGGCGTCGACGAACTCGAAGTAGGTCTGGCCGTGCTCCGTCTCCACCAGCAGCTCGAGCTTCACCGTGGCGCCCTCCCCCCCACGGTGCTTCCGCACGCACCAGGCGAGATCGTCGGTGGCCAGGAAGAACTCGCCCTGCACCACGCCGCGCTGCAGGGTATCGACGGCCCACTCGCCCTCTTGGATGAGCGGCAGGGTGTCCCACGCGCTGCGAAACCCCTCGGGGCGTGCCCGGCGAGGCGACTCGAGCAGTGAGAACGCCAACGCGGCCACCAGGGCGAGCACGACGACCAGCAGGATGAGGGGGGCGCGTTTCATCGGAGGTGACCATCGCTCCCCCTTGGCGGCAATGCACGCGTTCCGGCCCGTTGCGCGACTGTCTGCCGCACCGCCCGGTGGAGTACCGCTGCGCTGATCTGCCCGAGCTCGCCGAAGCGCTCTTGAAGCTCGTTACCTGAGGGCCACGGTAGACCTGGGGACATTGCCGGCGAGATCTGGTGACGCTGAGCAGTCGCTTCATGCGGGCATTACATCGCGCCATGTCGGTGGGATGGAGGGGGATCCATGACAGCGCCTGGCATCACCCGGGGCTCGCGTTCGCGCTGTGCGCCATCGCGGCTGTGGTGGTGGTTCAGCGGGTGCCTGAGGGGCCGCTCCGCCGCTCGTTGCTGCTCTTCACCGCGCTCACCGCACTCGACGCGTGGCTCACCGGCGCCTTGACGCCGCTGCAGGGTGGGCTCGCGCAGAACGTGTCGATCGGCTTCGTGGTGCTCGGAGACCTGCGGCTGTTCGTGTTGCTCGAACGTTTCCGCAATGACCGCAGCTGGAAGGTGGCCACCGCGCTCGCGGTGATCTTGAGCCTGCTGGTGCCGATCGCACAGGCCATCGCGATCCGCTCGTTTCCTTCAGACTTCCACGACCTGCGCCGCATCTACCTGGTCTACGAGCTGTTCTTCGTGGTGTTGGCCTCGGTGCTGCTCGTGCTGCGCTACCCGTCGCGGAGCGCCACCAGCCCTGCGTTGGGTTGGTATGCCACCAGCCTGCTGGGTTTCTTTCTCGTGCAGTACGCGCTGTGGGTGGTGTGCGACGTGCTGATCCTCTCGGGCGTCGAGCTCGGCTACGGCCTGCGCCTGCTGCCCAACGCGCTCTACTACGGGCTCTTTCTCATCTTTGCCGCGGTGCGAGCGCCGTTGGAGGCCACCACATGAGGCTGCTGTTCTGCGCCTTGTCGAGGTCGTGCGCGGTGTTCCGCGAGCATCGCGATGAGAACTTCCTGCGAGGGTGGATTCGTAATCCGTTCGACTTCCGAAGTTCCGCGATGGGAGGCCACTGATGCATTCCTCCGTGCTCGAGTTGGAGCGCCGCGTTCGCCGCGTGCCTGACATTCTGCGGCAGATGCTGGGCGTGGCGCCGCCAGAGGGGCTGCGGCATCTGGGTTCTTCGAGCGTGGTGCTGACCGGCATCGGCGCGAGTGAAGCGGTGACACGATCGTTGGAGCCGTGGTTTCGCCACGAGCTGCGCATTCCGGTGACGCAGGTGCCGCTGTCGGCCTTTCTTTCCGACGAAGTGCGCTTGCAGGGGCAGACGCTGGTGTTGCTCTCTCAAGGGCTCTGCCCCAACGCGACGCTGGCGCTGGCCCGCGTGCGGGAATTTCAGCAGGCGCTGCTGATCACCTCATTGTCCGCGGCCGATGAACGCCTCGAGGAGTTCCGGGCTGCGGGCGGCCTCGTGTGGACGTTGCCGCCCATCGAAGAGCGCGACCTGCTGGTGCGAGTCGAAGGGCCGACGGCCGCGGCGTTCGCGTTGGCGCGCCTGGGCATCGAAGGCGCGGGCAAGGAGCTGCCGCCGATGGTGCATGAGCTTCCGCGAGCGGTGCTGGCCGCACAGCAAAGAGGTTTTGCGTTGGCCGAGCGCTGGCCGCTGGATTGGAGACGCGCCCCGTTCGTCGCGACCGGTTGGTACGCGCACTGTCTGGAATTGCTCGCGTGGACCTGGATGGAGGCCTGGTGGACGGAGCCGCCGCCCGCGTTCGACGTCCTGCAGCTCGCGCATGGCCCGTGGCAACAGCGCTTTCACGAAGAGGGGCCGTGGCTGTGCTTCACGCGGCCTGATGACGCGCCCGAGTTGTGGTCACGGCTAGAGGAGATGCTGCCTGCGCATCAATCGATGGTGCGTGTCGAGGCGACGCTGCCGGGGCCGCTGGCGCTGTTCGAACACCTGAGCTTCGTGCAGGGGCTGCTCTCGGGCGTGTTGCTGCGCGCGCCGAAAGATCTGACCCAGTGGCCAGGCAAGAGCACCGACGGCCCGCTCTACGGGTTCGGCAGCGCCCCGCCCCCGCCGCGGCGCGCGCGTGGATCAGGGTAAGGCGCTCACAAAAACGGCTCACAGTGCCACGCGACGACGCCGTCGTGCACTTCCACGAGGCCTCGCAGCCGGTAGTCCGTCAGCGGCTCGAGTGGATGCACCAGGCGTGAGCGCTCGACCTCGAGCAAGGCGCCCTGGTCGGCTTCGGCCTGAGCGAGTTCACGTTCGAGCACGGCGAGGTCGCAAGGAGCGGGGCGGGCATGGAGCGAATCGATCAAGGGCTGCAGTGCATCGAGCTTTCCCTGCAACACCGCCTGCGCACCCAGCCGCAGCTCGCGGGCGGTCACCTCGCCTTCGAGCGCTTCGACCTTCGACTTGAGCTCGGTCAGGCTCTGCGAAAGAAGCTGCGAAGCGGGGGCGGCCCACTTCGAGGGTGGCGCGACGAGCGCGTCTTCGAGCGTGGTGAAGTCTGTGCCGGTGCGCGCTTCCCAATCGCAGCGGCCGTTCTCGAGTCGCAGCCGCCACTCCTGGGTGAGCCAGCGCAGGTCTGCGAGCGCGGCGACCGTTTCGCGGCAATGTCGAACGGTGCCTGAGGTGGCTACGCGCACGACGCCCAGCTCGACGAAGAGTCGCGCTCCAGCGCCGTGCTCGCGGATGAAGGCGGCGAGATCGAGCGAGTGACGAAACGCCTCGAGGTGGGGCTCTGGCCCACGGGCTTCGAGCTCGGTCAGCGCTGCTTGCCGGCGCTCGAGCTCAGCGTGGCGCGCAGTCCACCCGCGGACCTCGTTCGTTTCACAGCCGAGCAAGAGCAGCAGGGCAAGCCACCTCATGGCCGCCGCCCGAAATGAAAGGTGAGGTACTCATCGCGCTCAGCGTTTCGCCCGGAGTCTGCCCGCGCCTCGACGACCAGCGTCTGCGCGCGGTGCACGACGGTGAGCGCTTCGGGGAGCGCGACTTCACCTTCACGCAAGGCGCCGAAGAGCAGGCACTCGTAACGGCGGCAGGCGAGCGGGCGCTCTTCGTAGACCTGGCAAACGGTGCCTTCGAGCGCGGCGCAGCGTTGGGGCACGTGGCGGCCGCCTTGCGCGTTGGTCACCACGGCGAGCTTGAACGCGGGCACCTGCTCGGCCGGGCCCAGCGGCACGCGGCCGAAGAGGCTGCCGTCACAACAAAGTCCGCAGGCCTGGCAAAGAGACATCTGCTGACACCTTACAACCGTTCACCCCGACCCACCGTTGCTCCCGAGCAGGGGACCGGCTTCGCCTGCGAATTCTTTCCGAAGACCAACCGGTCCTCCTGAGCGAAGTCGAAGGAGCACTTCCGCCCCGCGCAGCAAGTGGCATCTCGACTTCGCTCGATGCGAACGGTGTGGGCTGTTCCTTTAGGAGCTGAGTCGAGGGATTGCACTGCAAGTCCCCCTTCGACTGGGCTCGGGGAGACCGGTGAGGGAGCCCTCCCGATGCGAACGGTGTGGGCTGTTTCTCAGGAGAGCAATAGAGCGTCGGCGCCATGCAGCCGCAGTCCCGCACCTGGTTCGCCTTCTTCACCGTGATCGCCGCGTGGGGCTCGTCGTACCTCTTCATCCGGTTGGCGGTGGCAAGCTTCACGCCGGTCGGGTTGGTGATGACGCGCTTTGGGCTGGCCTCCGTGCTGTGCGCGTTGATCGCCGTGGCGCGGCAGGAACGTTTTCCCCGCGGCGTGATGGCTCTTCGATTCGCGATCGTCGGGATGATGATGATGACCGGCAGCAACGCGCTCACCGCCTTCGCGCAGGGCAGCGTGTCGTCGGGCGTCACGGGCGTGATGCACTCGCTGGGTTCCGTGTGGCTCGCAGCGTTGGGCAGCCTGGGGGCGTTCGGTGCTGACGTGCCGCGGACTCCGAGGCGCGCGTGGTGGGGCGTGGCGTTCGGCGTCGGGGGCGTGGTGCTGTTGCTGTGGCCTTCAGATGGGCAGGTGCGCGGTGAGGCGATCGGCATCGCGGCCTTGTTGCTGGCGACGTTCCTGTTCGCGGGGGCCAGCGTACTGCAGCGGCGTACGCAGGCGCTGGGGGTCAATGGTTTGTTCGGGCAACTCTCGGTGCAGATGGCGGGCGGCGCGGCGTTGGCGGGGCTGCTCTCGCTGCATTTCGGCGTGCTGCACGCGGCGCTCACGCCGACCTCATTGGGGGCGATCGGCGTGTTGACGGTGTTCGCTTCGGTGGCGGGCTTCGCGGCGTTCGCGGTGGTGTTGAAGGAGTGGCCGCCGGCGCGTGCGGGGAGCTTCGGGGTCGTCAACCCCGTGGTGGCGGTGATGTTGGGCGTGGTGGTGCTCGGGGAGCCGTTGACGGTGCAGATGGTTCTGGGCGCGCTGATCACGCTCGGCGCGGTGGCCTGGGTTCAGCGCGTGAGTATTCGCGGCTAGACCCTCACCCCCACCCTGCGCGTCAGCGAAGTCGCCACACGCGCGCCGGTCGATCGACCACGCTGTCCCACGCGGGCACCGGACCGACCGCATACGTCGCGACGCACTCGAGTAATTCCGTCGGCAGAAATGTTCTCCCTGGATCACCGATGCGAACTTCCGCGCCGCGCGCGTGCAGCTTCTGCAGCCACGCCATCACCTGGAGAGACAGCTCGGCCTGGTAGAACACGTCGCCCACCAACACCGTGTCCCAACCCTCGTCGCGGCCGACCACGTCGTCAGCTCGAACCTGAACCGCGACGTGATTCAGCGCCGCATTTTCCTCGATCGCCGCGATGGCAAACGCATCGAGCTCGGTGGCGAAGACCTGCGATGCGCCCGCCTTCACCGCGGCGATCGCCGACACGCCGCAGCCCGAAGCGAAGTCGAGTACCCGCTTGTCCTTCACCAGCTCCGGGCCATCGAGCACCAGGCGCGCCAACGCGAGCCCGCCCGGCCACGCATGCGCCCAGAACGGCGGGCCCTGAATCGAACCGGTCTTCCGCTCCGTCGCTTCCCAGGGCGCGATGGGTTCAGCCGCGAGCCGCAAGACCAGCTCGGGCACCAGACTCGCGACGCCGATCTTCGTGACCTGCCGAACCACCTCGTGCACGCGGCCATTATGAAGCCGCATCATTCGCGACGTCACCGGAATCTCCCGTCGCCCTCCGGAGCTGTGACTCCGCTCGGCTCCGTTCAGCCCAAGCGGGTTGGCGGTAATGGGAATCGGTTTCCACCACCGGTCTCCCCGAGAGGGTTGGCAGAAATAGAAATGACTCCAATCACCGGTCTCCCCGAGCGCAGTCGAGGGGGCACGTGCCGCTCGAAGGCGAGATAATCCCTCGACTTCTCTCGGGATGAACGGTGAGCGCTCCTTATTTCGATCACGTCGTCACCAACGCGCCCTCACGCCGCTGCAGCCAGGCCACCAGCGGCGAGGTCATCACCGTGGTCACCAGCGCCATCAGCACCATCATGGTGAAGACCTTCGGGCTGATCACCCCGAGGTCCAGGCCGATGTTGAGCACCACCAGCTCCATCAAACCGCGGGTATTCATCAGCACGCCGATGGAGACCGCATCACGCCACGACTGACCGGTCAGCCGCGCAGCGCCCATCGCGCCGCCGAACTTTCCCAGCACCGCGATGCCGGTGAGCAACGCGCAGAACCCCCATGCCGCGGGCGTATCGAGCAAACCAATCTGCGTGCGGATGCCGCTGTACGCGAAGAAGAGCGGCAAAAGCAGCACCACCACCAGATCCTCCAACCGCTCGCGCAGCCCATGAGCGAGGCCACCTTCGCGCGGCACGATCACCCCGAAGAAGAAGGCGCCGAACAGCGCGTGAATGCCGATGGCCTCGGTGACGAGCGCCGACAACAGCAGCAGCACCACCGTGAAGGCCACCAGGCGCTGGCTGATGCCGCGGCGATCGGTGCGCTCACGGGCCAGGCGCGCGAGGAGCGGCCGAGCGACCAGCCACATCGCCGAGCAATACAGCGCCGCGAGGACCCCGGTCAGCGCCGCCCCACCCAGCCCGGTGGAACGAACCACCGCAGAGATGAGCGCCAGCAGGCACCACGCCGTCACGTCATCGATGGCCGCGCAGGTGATCGCCAGCGCGCCCACGGGCGTGTGAACGAGGCCTCGCTCTGAGAGGATGCGCGCCAGCACCGGGAAGGCGGTGATGCTCATCGCCACGCCCAGGAACAGCACGAAATTCAAGAGCGGTACGCCCGGCTCGGACAACGTGGGGGCGAGCCACCACGCAACACCGGCGCCAAGCGCGAAAGGCAACGCGATGCTGGTGTTGCTGATCGCCAGCGCGCTCTTGCCCAACCCGCGCAGCAGGGCGGGCTCGAGCTCGAGGCCGATGATGAACATGAAGAAGACGAGGCCGAGCTGACTGACCAGCCCCAGCGTGGCCAGCGAGCTCGCCGGAAAGAACATCGCCAGCGCGCTGGGGAAGAACACACCGAGCAAAGAGGGGCCGAGCGCGATGCCAGCGAGCACTTCGGCGATCACCAGCGGTTGGCCCAGCCGCCGCAACACGACGGCGAGGAGACGCGAAGCGCCGATGACGAGCACGGCCTGCACGCACAACAACGCGAGCGGATGACTGCTGAGAAAGGCCTGCATCAGCGCCACCCGTACCATGTCCACGTACCCCACGGGCCAGTGGCAACGGAATGGCGAGGCGGTAAGGCGGCTGGACGAATTTACGTTTCCACTTGGTGCCTCGACTCCGCTCGCAGGGTTGATCGAAATAGCGAACGGGCACCGCTCACCCCGAGCGGAGTCGAGAGATTACCTCGCCTTCGGGCAGCAAGTGCCCTCTCGACTGGGCTCGGGGAGACCGGTGGTGGAAACCCAGTGCGCAAACAATATCGATCGGCCGCCTCAGCGCATGCCGGGAGAGGCGCGACTGAGCGTCACTTGATGAACAGGTCGACCTCGTTTCTGAAAGCACCGGGGCGAACCTCTCCGAAATCGAACAAGGCGTGAAAGAGAGCGCACCGCTCACTCTCATCAGTCTGTGCACACGCGGCGTGTTGCGCGCGAAGTTCGGTGAGCGGCACCAACGAGGCGGGGTCAGGCCGGAACGCATCAGAGATGAAGCCGCCATCGATGGTGGGGTGCGGCTCTTCACCGCGATGGCACAGACCACACGAGGTGACGCCGAAGTTCGACTGCACCTGCGTGTACGGCGCGTCGTCGCTGAGCGGCCCGACGAGCGGCAGCTCGACTTCTGCCTTCAAGGTGCGGGTGGGCGTCATCCACTGCGCGAACTCCAGCAGGTGCGCGCCTTCACCTTCGGGCACCACGGAGATCACCAGGGCCGGCACCATCACGAAGATGCGCGGGCTCTCACGGCTGGCGGCTGGTTGCGCGCTGAAGATACTGGTGGTGGCCACCAGATCGATCGGCCGCGACAGGCTCGCCACGAAGCACGCGGGGGTCACGGGCGGGGGCAACGCGTTGAGCCGCGCGGTCGAAGCGCTGATGGTGCTGACGCGGCCGCTCACCGACGCGCAGGCGTTCAAGGCAGCGCTCGCATGGTTCCCCGCGTCGGGCGGCGCAGGCGGGCCGGGATCGACACAGGCGACGAGCCACAACGAAAGCAGTCCGGCACGCATCGGGGGAGCACTCTACGTGCGTCTTGGAAATCAGGTAGAGCCCGCCTGGTGATTCGACTGATCCCGGTCTTCGCGATGTGCAGTCTTTGCGCGTTTGCACAGACGCTCACCAAGCCGCCCACGTTGATTCAGCAGGTTCAGCCTCACCCGCCCGATGGTGGTGTCACGGCGCAGGGCACCGTGGTGATGGAGGTCGATCTCGGCCCTGACGGAAGGGTGCTCGCGGTGAAGGTGGTGCAAGGGCTCACCCCTGAGCTCGACGCCGCCGCGGTCGCAGCGCTCGAACGATTCGTCTTCTCACCCGCCGAGATCGACAACCAGCCCGCGGCCGTGCGCATTCAATACGCCCTCACCTTCGAGGCCCCGCTCGTGGTGCTGGATGCCGGCGTACCGACCGTCAACCTGCTCGGCATTCTGCGCACCGCCGGCACCCGCGAGCCCATACCCGGCGCGGCGATCACCGTCGGTGAACAGTCGGTGGTCAGCATCGAGTCGGGTGAGTTCGAGCTGTTCGACGTGCCCGCGGGCGAAGTCACGGTGATCGTCACCGCGCCCGGCTTCGAGCGCTTCGAGGCCGTCGAGACCATCCGCCGCGAGGAACGCACGGAGGTCGTCTACTTCGTCAAGCCCACCGGGGTGCCGACGCTCGAGACGGTGGTGCGCACCGACAAGGAGCGCCGCGAGGTCACGCAGGTGAAGCTGAGCCGCGGTGAACTTCGCAGCGTGGCCGGCACGCAGGGTGATGCGTTCAAGGTGCTCCAGTCGTTGCCGGGCGTGGCGCGCGCGGCGTTCGGCAGCGGGGCCCTGGTGGTGCGCGGAAGCAAGTCGTGGGACAGCCGGGTGTACGTCGACGAGATTGCCGTGCCGCAGTTGTTTCACTTCGCCGGGCTCTCCGCGACGTTCAACGCGTCGATGGTGGACAGCATCAGCTTTCAGCCGGGCAACTGGGGCGCGAGCTTCGGCCGCTCCATCGGTGGCCTGGTGCAGGCCGACGTGCGCTCGCCCTCGAAGACGGGGCTGCACGGCTACATCGACCTCTCCACGTTCGATCTCTCGGCGATGGTGGAGTTGCCCGTCTCGAAGAACTGGAGCGTCTCGGTCGCGGGTCGGCGCGGCCTGGCTGATGTCACCCTGCCCTTCGCGATCAAGACCTTCGCGCCCCAGGCCGCCGCGAGCATCGGGTTCTCGCTCGCGCCGCAGTACTTCGACTATCAATTGCGCGCCGAGAGAAAGAGCACCTCGAAGAGCCGGCTGTTCATCTCGCTCTACGGCTCGTCTGATCGATACGCCTTCATCAACCCCAACCCGTTCATCGATCCCGCGACGGAAGGGAACCAGGGCAGCGCCGGCAACGCGATCTCGTATCACCGGCTGACGCTGGGCTTCGACTACCGCTTCTCGGATCGCGTGACCTTCATCTCGCGCAACAGCCTCGGCGTCGATCAGTACGAGCAGCTCGGTGGCGCGACCGACATCTTCTACAAGGGCGTGCAGACGCCGATTCAGGCACGCGAGCGGTTTCGCATCGACATCCCCGAGGCGAAGCTGACGCTGTCGACGGGCCTCGACATTCTGGTGGTGCCGACGTTCCTCGATGCGCAGTCGCCTCCGAACTTCAAGGCGAACCAGGTGCCCGATCCCTCCGTCTCGCGGCGGCTGCTGGTCGAACGGTCGACCTCGTTCTTCGTGGAGCCCGGCGTCTTCCTCGAGGCGACGTGGAAGCCGTTCGAGTCGCTGTCGGTCATCGGCGGTGTTCGCGTCGACTACGAGTCGTACATGCACAAGGTGTGGGTCGACCCGCGGCTCTCCGTGTTGTGGACACCGGTCGACTGGCTCACCGTGAAGGGCGGCGCGGGGCTGTATCACCAGCCTCCGGACTACCGAGTCGGTCAGCTCTCACCGGTGTTCGGAAATCCCGCGTTGTCGCCCGAAGGCGCGGCGCACTTCACGGCGGGTGCCGAGACGCGCTTCACCGAGGCCATCAGCCTCGACGTGAACCTCTATTACAAGCAGCTCACCGAGCAGGTGCGGCAGGTGCTCACCAGCGGGCTGGGCAGCGACATCAACATTCCCGGGGCAGAGACGCGGTTTTCCAGTGCAGGTTACGGACGCACGTACGGCGCAGAGCTGCTGTTGCGGCACAAGCTGACCAGGAACTTCTTCGGGTGGATCGCGTACTCGCTCTCGCGCTTCGAGCGTGACGGGTACGGCGGCCAGCAGTGGAGCCTGGGCCCGCTCGATCAGCCGCACAATTTGATCGTGGTCGCCAGCTACAAGCTGCCGTTCGACTTCGTGGTGGGTGGCCGGTTCCGCTACGCGTCGGGGCCGCTGGTCACGCCGGTGGTGGCCTCGCTCTACGACGTCGACGGCAACTACTACTACCCGCTGCCGGGCCAGCCGTGGAGCGAGCGCCTGCCGGACTTCGTTCAGCTCGACGTGCGCGTCGACAAACGCTTCGTGTTCAACAACTGGGTGTTGGCGCTCTACCTCGACATTCAGAACGTGACGAACCAGCAGAACCCGGAAGGCCTGTTCTACAGCTTCAACTACACGCAGAAGTCGTACGTGTACGGAATACCGATTCTCCCATCGCTCGGGATCCGGGGTGAGCTGTGAAAGCACTCAGCGCGCTGTCGCTGCTGCTGTTGACGAGCTGCGGGGCCCAGTTCAAACCCGAGACCCTCGTCGACGCGCTCAGAGTGCTCGCGATCACCGCCGAGCCCCCCGAAGTCGCCCCTGGAGAATCCGCGCAGCTCGACATTCTCCAGCTCGACCCCTCGCGCCCCGGAGGCAAGACGACCGTCGTCTGGGTGGGCTGCGAGCCAGACCCGATCGACTTCAACCGCAGCGCCTGCAACGACACCACCGCTCTCCTGCAGCCGACCGCCTTCGCGACCTTCCCGCCCGGAGTGCGCATTCTCGGCTTCGGAGCACGAGCCGGGTACGCCTCATCGCGCACGCTCTTCGATGAGCTGCCACCCGAAGATCCCGTGCGTTCGAACGGCACCTCGGGCCCGGTGCTGGGCGTGGTCATCGGAGAAGAAGTGAAGCCCACCTCGAACGACGCCGAGCTGCGAGAACTCTTCGGCCGCATCGAGCGGCAAGAGATTCAAACCGTCATGTCGCTCACCAGAGTGACCGTCACGCAGCGGCTGCAGAAGAACCACAACCCGAAGCTCACCGCGCTCGAGCTCGACGGACTGCCCGTGCCGAAGAACGCGAAGCTGCAGCTGCGAGCCGGCAGGAAGGTGCAGCTCGTGCCGAAGCCCACCGCAGACTCGCGAGAGACCTACAGCGTGATTCTTCCCGGGGGACCCAGCGAGCGCTCCGAAACCCTGGTGGTCTCCTGGTACTCGACCGCGGGCCGCTTCGATCAAGCGCGCGTCGACGTCACCACCGGCACGCCGACGAACTTCATCGCGCCGGGCTCAGTAGAAGTGCCGGAAGATCCCGTGCCCGAGAAACGCACCGGAACGGTCTGGCTGGTGATGCGTGACGGCCGTGGAGGCCAGCACTTCGAAGTCTTCCCGTTCTACATCTGCGACGACTCACCCACGCCGACCGTCACGAGGCTGCAGCCACCGATGGCAGCCGGAGATCCACTGGTGGCGACCGGGGAGAACATGGCCGGCGCGCTCGACCTGGTGATCGGCGGCCTCGCCCTCACCCGCGCGAGCTACAGCCCAGGCCAGAACGCCTTCCTCGGCGACTTGCCGGTACTGCCCCCGGGCACCTACGCAGTCGAGCTGCGCGCGAAGAACTGCGAAGTGGTGGACACCGGCCTGACCTGGACCGTGCCCTGATCACCGGGCCTGAGCGAACACGTCGCGCAACGCCTCGAGCAGGCTCTGCGCGGTGTACGGCTTGTGAATGAAGTGCGCGCCCGCCCCCGTGCTCGCGACCTCAGGTGCAAAACCACTCGAGCCGATCACCAGCACCTGCGGGTCGACCTCCCGCAGCGCCCGAATCAACGACGTGCCATCCATCACCGGCATTGCCATGTCGGTGATCACCGCGTCGATGTCGAAATGGTTCGCCATGAAGACGCGCATCGCCTCAGCGCCATCCGAGGCCAGCATCACCTTGTATCCAAACCGCTCCAGCGTTCGCCGCGCGACCGAGCGGATGGCCGCCTCGTCATCCACCACCAACACCACCTCACCATTTCCCCGCGGCAACGAAGGCAGCGCGCTCGTGCGAGGGTCGCACGACTCACCGTCTTGAGCGCCGAGCGCGACCGGAAGATAGACCTCGAAGCGGGTGCCCCGCCCCAGCACGCTGTCGACACAGATAAAGCCGCCATGGCTGCGCACGATCGCCAACGTGGTGGAGAGCCCGAGCCCGGTGCCGCGGCCAAATTCCTTGGTGGTGAAGAAGGGCTCGAAGATGCGCTCCTGAACGTCGAGGGCGATGCCCGTGCCGGTGTCGTTGACGCTCACCTTGAGCCACTTTCCGGGGCGCGCTTCGGAGTGCAGCGCCGTCAGCGTGCCGGTGAGCACCACGTTTTCCACCGTGAGGGAGAGCAGCCCGGGCGTCACCATCGCGTCGCGTGCGTTGACGCTCAGGTTGGTGAACACCTGGGTCAACTGCGTGGGATCTCCCAGCACCGGCCAGGGTTCTTCGGCCACGTTCAAGGCGAAGGCGAAGGCGATGTGTTTGGGGAAGGTGTCTCGCACGAGGGTCTCGAGGTCGCGCAACACCGTGACCGCATCGATGCGTACCCGTTTGCCTTCGACCCCCCGCGCGAACGAGAGCACCTGCTTCACCAGATCGGCCGCGCGTTGGGCGCTGGTCTCGAGCATGTCGAGCACCTCGACGCCGTCGGGGTCGGTCACCTGCCGCTTGAGGAACTCGACGGCCATCATGATGGGCGCCAACGTGTTGTTGAGATCGTGTGCGATGCCGCCGGCGAGCGTGCCGATGCTCTCCATGCGCTGGGCGCGGAAGAACTGCGCCTCGAGCCGCTTCTTTTCCGAGATGTCCTGAAACGAGCCCTGCAGCCCCACGATGGCGCCGGTGCCATCGCGCACCGCCTCGCCGATCGAGCGCACCCAGATGAGCCGGCCGGTGGCGGTTCGCTTCTGCAGCTCGAGGTCGTACGGCACGCCCTCGAGCTCGCAAGCGCGCATGTGCCGCGTCACGACATCGCGATGTTCGGGGGCAAAGTAGCTGAGGCCTTCTTCGAGCGTGGGCTGGTAACCCGGGGGCAGATCGTGAATCGCGCAGATCTCGTCAGACCAGGTCAACGTGCGCTCAGGCAGAGCCACCATCCAGCCGCCCAGTTTTGCAGTGCGGCCTGCGATGCGCAGGAGCGCCTGGCTCTGGCGCAACGCATCGTCGGCCCGCTTGCGATCCGTCACGTCGTGACAAGTGCCGACCGCGCGCACGGGAGCGCCGTGTTCGCCCCGGGTCAGCTGCCAACGCTCCTCGACGAACTTCACCCGGCCGCCCGGAAACACGACGCGATGCTCGATCGAGCAGGGCGCATGCAGCTCGTGCGAGCGCAGGAGGGCCGCGTTCACCGCGTCACGATCCAATGGGTGAATGCGCTCGAGGAACAACTGGAGCGTGGGGCGGAACGTGGCGGGATCGGTCTCGAAGATGCGGTGCGTCTCTTCTGACCAGGTGACCTCGAGCGTGGCGAGGTCGGTCTCCCAGCTCCCCAGTCGTGCGGCGCGTTCTGCGGCCGCCAGGCGAGCGCGCTCAGCCTCGAGCTCTTGGGCGAGTGGGCGCTGCGCCACGTCACTCAACGTCGTCTCGCTCACGACGGTGGGCGGCCTCACTTGACGCTTGGCCTCAACACCAGCTGATCATTGACGACCTCAAACCCCGGCTGCCGATCGATCCGCTCCGCAATGGCCTCGGCGCTCAGCCCGGTATCGCCCACGAGCTTGGTGAGCAAAGAAGGCCAGGGAGTCCGCCGAGTACCACCCGGCCCATCGACGCCCAGGAGCGCCAGGTGCCGCAAGGTCAAGTCGACCACCTTCCCCAGCCGCTGCTCCTCGAGCAACGCCGTGGTCTGCGCATTCAAATCGAGAAAACTCGAAGCGACCGTTCGAATGGCGAGCGCCATGAACGACGTACGCTCCATTTCTTCTTGCAGGAACAAACGGTCGACCACCGCCACCGTGGTGTCGAGCAGCGCCGTCACCGTCGCCGAGCGAGGGCTGCCCGTGAGCACGGCGGTCTCGCCGAACATCTCCCCCGGCCCCAGCAACCGCAGCATCTGCGTCTTGCCCGCGACCACCCGCGTCGCCTGGCAGTGCCCATCGAGGATCACGTACGCCGCGTCGCCGATCTCACCTTCACGAACGATCGCCTCGCCCGTCTGAAACACCATGCGAGGCAGTTGCGCGGTGCCGCGGATGAAGTCTTCGAGCTCCCGTTTAATCTCCGCGACGTCCTGGTACCGATCCTCCGGGGCGACGCAGAGCGCCTTCATGCAGATCGCCACCAGCCGCCGCGGCATCGACTGCGCGCCCCGTTTGGCAACCTGATCCGGAGGCGCAATCACCGCTTCGATCGCCAGCGCGCGCGTACCGTTCGAGGTCTTGTCGACGTACGGCGGCCGGCCCGCGAGGATCCGGTAGAGCATTCCACCGAGCGCGAAGACGTCGCTGCGTTCATCGAGCGCGTAGTTCTGACCGCGCGCCTGCTCGGGGGCCATGTACGCGGGCGTGCCGAAGGAAGAGCCGTCGTCCTTTTCCTTCGAGGGCAGGTTCGCCTTGCGCAGCGCGAGCCCCCAGTCGACGACGTAGATCTGCCCGTACTCGCCGACCATCACGTTGGAAGGCTTCAAGTCGAGGTGCAGCACCCCGCGCGCATGAGCGAAGGAGATCGCGTCACACACCCGCACCATCACGTCGAGCGCGGAGAAGAGGCCATCGATGCCCTCCTTCTCGTTCTGCTCGAGGAGCTGCTGGAGGCTGCGGCCCTCGAGCACCTTCATGGTGAAGCAGGTCGACTTTTTCTTGTCGGAGGACAGCGCGTAGACCGCGGGGATGTTCGGGTGATCGAGCTGCGCGGTGATGCGCGCTTCTTCGATGAAGCGGTTGAGCGCGAGCTCTTCCTTCATCAACTCCGGGCGCAGGGCCTTGAAGGCGACCTCTCGGCCGAGCGTCTCGTCGCGCACCCGGTACACGCGCGACATGCCGCCTGCACCGAGCAGGCCCAGGTCGACGATCTCCCAACCCGCGGGAATCGGCTGCGTCAATGACTGCCCGTCGTCGGGCCGCTTCTTTCCGAAACCGAACATGGCTCCAGTCTCTCCGATCCGTCAGCCAATGGGATCCATCAGAAAGAACCACCGATCGGTTAGAGCGCCGCGGGCCCGAGCGGTGTAGGTCATCGACCCAATGCGTCCAGCGATGTTGCTGTGGGTCCTCGCCGCGGTGGCCTGCTCCAAGGCCCCCACTCCGCGCGCGGCGCTGGCCGCGAAGCTCGCCCTCGCGCTCGATGCAGGTCTCGACCCCGACGCGGGCACGGTGCGTTTCATCGCGCTGGGAGACACCGGCAAGGGCAACCCCGGCCAGTACCAGGTGGGCGCGGCGATGGGCACGCTCTGCGCGGCGCAAGGCTGCGACTTCGTCATCCTGCTCGGCGACAACTTCTATCCAAACGGAGTCGACTCGACCGAAGACCCGCTGTGGAAGAAGGCCTTCGTCGACCCCTACGCGACCGTCGAGGCGCCGTTCTACGCGGTGCTGGGTAACCACGATTGCGGGGGCGATGGCGCTGGCACCGACCTGCCCCGCGGCGACGTTCAGGTCGCGTACTCCGAGGTGAACCCGAAGTGGCGCATGCCCGGCCGGCACTACAAGTGGAGCCTCGGCGAAGTCGACTTCTTCGTCGCCGACACCAACCGCTCGATGTTCAGCGTCGATGAAGACGTACGCACGGACTTCGAGAAGTGGCTGCCCGCCTCGACGGCGAAGTGGAAGATTGCCTTCGCGCACCACCCGTATCTGTCGAACGGCGAACACGGAAACGCGGGCAGCTACGACGGGCTCCCGTTCGTACCCGTGGCGAACGGCGCGGGCGTGAAGAGCTTTCTGGACGAACGCGTGTGCGGGCAGGCCGACTTTTTGTTCACCGGCCACGACCACAGCATTCAGTGGCTCGAGACGACCTGCGACGGCACCGAGCTCATCGTCTCGGGCGGCGGCGCGAAGGCCACCCGGCTGCTGGGCAAACAGCCAGCGTACTACCAGAGCAAGAACCTCGGCTTCGTCTACATGATCATTCGCGGCAACACGTTGACCGCTTCGTTCTACGACGCTGACGGCGTTCAGCAGTACACGCGCACGGTGGTGAAGTGAGCGAGACACCCGCCACGAAGTTTTTGACCGGGCACCGCGTGGCCTTCACCCTGACGCCCTACGAGTACGAAGAGCACGGCGGTACCAAGGTGTCGTCGCAGAAGCTCGGCGTCGATGAGCACGTGGTGATCAAGACGCTCGTGTTCGAAGACGAGACGAAGGCGCCCCTGCTGGCCTTGATGCACGGGGATAGAAAGGTCTCGGCCAGGGCGCTCGCGCGGCAGCTCGGCGTGAAGTCGGTGCAGCCGTGCAAGCCCGAGGTGGCGCAGCGGCACACGGGCTACCAGGTCGGCGGCACGTCTCCCTTCGGCACCAAGAAGGTGCTGCGCGTGTGTTGCGAGCGGACCATCACGGCGCTGCCGCTCATCTTCATCAACGCGGGCGGTCGCGGTTTGTTGTGTTCACTCTCGCCCACCGAGCTGGTGCGGGTGCTCAGCCCCACGCTCGTCGACTGCGCGAGCGACTGAAGTCCCCGGCTTGAGTAAGGGTGCGCCGCATGAAGCGATTGTTCGGCCAGCGGGGCTGCATGAGGGGCGCGCTCGTTCTGGGGCTGATGTTCTGCGGCTGCGCCCACACCTTCCCCGCGCGCTACGATCTCGAGAGCCTGCGCACAGACTCCGCGCAGTGGCCCGGCGAGGCGCTGGTGCACTACCTGTCGCGACCCGGCGCAGATGACACCGTCTGCGAGCGCCCCAATTTTTCGCGCCTCGATTCCACGCTCGTCGAGCCCTTCGTCGACAGCCTCGACTCGGAGCGGGTGCCCCAGCAGCTCTGGGGTGCGTGCGCACAGCGGCTGCTGCCTTCGCTCCCGGCCCCTTTGCGCGGAGAGTTCATCGAGCGCCTCTCGCGCCTGGTCATCACCTTCATCGAGCGCCCCGACCTCGCGCGGCTGCGTGCGACGTACGACGTGCTCGCCAGACGACCGCGCGAACCCGCCCCTGCCTTGCGCAAGCTGCGTTCGCGGCTGTCGGCAAGGCCCTCGACTGAGGCGTTGAGCGCGGTGGTGGAGTCACTGCGCGCGTTGCTCGATCTCGATGACGGCATCGTGAACGGCCAGCCCCTCACCGAGGCCACCGTGCTGCAGCTCGACGACGAGGCCCTGCTGCGGCGCATCGGGGCGCGCGCTCCCGAAGAAGCGGTGCGCAGGTCAGCGCGACGGAGAATCGTGCGAATCCACATCGCGCAGTCGACGGTGCGTGAGGTGCAAGCGCGCGCAGCAGAGGTCGAGGCGGCCGTGATGGCGAAGGGGCGCTGGGCCCAGCCGCTCGCGTCGCTCGCCGCTCCGGTGCCACAGCCGCCGCTGGTCGCGCCGGTCGACGTGAGGCTCTCCCAGGACATCGAAGCGCAGCTCGCTTCACCGTTCGTGGCGGGAGACGACGCACGCCGTGCGCCTGCCATCGATCTGCGCCCGCTGCTCCGTTTTCACGTCGGGTGGAGTGAGCCTCTCCCCCTCTGCGAAGACCCCGCTGCGCTCGCCGTCACGCCGTGCATCGACGCGGCCGAGGTGCAACTGGGCACGGGCTTCGCCACGCTCGACCGCGCGGGTGTGCTGCACCTGGCTCAGAAGTGGGCGATGGCCGACGCGATCGACCTGACCCACACGGGCCAGGGCCTGGTGGTGCCGGTGAAGCTCGGCGAGCGGCTGTCGCAGGTGGTGCAGGTGCCACTCATGGCGCAGGTGCCAGGGTCGTTCTGCTTTGAGGGCACGCCGACGGATCGCGGGCCCCTCGTCAGCGCAGTCGTAGTGCCCGCGGAGCACGGGCTGCTGGTCGAGGCGGTCGACGAGAAGAGCCGGCGTGTGCAGTTCGTGATTCCGCGCAACGCTGTCGGCGTCGAGTTCGGTAGCTGCGGGGGTCGAGGGCGCGCAGGCGCCGCGGGCTCGGCAGGCACGAACGGTTCGAACGGCAGCTCGGGCAGCAGCGCGATGTGCCCCTCTTCTCCAGGCGGCAGAGGCGGCAACGGAGGCAACGGCACCCCGGGCGGCGCGGGCGGCGACGGCGGCCCTGGGGGCGAAGGCGGAGCGCTCCGCGTCGCTGCGGCCGCTCGGCCGGGCTCTTGGCCAGCGCGCGCGCCACCAGCGTTCGCAGCGAAGCCGGAAAAGCAGCGGGGAGCGAGGGGGCGAGCTTCGAGATGTGCGCCGACATGATGAGCGAGGCGGTCTCGCCCGTCAGCGGTGGGTGGCCCGTGAGCAACTCGAAGAGAATCAGCCCCAGCGCGTAGACGTCTGCGCGCGCGTCGACGGCGAGGCCAGCGGCCTGCTCGGGCGCCATGTATTGCGGCGTGCCCATGATGAGACCGTGGGTGGTGAGCTTCTGATCAGCCGAAGCCACCACCTTGGCGATACCGAAATCGACGAGCTTGACGAAGGGCCGGCCCTCACGGTCGAGCACGATGACGTTGTCGGGCTTGAGATCGCGGTGCACCACGCCCGCGCGGTGAGCGACGTCGAGCCCGAGGGCGATCTGCGTGACGAGGTCGAGGGCGAGCGGCAGCGCCACAGGCCCCTGGTCGATGAGCGCCGAGAGCGTCTTTCCGTCGAGAAACTCCATGACGAAATAGAACTGCCCATCATCTGATCGCCCCGAATCGATGATGTCGACGATGTGCGGGTGACCCAGGCGGCTGGCGGTCATCGCCTCGCGGCGAAAACGTTCGACGAAGCTGGTCTCTGCGCTGAGCGCCGGGCGCATGAGCTTGAGCGCGAGCTTCCGCCCCAGCTCGATGTGCGTGGCCTGGTAGACCTCGCCCATCCCCCCGGCCGCGAGCCGCGAATCAAGCCGGTAGCGGCCGCCGATGACGCGCCCCAGCGCCGGGGCCTCTCGGCGCTGCGTCGGCTCGAAACTTTCGTCAGGGGGCGGCGTCGCAGAGACGGGCGTCGCGAGGCCCTTCTTGTCGGCGTACCACCCGAGAATCGCCACCACAGAGTTGAGGCTCGCGACCACCTCGTCTTTGCCGACGTGCACGCCTGACTCGTCGAGGCTGCCGGCGTGATCGTGGGCCGAGAGGTTGCCCCACGCCTGCACCGTGCCCATGTGCGCGAGGATCTTCGCGGGCACGATGCCGGCGTTGGCCTGCTGGCGAAACCTCGCGACCAGCTCCTCGAGCATGGCCTTGCCGGGCGTCTGCTTGAGATCTTCGGTGACGAGCGAACGCAGCAACACCTCGAGCACCAGCCGCGCGTTCTGCATCACGCCCCGGTAGTCCTGCGCCCTGCCCCGGCTGACGATCGCCTCGAGATCCACCCGCGCGCGGCCAAAACGCGGGGCGAGCTCGGCGAGCTTGCTCAAGAGGGGTTCGATGTCGACGGCCATGGGCTGCTTTGCAGTCTGCCTCGACTCTCACCACGGCGCTCTGCCGGAATGGCGAGTCGAAGACGTCAGAGGCCGGTCTGGAGCATCTCGCCGACCACCCGGCGGATCAGCTCGCGGCGCACTTCCTTGCGCGCCCGTTCATACGCGCTCACGTGCACCCGCCCGGTGTTCGCCTTGCGCGTCTTCGCGGCAGCGCGCACCACCAAGTCGACGCGACTGGGATCGAGTTGGAACGGACGACGGGCGTCCTTCGAGAGGAAATAGTTGATCCCCCGGGCCTCCAGCAGCTTCGCCAGGTGCTTTCGGGATTCAGCGATCAGCGACAGGTCGATGATGTCCGCCATGCGTGAACTGCTTGTCCTTCGAATCAGTGCTCTCGTCCATTTCACGTCGAGATCGCCGCGGGTTTGACAGCACCCGTGCTTTCGGTGAGGCGCGCGTCTCACGCGGGTGACGGCCATTGGGTCAGCGTGCGCAGCCGCCGCCCGCCGTGAGAGAGTGCGGCCCATGGAGTGGCGCGAAGACGTGGGCCCCGCGCGGGCCGGTGATGCAGCAGCGCGCGAGCGGCTTCGGGAGTACCTCACGCCCTTCGCGCACGGCGTCGCCCTCGCGTCGTCTCCGCATCACGTGACCGACCGCCTGGTGCCGAAGATCCTCGACGAGGTGATGCGCACGCTCGGGGGCGTCGACGAGGCCTCCATCGGCGTGCACGTGATGAACGTGGCGCGGCGGATCTCGAAAGAAGCGTCGCCCGGCGCGATCGAAGAACAGGGCACCTCGCAGGCGTCGCTCCTCGAAGCGCGCCAGAGCCTCTCGCGCCTGCGGGCACTCCCCGAGCAGGCACGCGAACGCTTCTTCCTTCGCCTGGTGGAAGGCATTCCCGGCCCCGAGCTCTCCGAAGTCGCGCGCATCGCGCCCGGTGAGCTGCGCGCCGAGCTGGAGCGCTGCGCTGCCGAGGCCGCGCGCGCCTTCGGCCAGGGCCAGAGCTTCGCGGGGGACGACTACCTCTGGGATCTCTCGGGCAACGCGCCGCCCCTGCTCGCCCGCCTCGAGATGCAGCTGCCCTTGCTGCGCTTCGACCCCACCGCGGCCCCGATGCCCGAGGCCACCTCGGCGGGCACCTTCCAGGAGCTCGCGGCCGTCAGTGGCAAGCCGATGAAGCCGCTGATGTTCGAGGAGTTCGAGGGCACCGAGACGGGCGTGGTCACCGCCCCGGTGCCGGCGGCGACCCGCCCCCCGCTCGACGTACCGAACCCTTTCGAGAACGCCGTGCGCACCATCGCGGCGACGGATCTCCCCGCGGAGGCGCGCGGCTCGATGCCGATGGTTCCGTGGACGGACCCCAGCAAGAGTGGTCGGCATGCGCCGCTCCCGCCACGGCCGGTGCCCGCAGCCACGCCCGAAGGTGAACGCAGCGGCAAGAGCATCAGCGGGAAGAGCGGCAAGCAGGGCCAGGTGCCGGAGAGCTCGAGCAAGAGCGGCCGCATGGCCCCGATGCCCCCGCGCTCCGAGGTGACCAAAGACGCGCCGCGGCTGCAGGAGCCCGAGGTGACCGACGCGAAGGTGCCCGCGTTGATCCTCGAGGCCCAGGCCGAGATCGACACCTCGCCCGAGAGCATGCTGGGCAGGCCGACCATGATGCTGCCGTTGTCTTCGGCCATCTCGAGTTTCCCGAGCCCCACGGCCACCTCGACCGCCGTGGCCGACAGCGAGACCCGCATCGGCGCCGTGCCGGTACACACCGCTGCGCCCGGCTTCTTCGAGCAGGCCTTCTTCAAGGGCAGCCAGCCGCTCTTTGCGGCGCTGGTGATCGGCGCGGCGGCGCTGGCCATCTATTCGGCGTCGCTCTTCGCGGTCGACCGGCAACAACGCGCGAGCTGGACGCTGGCCCAGGTGGTGGTGGCCGCGGAAGAGCTCGGCGTGGGTGACGTGGTCACGCTGGAGAACGTCGCGTTGCGCGCCGTGCCTGAGCCGTTTCAGGGCAGCGGCGTGGTGAAGGGCGACATGATGAACTTCATCCTCGACCAAAAGCTCGCCGTCGGCGTGCAGATGGGTGACCCGCTCTTCATGTCGCAGTTCGTCTCGATGCGAACGGCGGATCAACGGTTGTCGAAGAAGGTGATGAAGCGCACCCGGGGCTTCACCATCGCCACCAACGCGGTGGCGGCTGTGGGGCGTTGGGTCAAGCCTGGCGATCTGGTCGACGTGGTGGTGACCTTTCCCATGAAGGAAGGCCCTCGCAAACAGATCGAGCGCCGCGCGGTGACGCTGCTGCAGAAGGTGCCGGTGCTGGCCACCGGGAAGATCGCCGACGACATCTCCGAGGCCACGATGGACGAGCAGGAGAAGGCCTTCGTCGACGTGACGTTGTTGCTCTCGGCTGAAGAAGCCGAAGCGCTCACCCTGGGCGCCACGTTGGGCCGGGTGAAGCTCACGTTGCGCAACCCTGAAGACCTCGAAGACGATCGCAACCTCGGCGACGCGTACACCGACTCAGACACCCTGCTCGATGGGGCGCGGCAAAACGGCATTCGCAAGAAGCGGCAGAAAATCATCGATATCATCCGCGCGAAGAAGACCAATTAGGTGCCTCGACTCCGCTCGCAGGGTTGATCGAAATAAAGAGCGCCCACCGTTCATCCCGAGCGGAGTCGAGGGATTACCTCGCCTTCGGGCGGTAAGTGCCCCCTCGACTG